>DATBFX010000552.1:0-3173 GCA_036558305.1 Thermomicrobiales bacterium | reverse complement strand
CACGACGGCCGTGTTCGCCGCCACCTGCATCGGTACGGCCGCTCTTGTCGGCTACGCGAAGCGCGTGTCGCCCTGAGGGTTCAACGCGGCCGCCACGGTCGCCATGCCCTCGGGACGGGGGCGCACGCTGAAGACCGCGTTGATAGGATTCCTGTTCGCTGGACCCGGTGCTCTGGTCTGGCTCGGTGTCGGCGTTGCACTTGGCACAAGCAATGCCCTTCGCCACACGCTGGCGCTCGGCGGGGCAGGCTACGGGGTCGGGTACGGCGCTGCCACCATCCTCGGTATCCGCCTCAAGGCTCCCGGATCCAGGTGGCAGATTCCGGCCCAATGGCTCAGGGGACGAGCGAAATGGCAGGTCTGGTCGATTTGGGGGGCGATCCTCGGTCCAGGTGCGGCCACGCGTAATGCCTACCTATCGTTTTGGCTGTTGCTACCGCTGGCAGTGGTCACCGAGAAGTACGAAGTTGCCGCTTTCGCTGGGGCCGCGCATGGTCTGGGACGGGCGTTGGGCATAGTCCGAAACGTGACACACCGTTGCCCGGTGCAGAACCCCGCTACTTGGGGAGCGTTGCGGACCTGGATCGTTGTGGATGCGGCGATTCTGCTCTTCGCTGCCGGGTTGCTTTCCGCGTGGATTCTCCCTCGCTGATCGACCGCGCGCCCAGGCGACCGCCGCGGAGCCCCGGGATCCCCTGCCTTCCGCGGCTGCCGCCGAACGCTGGGCACTAGCGAGAGGATGTCACGACATGCAACGACCGTCATTCCTCCCATTCGTAGTCGGTGCAGTAATCGTGCTGATCGGCGCAGGTGTTTGGTTTCCGCGAGATACGACGCACGGGCTCGCACGTGCGGCGCCGAAAACACCTAGCGTGGATCTGAGCGCTGCGACGCCGGTATCCATCGACGAACTGCTGGCCTCCTGTCCCGCATCCCCCGCCGTCGAGATTCCCGGAGCCGCAGGCTACTTCGGCCCCTTCGGCCTCGGCAAACGCCCCGTGTGGTTGGGGGGATGGGGCGCGAGGCCAGCGGCGACACCGGTCGCAGCCAGCGCGGCCCAATCCGACAAGACCGAGCAGTTCTTAATCCGGAACACGGCACCGAAGATCCCCGGTTACGGATGGCCGATGAAGGCGTTGTGGGTGATCGATCCCCAGAATTTTCGGGGCACGGTCACCATACACGGTAGCTCGCGCGACGGGAGCGTCCCGCTCTGGTTCCAGATCAATGGAGGGGCGATCACCCAGCGCGCGGTCCTCGATCCGGAGCACCCCGCCATCCCCATCCAGCACGGGGACTGGCGGGAGTTTCCGTCCTACGTGATCTTCCCGGCGACCGGGTGCTTTCACATCATGGTCGAATGGGACGGAGGCTCGTGGCGGGCGCAGGTTCCGTTCTTTGCCGCCGACAGCGAGCCCTGATATGAGGTCCGGTTTTGCGCCGGCTTCCTTCGGTAACACGGGCTTGGCGCCATGATCTCCCGGGTTTCCTGACCAGCACGTCTCGATGCGCCCTAATCCGCGGCGGTCGCCACCCGCGCCCGCACCTGCGTCAGCCAATCCGCGTACCGGGTCGACCGGCCGCGGACGGTGTCGAAGAAGATCGTCCGCAGGTGCTCCGTGATCGGGCCGGCCTGCTTGCTCACCGGGCGCCCGTCGATCGACTCGATCCAGGCGACCTGGACGCCGGTGCCGCAGAAGAACGCTTCCTCCGCGATGTAGAGCTCGGTCCGGTCGATCTCCCGCGCCTCGGTCGGGATCCCCTCGTCCTGGGCGAACTGGAGGATGGAGCGGCGGGTGATCCCCTCCAGGATGTCGCCGGTGATCGGCGGCGTGATCAGCGTCCCGTTGCGGACGATGAAAATGTTGCAACCGCTCCCCTCGGCGACGTGACCGGCGGTGTCGAGCACGATCGCCTCGTCGGCCCCCTTCTCCTCGGCCTCGTCCTTGGCGAAGGCGGAGTTGATGTAGGCGCCCGAGACCTTGCCCCGGCGCGGGATCGCGTTGTCCGGCACCTGCCACCAGGAGGAGACGATCGCCTTTTGCCCGCGGTCGAGGCTGAGGTAGTCGCCCATCGACATCATGTAGATCGCCAACGCGTCGCCGATCCCGCGCAACCGCGGCGTCAACTGGACGGCCGGTTTGTAGATAAAGGGGCGGATGTAGACATCGCCGGTCGGCGCGTTGCGCTCGACGAGACCGGCGATCGTCGCCGCCAGCGACTCCCGGTCGTACGGCAACTCCATCCGGAGCAGACGCGCCGAGTTGAGGAGACGGGCGGCGTGGTCGGGCAGGCGGAAGATGTTGATCGTCTCGCCGTCGGCATCGAGGTAGCCGCGGATACCGGCGAAGGCGCCGGTGCCGTACTGGACGCAGTGGGTGCCGATGCTGATGTTGGCCTCGGCGAAGGGGACGATCCGACCCTCGAAAAACGCGTATTCCAGCATCGGCGTCTGCATCTCGGGGACTCCTTCGGTGCGCTGATGGCGGGATGGGCGAGGGTTCGGAACGACCGACTTCGGCGCCCGAACGACTCGCGCGATCGATACCGGATTATGGCACACGCCGCCCCGGCGACCAATAGCCAATCCCGCTACTGGACCGGTCCAGAGCGTCACGCGTCGCGATTGCCCTGCGCCTACGGTTTGGCGCCGACGAACGCGTTGACCCCGGTTACCGTCGTATCGAATCCGCCGACGAGTTGGAAGGCCACCAGGAAGTTGCCGCTCGTCACCGTCGGTCCGCCCGCCAACGCCTTGGCCAGACCGGCGCTCTTATAGAGATGGACCGTGGCGAACGGTGTGATCCCGGCCGCCGGCGTGGTGTAGACCTCGCGCAACTTCGCATCGTCCGGGAAGAACGGCGCGATCTTCGCCAGGGCTTCGTCCGGCTCGACGCTCTGTTGCGGCTTCGCCGTCCAGTAGATCGAGGTCACCGCATCGGTCCCCGCCGTCCCCAAGACCGCGTACGTCTCGCCGCCGATCGCGTAGATCTGCGCCCCCTGACCGGCGGTACCCGGTCCGTATCGCGCCTCGAACTCGGCGAACGACAAGCCGAGACCGCCGGACGAGAACTCGCCGGTGGACGCCCGCCGGGCTTCGACGCGTTCCGCGGCCAACCCGAGAACACCCAGCGCCATTCCCGCACTGCCGGCGGCAATCGCCGCGCGCCGCG
>DATBFX010000551.1:0-7034 GCA_036558305.1 Thermomicrobiales bacterium | reverse complement strand
GCGAGGACCGGACACGGCGCGGCGTCCGCGATTCGCCGCAGACCGTCGACACCGATCGGCGGGAGGTCCCGTTTGCTCGCCGTCGCAAAGACGTGACCGGCGATCAGGTAGTCGGCTCCTTCGCTGGATCGCGCCGATTCGACCGAGTGCACCGAGCGCCCGATCAGCGCCGCCGGTCCGAGGTCGGCGCGGGCGACGGAGGGTGCCGGACCGGCTTCGGGAAGATGAAGACCGACGCCGAGTTCCTTTGCGATGGCGATACGGCCGTTGATGGTGATGCGCGCCGGGTCGCCGACGGCGTCGAGCGTCGCCAGCGTGAGCGACCTCACATCCGCATCGGTTAGGTCTTTTTCACGGATTTGGACGAGGTCGACGCCGTTGCCGAGCGCCGTTGCCGCGAGTTCGGGGACCGGCAGAGCTGACCGTCGCCGATCGGTCACCAGGATGAGTTTCGGCACCCGCCTCTTAACGGCCATGCTACGCGCCCAATGTCCCAGAAACCGCGTCGCTCAGCTCCTCTGCCGCTCGCCGGGGATCGCTGGCGCGCAGGATGGCACCGACGACTGCGACCCCGACTGCTCCGGCTTCGATGACCGCAGGTGCTGTCTCGGCGGTGATCCCGCCGATGCCGATGACCGGAATGCCGGCCAGGTGGGCCCGCCGGCGGATCGTGTCGAGCCCGATCGCCTCGCCGGCGTCGGACTTGGAGAGCGTGCCGAAGACCGGGCCGATGCCGAGGTAGTCGGCGCCGTTGGCGCGTGCCGCGAGCGTCTCTTCGTCGGTTTCGGGGGAGTAACCGATGACGAAACCGGCGCCGGCAAGGCGGCGGGCATCGCGGAGCGGAAGGTCGTCGACACCGAGGTGGACCCCGCTGGCGCCTGCTGCCAGCGCAAGATCGAGGCGGTCGTTGACGACGAAGAGGGCACCGGTTCGCTCGCACCGCCGAGCGAGTTCCCACGCGAGCTGGAGCGCTTCGCGGTCCGTTAGCGGTTTGGCCCGCAACTGGACGCAGGTGACGCCTCCGTCCAAGGCGGCTTCGACGTCGGCGATGAGGTTTCGCTGCGTTTGATCGGGGTCGGCGACCAGGTAGACCGCGAGGTGCCGAACGAGCGCGGAACGGGAGAGGTCCTTCGCTGCGCTCAGGATGTTCAACTGAGGGGTTTGCCTAAACTGAACATCCTGAGCGCAGCGAAGGACCTCTCCGTCGTCTCCGATCGCCCGAACCGAGTCGGGCGGGTGCCGCACGGTCGTGGTTGCTATCTCTGTCACGCCACGGCTCCGACCACGCCCGCAAGGGGGCTGCTGGCAGACGCATACGCTTTTCGCGGAATCCGCCCGGCCAGGAACGCTTTGCGGCCGGCCGCGACGCCCTCGGCCATCGCTTCGGCCATCAGGGCGGGATCGTCGGCGAGGGCGATCGCCGTGTTGACCAGGCAGGCATCGGCGCCGGCTTCCATCGCCTGCGCCGCGTCCGACGGGACACCGATACCGGCGTCGACGACGACCGGGACGGTTGCTTGCTCGACGATGATCTTGATCGCTTCGATGCTGACCAGACCCTGGCCCGAACCGATCGGTGAACCGAGGGGCATGACGGTGGCGGTGCCGAGTTCTTCGAGGCGACGCGCCAGGATCGGATCGGCGCCGATGTAGGGGAGGACGACGAAGCCCTCGTCGATGAGGATGCGGGCGGCCTCGAGGGTGCCGATGGGGTCGGGCAGGAGGTACTTGGGGTCGGGGATGACTTCGAGCTTGACCCAGTTCGAGAGTTCCATCGCCCGCGCCATTCGCGCGATGCGGATCGCCTCCTCGGCGGTCTGGCAGCCGGCCGTGTTCGGGAGGATGGTGTAGCGGTTCCAATCGACGTCGTCGAGGACCGAGCGGCTCTTCGGATCGTCGAAATCGATCCGGCGGAGGGCGACGGTGATGATCTCGGCACCGGAGGCGGCGAAGGCGGCGTTCATCTCCTCGCTCGTCCGGTACTTGCCGGTGCCGACCATGAGGCGGCTGGAAAAAGTCCGTCCCGCGATCGTCAGCGGGCGGTCATCGCGGATGTGCATCTAACGTTCCTCCTTGGTCACGAGCGGTGCCTCGACGGCGCGAACGGCGTGGAAGTGGTTGACCGGCGAGTGGCCGTTGCCGACGCGATAGCTCGCGCGGAGCGCGGCGGTGACGTACTCCTTTGCGGCGGCGATTGCCTCCAACGGCGCCGCACCGAGCGCGAGGTGGGCGGCAATCGCCGCCGAGAAGGTGCAGCCGGTGCCGTGGGTGTTGGGTGTCTCGATCCGATCGGCGGGGAGGTCGACATAATCACGGCCGTCGTAGACGACGTCGATCGGTGCGTCGCGGCGATGACCGCCTTTGACGACGACGTAACGCGGTCCCAAGCCGGCGATCGCGCCGGCGGCCCGCCGAGCGTCGTCTTCGGTCTGGATTGTCAAACCGGAGAGGACTTCGGCTTCGGGCAAATTCGGGGTCACGACGAGGGCGAGCGGGAGGAGCGTAGACCGAAGCTCGTCGATGGCGTCGATCTGGAGGAGGCGGTCGCCGCTCTTGGCGACCATGACCGGATCGACGACGAGGTTCGTCACGCCCCAGGCTTCGAGGCGGTCGGCGACGGTGGCGATGATCGGGGCGCTGGAGAGCATACCGGTTTTGGCGGCATCGGCGCCGATGTCCTCCAGAACGGCGTCGATCTGGGCGGCGACGACCTCTTCCGGCACCTCGGCGATGGCGACGACTTCCTGGGTGTTTTGGGCGGTGACGGCGGTCAGGGCCGAGGTGCCGTAGACGCCGAGGGCGGCGAACGTTTTGAGGTCGGCCTGGATACCGGCGCCCGCACCGGAATCCGAACCGGCGACGGTGAGGGCTTTCGGCAGCGGGCCCAACCAGAGCGGGGAAGACGAAACCATGACGGGTCCCCATGAAACGAACAACGCCGACGGCCACTGCCGTCGGCGCACTGCTGACCCATCGCTTTGGGTCGTTGCCGTCCCTTCGCCGGTATGACCCGGATCAGGTTCGGAGGGTTGGTGACCGCGTTGGCCACACTCTCAGCGCGCCGCGCACCCCTGGCAACTTACTGCGGAAATGGTACCACGACCGGCCCGGACCGGGGGGCAAAGGCGCCGATGCTATACTCAGGCGGCAGGTCGCGCCCCGCAACCCCGGTCGGATCGAGGAGTCGAAGGAGAAGCACGATGAACGTTTTGGACGGACTCCGGACGATCCGCGAACGGCTGATCGAACGAAACGCCGACCCGGCGACGATCGCGGCGGTCGACCAGATCATGCGGCGGGCTGCGCTCCCCGCGGCCTCGTCGGCGTCGAGCAACTCGCTGTTGCAACTGGTCAGGATGCTGGCGCGCACACCGGCCGCCAACGCGAATGTGCGCGTCTACAACGACTTAGTCGGTCTCGAAGAAGAGTTGGACGTGGCAGCAGCGGCGGTGCGCGATCGCAAAGCCGCCGAAGCTGCGGAAGAGGCGAAACCGGTTCCGAAGACCAAGAAGTACTACAAGGAACTCCGCGAGCGCGAAAAGAAGACGGCCCAGTCGAGTTAGTGCCGCGGCGCGGAGGTAGAGAAGCGGTTAGCTTGGGCCGGCGGAAGGCGCCGGCTGTCTCTCGAGCGAGGAGCGACGATGGTGGTGCAGCAACTGACGCTCAATCCGAAGGACCTTATCCCCCGCGTCGTTGGCCGGTACTCGCCGGTGGTCGTCGACCGCGCCGAGGGCATTTACGTCTGGGACGTCGATGGCACCCGATACATGGACTTTACGTCCGGGATCGCGGTCGTCAACACCGGTCATTGCCATCCGCACGTCGTGCAGGCGATCCAGGAGCAAGCCGCCAAGATCATCCACGCCCAGCAGAACATCCTTGCCCACGAGCCGATGATGCGCGCGGCTGTCTTGCTGACCGAAACGCTGCCGCCGAACCTCAACCAGGTCTTCTGGACGAACAGCGGCGCCGAAGCGGTCGAGGGCGCCCTCAAGCTTGCCAAGGTTGCCACCGGTCGCCCCGCCTTCATCGCCTTCCGCGGTGCGTTTCACGGGCGAACGCACGCGGCGATGAGCGTGACTTCCTCGCGTTCCAAGGTGCGCGGTCATTACGAGCCGCTCTTGCCGGGCGTCTACTACGCGCCGTACCCCTACCTCTTCCGCAACCCCTACAAGGGACCGGCGGAGGACGCCGATCTCAGGTACTTCGCCGAGTTGGAGCACCTTTTCGACACGATGGTGATGCCGGACGACGTCGCGGCGGTGCTGATGGAGACGGTGATCGGTGAAGGGGGGTACCTCTTCCCGACGAAACGCTGGGTCCACCTGGTGCGCGAGCTCTGCACGAAGCACGGCATCATGTTGATCATGGACGAGATCCAGAGCGGGATGGGCCGCACGGGCAAGATGTGGGGATTCGAGCACTTCGACGTCACGCCGGACATCATCACGGTTGCCAAAGGGATCGCGTCGGGGATGCCGGTCAGCGCGGTCGTGTCGGACCGGGCGATCATGGACAAGTGGGCACCGGGTTCACACGGCGGGACCTACGGCGGCAACGCGGTCGGCACCGCGGCGGCGGCGGCGACCCTCGAAGTCATGCGCGACGAACGCCTACCCGAGAACGCGGCGAAGATGGGCCGGATCCTGATGGACGGTCTGCGCGGCATCCAGGTCGACCATCCGGTGATCGGCGATGTTCGCGGTCTCGGGCTGATGGTCGCGGCGGAGTTCGTCCAACCGGACGGCTCGCCCAATCCGGTCGCCGTCGGTCGGGTCATCAAGGCGTGCTACGAGGAGCACGTCCTCTTGATCAACTGCGGTACCTACGACCAGGCGATCCGGATCGTACCGCCGCTAGTCGTCACCGAGGAGCAGGTCCGCCAATTCCTGGGGATATTCCGGAACGCGGTGGCTTCGTTGTAGGCGAACCGAATGGTGGAACACGGAGGGGAGTGGAGGCGCGCGAGCGCCTCCTCGTCCTTACAGATTTGAGACCCCGTAGACGAGCAGACGGCCCGCTTACTGATTACGGAAACCGAAAGAGGTCCTTCGCTTCGCTCAGGATGTACAATTGGGGGCCGCCTCTTTGAACATCCTGTCGGAGCGAAGGACCTCTCCGTCGGCGGTCGCGTCCAAGGCTTTCGCTGTCGCACGCTAAGCGAAAATCTCCTGCGGGCAACAGAGGTTTGCCCGATGGCCCGACGACAAGCGGTCGTAGACGTGGAGGACCGATTCCGCGACCGACGCCCAGCCGAAGCGCTGGGCGCTCTCGTGGGCGTTGGCGCCGAGACGATCGCGCAAAGCGGAGTCTCCCAGGATTCGGGCCAGGTGGTCGGCAAATGAGCCAAAATCGCCAACCGGCGCGAGGTAACCGGTGCAGCCGTCCTCGACGGTGAACGTCAGACCGCCGACGCGCGAGGCGACGACCGGCCGGCCGCAGGCCATCGCCTCGACGGCGACCAGACCGAACGATTCGTAGCGTGAGGGGACCGCGACGGCGTCGGCGGCTCCGTAGTAGAGCGGCAAACGGTCTTGCGGTTGCGACCCGACGAATCGGAAGCGAGAGGCCACGCCGAGGCGGGATGCTTCCTCGACCACGCCCTTCAGCGGGCCGACCGGCTCGCCGGCATCGTCGAGGTCGCCGCCGACGAAGAGGATGGTCGCCTTCGTGCCGAACCGGTCAAACGCGAGCGCGGTGCAGAGAAGCGTATCGATCCCCTTGATCGGGTCGACTCGACCGACGAAAAGGACGATCGGTTCGTCGGCGGGAATGCCGAGGGTCAAGCGACAGATCGCACGATCTCGCGGCGTGAAGAGCTCGACGTCGACACCGGGGGGGATGGTGCAGATCTTTTCGGCTCGCGTTCTTTGGCGCCAAATCAGATCGGCGCGTTCGTCTGGATTGGCGGCGATCAAACTGTCGGCTAGACGGACGAGCTGGGATTCGATTCGCTCGCGTAGCGGCGTTTCGCGTTGTCCCATCGGGGAGACCGCGTTTTTCATGTGGGCGGTTGTGTGGAACATCTGGACGAACGGAGTCTCCCAATAGCGCTTCAGCAAGTGGGCGACCCAACCGGAGAGCCAGTAGTGGGCATGGACGACATCGTAACGGGTGCCGTGGCGAAGCGAATAGAGCGCCATCTCTTCGGCGAATTCCGGCAGGTAGTCGAACAGACGGTTCTTGTCGACAGGAGCGGCGGGACCGGCGGCGATGTTGACGAGGTTGACGCCGGGGCAGATCGCGAGGGTTTCGGGGGCATCGGGGTCGGTGCGACGGGAGAAGACGTCGACGGGGAGTCCGAGGCGGGCGGTGTGGCAGGCGAGTTCGCGAACGTAGACGTTCATTCCGCCTGCGTCCTTGCCGCCAAGGGTCGCGAGCGGCGACGAATGGACCGAGATTGAAGCCACGCGCCGCACCGTATCCGTCTCGTATCCGTAGACAGATGGTCCGGCGAAGTCGTAGTGCTCCACCGAGATTGCATCCTTCCCGCCGCGGGCGGAACATCGCGCGTGCGTCGGTCGTGGCGTTCCGACCAGCACCCCGACCGCAAGAAATGCGCTCCGCGTTCCGGAGCGCATCGCGCTTCGCCAGCGCGATCAATGGCGAAGCCACTTCAAAAATGATAGCAAAGAATCGGGGGCGTGGTGAGTCGTCAGTCGAGAGTCGTTCGTCGTTAGAGTGACGGACAGGCGGACAGGCGGACAGGCGGACAGGCGGACAGGCGGACAGAGCAGAGTCGTCAGTCGTCAGTCGTTAGTCGCCAGAACACTCAGACCTCAGTCCTCAGTCCTCAGCACTCGCTCGACTGTCCGTCTGTCCGTCTGTCCGTCTAATGACTCGGCATAGTGGCAGGCGGCGAAGTGGTGGGGGGCGATTTCGCGCAGGGGCGGGGTCTGTTCGGCGCAGAGGGGGGTGGCGAAGGGGCAGCGGGTGCGGAAGCGGCAGCCGGAGGGCGGATTGATCGGGTTGGGCGGGTCGCCGGTCAGCGGCGGCTCGGTGCGGCGACGCGCCGGGTCCATGGAGGGGCGGCT
>DATBFX010000550.1:0-2977 GCA_036558305.1 Thermomicrobiales bacterium | reverse complement strand
GGCGAGCGAGGCGGACGAACGGCCCCCTGAGCCGCGTCCGGCGCCGCTCGCGATCCCGGCGACCGACCTCGCCACCGACCCGCTTCCCAGGGGCGTCGCCGACGAGGCGACCGCTGCCGAAGGGGACACCGTCCCGCCCGCCACGGCGGCCGAGGACGGGAGCGAATCCCCGTCGCCCCCGGCACGCAAGGGGGCGACGCGGGAGGCTGCGGCCGGGCCCCGCCCCGCCCCCGGCCCCGAGCGCCCGAAGCCGGCCGCCTGGACAGAGCGCGAACCGACCGATCCCCGTTTCCCCGTCCCGCACGTCATGCACGGAACCGGTCCGGGCGTCGCGGGCTGGCAGATCGCCGGGGCCAGCCGGCGCGGCAAGCTCCACGCCCACGAGGGGACCTATCGCGAAGACGACTGGTGGGCCGGCGTCGACGCCGGCCAGCACTGGAACGTCGTCGCCGTGGCGGACGGTGGCGGCTCCTACCCGTTGTCCCGGGTCGGGGCCAACGTGGCGACCCGCGTCGCGGTCGACGTCCTGACCGAGAATCTGCCGCAGCAGGAATTCATCCCCTCGGCGATCCAGGGCGTGATGGTCGACGCCCTCGACAAAGCCTACGTCGCGATCGAGCAAGAAGCCGCAGCGATCGCCGCCGACCGCCCCGGCACCACGATGCGCGACTTGGCGACGACCCTCCTCGTCGTCGCCCATTGCCCCGTGCAACGGCTCGTCGCCGTCGGCCAGGTCGGCGACGGTCTCGTCGCGTTGCAGAAGCACGACGGGACCTGGGAAAAACTCAGCCACGGCGAAGACAGCGGTCGGACCGCCGGCGAAGTCGTCTTCTTGACCAGCGTCGCCAATCGCGATTGGTGGCGACGCGTCCGCCAATTCAAGCTGACCGCCCCACCGCGGTTCCTCGCCGTCATGACCGACGGGGTCGGCGACGATGTCTTGGAGGCGGAGCAAAACTTCGCGATGCTCTTCCGCATGCTCGAGGACGCCTCGCGTCGTTCCGAGCCGTCGGGCGCGCTCCTCGAGTGGTTGGGCTACGACAAACCGCGGTCGTTCGACGATCGGACCCTGGTCGCCGTCTATCCCGATCCGCCTGACTCCGAGAGGGCACCGTGAACGCGACCCTTGCCGACGGCTCGACGATCCAGTGCGCGGACAGTCCCCTCGCCGAGGGTGGCGATGGCGCGATCTATCCGACGACGGACGGGACGCGGGTCGTCAAGCTGTACCACACGCCGGAGCCGTGGCGAGCGAAGGCCGTCGAGGCGATCCTGACCAAATACAACGCGGTCCGCGACGAGACCTACTGGAAACCCTACTTCGCCTGGCCGGAGGCGACGGTTGCGCAACCGCGCCTCGGCGTCGTGATGCGGCGCGTCACCGATCAGATCCCCCTCTCGCACCTGGTCAACTACACCTTCCGCACGCGCGTGCTCACTCCTCACGAGCGCGGCGATTGGCGCGGCATGGTTGTGACCATCATCAAGGCGGCGCGGTTGATGCGTCGCTTGCACAATCTCGGCCTCTGCCATTCGGACCTCTCGGAGAACAACATCTTCGTCAATCCGACGACCGGCCAGACGACGCTCCTCGACTGCGACGGCCTCGTCGTCCCGGGGTTCTTGCCGCCGGCGGTGCTCGGCACGAAGGGCTACATGGCGCCGGAGTTGATGGAAGGCACCGCCCAACCCTCGATCCGTACCGATTGCCATGCGCTGGCCGTCATCATCTACCGCGGACTCCTCGTCGTCGATCCGTTGCGGGGACCGAAGAAGCACGACGCCGATCCCCTCGTCGACGACCGGCTGATGTACGGTTCGCAAGCCCTGTTCATCGAGCATCCCACCGATCCCTCGAACCGCCCGTCCTTCGCCTTCCCCAGCATCGATCTGCTCGGGCCGCGCATGAAGCACCTGTTCACCCAGGCATTCATCGCCGGTCTCCACAACCCGGCGCTGCGCCCCGCGGCCTCGGAATGGGAACAGGCGCTCCTCCGCATGTACGACCAATTGGTGCCGTGCCCCAATCCCGCCTGCGAGTTTGGGTGGTTCGTGTTTCGCGAGGAATCCCCCGCCTGCCCCTGGTGCGGCACGCCCCTTCGTCGACCGGCAACCCTCCCCTTGCTCTACCTCTATCGCAAGGTCGGCAAAGCGTGGTCCCGCGACGGCCAATACCTGATCGCTGGCTACCACGAGAAGACGCTTCACCTCTGGCATGCGACCACCGGGCTGAGCCCCGGACCCAGCGTCGACACGACCCCGGTCGCCGACTTCTACCTCGACGGTGACCGCTGGTTGTTCGTCAATCGCCGCCTTGACGGTCTCCGTCTGGTCAACGGTGCGGGCGGTCCCCAGCCCATCCCGCTCAATTCGCCCCTCGAACTCGCCGACGATCAGCAACTCCTGCTCGGCGATCCCGACCACAGTCGCCTCGCCGTCATCCGCCTGCAACGTCTCGCCTGATTCCCCATCGGGTACACTCCGTTGCCGAACGGAACCCTGGTCGGCAGCGCGTTTCGCGGTCCACGCGGTTGATCCGAAACGCTTCACCGGATGACGTGTCCGAACCCACGAATCTGGCAGACCCCATCCACCGAATGGCCACGGCGCCCGCCGGCGACGAGGTGATGTCCCACGACCCCGCGGGCACCACGCCGCCGGGGTCGCCCGGGCACGCCCCGGCCACGGTTCCCGCGCGCAGTTGGTGGCGACGCCAGGCGACCAACGGACACCTCGCCTTCGACGACGAGGACGGAGAGACGCGACGGGCGGGATCGTGGGTGCCGGCGGCGATGCTGGCGCTGGTCGTGGCGGCGTTCCTGATTCGGTTGTCGATGGCGGAGCACCTCTCGTCGCACGTCGACGAGGCGGCCAGCATCATGGCGGCGCGGGCGGTGGCGCACAAAGGGGCGCCGGTGTTTCCGTCCGGCACCCTCTACCTGCAGGGCGGCACCCTCTCCTACGTCCTGGCGCCGTT
>DATBFX010000549.1:0-29449 GCA_036558305.1 Thermomicrobiales bacterium | reverse complement strand
GGTGGTCGCCCCGGTCGCCTCCTCCACCCAGGTCACCACCAGTTGGCTCGGGTTGCCCTGCCCGATCGCCGCCCGCACCAGATAGCTCCTGAGGTCGACGTGGTTGGGCACGTCGACGATCCCGGCGTCGAGCGGGCAGGGGACCGCGTCGCGCCGAGCACGAGAACCCAAATTGCCAAGCGCACTCGGACCGACCGGGAGTCTCCCCAAACCGGTCGACACCGATCCTGACTGCGGCGACTTCAGTTCTGTTAAGTCGATTTGTACCCTGCGGATCGGAGTCCCGTCGGTGAGGCTCTGCAATTGATCCCGGATCTGGCGGGTCAGGGACCACTCCACCTCGAAGTCGATCACGCCCATGTTCTCGATCGTATCTCCTCCGCCGAGAACCAGAGGGATCTTGTAGGCGACGATTTCGTTGCGCTTGAGGGGCAACATGTTCTGGTAGGCCCATGACCAAGCGTCGAACAGTTCCGAGTCAAGGGAATTGTCTGGGTCGTCCACGATCTCCGCATCATGGAAGACCTCGAATGATGCGTCGATCTCGAACGCCGTTCCGTCGGACGGATCGAGCAAGACCACGAGCGGCTCACCGTTCGCGTCGCGTCGTTCCCCGTCCAGCGCCAATTGCATGCCGTTCCAGGTGTAGCCAAAGCAGTATGCTGGTTCCTCGAGCCAGGAAAATCGCCCACGGACCATCTCGTCTGCGACTGCTCCGGATGATTCGCAGTGTAGTCGGTAAACGCCGCCGTTGAAGCCCCTGCCCGCGAAAGCGTCCATGAGCTCGCGGAAGCCCCGGACCTCGCCGTACGGCCATTCGCGACGGGGGTCGGACGCCGGTTCTTCCCCCGGGATCGGGCGGAACGCCCCCAGGAATCGCTCGAACATCGCCCCCCTCACGGTCCCGAGATGTACACGCCGAGGACTGTCGAGCCCTCGAGCACTTCCCTTGCTGGCGTTGGTCTCGCACTCATCGTCCCCGCCGCACCTCGCCGGTCCTGACGACGGCAACGCGCGACTCGTCGCAGCGGGAACGCGTCGACGCTCGCAGGGTGGGAGCACAAGCTCAAGGCGAAGTCTGCACGTACTCAATAAGGGGTTGGAATGCGAGCCAGGTCAAGGTCTCCGGGGCACGCGAGAAGGTCTCGACGACGAATTGCCGGAGGAACAGGTCGGCCGCGGCGCGGAAGGTCGGTGCGCCGACCGCCGCCTCCATCTCCGCGAGCAAGTGGGGGCGGATGATCGCTCCGCCGCCGACAGGGCCGAAGCCGATCCACCCGTTCGGGTCCGGCCACCGGTAGAAGTCGGCCGCCGGCCCTGGCCTCCCGTCGAAGGCGCCGGGAACGAGACGACGACAGAGCTGCAAGGCCAGATCCAGCAGCGGCCATCGCTGGGACGAAGGAGAAGCCGTATCAAGAGTCGGCATCGGACGGCCCATTCGGACAGCTCCAGCCCGTACCAACTCTGCCGAGTAAAGCAGTGGACCGGTCAACTCCACCTCACCACTGATGCATTCGAGACTCGCGCGTCCGAGGAAGAGATCCTTGGCTACCAGAAGACGAGTGTCGTAGTAAGAGCCAGGAGGATCGCTTCCCCATGCGGTCCGCGCCCTCGCCCAGTCAACTCTCTCGGGTTCCCACACGAAGCGAGCGGCTACTCTTTGCGCCGTCATTGACTCGCGCGTTCGCCCGACGTGATCCAACGTCGCAGCAACTGACGGCGCAGCCTCGGTCGAACGATGTCGCAACCATCCTGCATTCGACGATGCGCCGCTTGGCAGATTGGCCGGGGCAAAGGGACGAAGCAGCGCGAACGATAACCAGTCGAGTAGACCCGGGGCGTATTCGCTCACCATCTGGACAAAACCTGATAGAAACTCGTTGATTCCCGATACGAAGTCACTCTCCGCGACCGTCAACCAGTGGTCCGTAAGGAGTGAGTACTGGATTTTCACCGCGCCCTCCTGCTTCGTAAACGCTATCGAGTCCGCATCGTCGGAGTTTCGCCAGTACACAGTTGATCCCTTCGAAGCCGAGACGAATCGACCTTGTGTCATCATCCTTGCCAACTGGAGAGAAAGATCTACGAGGGTCAGACCTCCGATGCCCGCGTGTTCGGCAGCTGCCACGCTCTCTGGCGAAAGCTCCGGCGGATCTTCGGAGTCTCCGTTCCCCTGAGGGCGATGCTGGAGACGGCGCTGGTGGATATCTTGAAACATCTGCCCAGGAAACAGGAGGCTGTCGTCCGCGCGGAATTGCACACGTCCGGGAAGCAGCCGAATGGCCGCCAATCGTTTCCGGTCGAAATAGGACCCCGATGGATTGAGCCGGGCCGTTTCGGCAGCCTCTTCCCAGGCGCCATCGACTACCGACCAGAGAATCTCAAACGGCATCGGTCCTCCTTCTGGCGAGATGGAGCCACCATTACCGGAGATGCTCCATCAAGCGGGATACGCCGTATAGATGTTGCCTTCGAAATCGTAGAAGATCCTGATCATGTTCGACGGTTGTCCGGCCCGGGTGGTGCCGATCGTTTCGCCAGGGAAGGTTTTCTCGAGTTCGCAGGGTGCGTTGCTTCCTGGTGGCGCGAAGGCGGGATATCCCGGATCAGGTGCGGCAATGGCCGCCGCGATCCAGTATGGGATGTCGTACTGATCGGCGAACTGCCCCTTGCGCTCAGGGGCGAAGTCGCCGTGCTGTTCCAAGACGTGCCCAATGTCGTTAGGATCAATAAGCTTCAGTGCCTTGTCGCAATCCGGCTCGTCGTCGTTGCATTCCTCTGGCTTCGGTCCGTAGTAGGGCGCCCAATTCTCGCCCGTCCACACGAGGTCGTCGCACGGGTCGTCCTGCGGCTGCGTCGCCGTGCCGACCGAGGTCAGGAACGTCCCGACTTCGGCGACGTGCCCGGCGCGCGCGATCCACGTGACGCCGGCCTCGACGTAGCCGGCCATCTTCGCGCAGCCGCCCTCCATGCACCAGCGCACGAGTTCGTTGACGAGCCAGATGACGGCGACGATGGCGACGAGGACCACGAGGGCGACCGCGAACATGAAGACGACCTCGGCCCCGGTCACGGCCAGCGCCTCGGTGACGCCCTCCGCCTCCGCGTTGTAGGCGATCATCTCCCAGACGGACTCCTCCTCGGAGACCTCCACCCCGATCTTGAGCACCGCTTCCCCGTGGACCACGCCCGCAAAATGGCCGCTCGGGTCGGTGCGGGTGACGGGATTGTTTGCCACGTAGGCGTAGGGGTTGTAGCCCTGGGTGCCCGGACCGCTCGGGCTCACGGCGTCGCGGGAGGTGAACCGCCCCGTCGCCGGCGAGTAGTCGCGGGCGCGCAGGTAGGTCAACCCCGTCGTGGGGTCGCGCAGTTCCCCGGACCAGCCGAGGCCGCTCGTGCTGCCCGACTGCGCCCGCAGGTTGCCCCAGGCGTCGTACTCCCTCGTGCCGACGACCGCGCCGGCGGCATCCGTCCGGGCGCGGGTCGTGCCCAACCCGTCGCGGAGCGGGTAGCTCGTCGCGCCCCCGCTCGTCTCGGCGAGCGGACCAGCCGGACCGTGGACGTAGCTTGTCGTGCCATCGTCGACGAGTTCCGCCAGCCCGGCTTCCCGGTCCCAGAGGTACGGCGTGGTGCTCCCGCCGACCGTCGCACTCGTTCTCAGGCCGTCACCGGCGTAGGTGTACTCCGCCGTCGTCCCGTCGACGGTCGCTTCGCCGAGGCGGTCGCGCCAGTCGTAGGCGAAGGCGTCGCTGCCGGCGGCGATCCGGTTCCCGTCCGCGTCGTAGTCGTAGGTCAGGCTGAGCGCCCCGCTCACCGAGGTGAGTTGGTCGGCGGCGTCGTAGGCGTAGCTCGTCGCCGTGCCGCCATCCGGCGTCTGCGCGAGTCGGTTGCCGTCGGCGTCGTAGGCGTAGGCCACGTGCAGCCCGTCGACGTAGGTGGCGTCGGTCAGCCGGTCGAGCTCGTCGTAGGCGTAGCTTTCCGTCCCGTTCGTCACCGCCGTCCCGGTCACCGTCGTCCCGACCCGGTTGCCGTCCTCGTCCAGCGCGTAGGCGAACCGCTGCAAGAGCGTGCCGCCATCGGCCGACTCGACCGCCGTCAGTCGCCCGGCGGTGTCGTGCTCGTAGGCGGTCTCGATCCCGTTCGGGCGCACCTCGCCCGTGACCCGGCCGTCGGCGTCGTAGGCGTAGTCGGTGGTGAGGTTGTTCCAATCGGTTTGGTGCAGGAGTTGTCCGGCCGCGTCGTACTGGTAATCGACCGTGTGCGTGCCGGCGGAGGTCATCGACGCGCGACGCCCGTCGGCGTCGTAGGTGTAGTCGATCGTGCCCTCGGCCGAACTGACGGATACCGGCCGGCCGGCCGCGTCGTAGTTCCAGCCGACCGCGCCCGACGGGTCGGACATGCCGATTCGTGCTCCCGCGGTGTCGTAGGTGTAGGTGATGCTTCCGTCGGGGTACGCGATCTCAGCCGGCTGATTCGCGGTGTTGTAGGAGTAGTCGACCTCGATTCCGCGGGCGTCCGTCTCCCCGTCGAGCCGACCGCTGAGGTCGTAGGACGAGGTGCGGGTCCGGTCGAGCGGGTCGGTGACCGCCGTCGGGTTGCCGAGTTCGTCGTAGGCGACGGTCGTCGTCTTGCCGCGGGCGTTGGTGACGCTGGTTTGCCGGTCGGCCGCGTCGTAGCCGAACGAGACGACGCCGTCGAGGGCGTCGGTGACCGTCGTCAACCGGCCGGCAACGTCGTACCCGTAGAGCGTCGCGAAGCCCCGGGGGTTGGTCACGGCGGTCCGCTGCCCCTTCGCGTCGTACTCGTACGTCGTCGTCAGGTTCAGGTGCGGAGAGGTTCCGGCGTCGACGATCTCCTCCGTGAGCAGCCCCCGCGCGTCGAAGGCGTAGGAGGTCGTCAATCCCGAGGGAAGCGTGACGCTCGTCCGCCGGCCCGCGGCGTCGTACGCGTAGGTCGTGACCCGCTGGAGGGGATCGGTCGTCTCGACCAGCCGGTTGAGCTCGTCGTATTCGAACCAGGTGATCTGCCCTGTTGGGTCGGTCACGTGGACGACGTTGCCCGCCCCGTCGTAGGCGTAGGCGGTCACGAGGTTGAGGTGCGGGGCGGTGCCGGGGTCGACGGTGACCGACACCCGTCGCCCGGCGGCGTCGTACGCGTACGCCGTGGTCAGGTTGCGGTGGGGCGACGACCCTGGGTCAGCCGTCTCGGCAATCAAGCGGCTGGCCGCGTCGTAGGCATAGGTCGTCGTGTAGTTCCGGTGCGGCGACGAACCGGGATCGACGACCACGGCCGTCAGGCGATCGGCCGGGTCGTAGGCGTAGGTCGTCTCGCGATCGAGCGGGTCGGTTTCGCTCGTCAGGTTGCCGTTCTCGTCGTAGGTATACGTCCAGACCCCGCCGTTCGGGAGGGTCATGCCGATCAACTGGCCCTTGTCGTCGTATGTGTAACTCGTCGTGAGGTCGAGGTGGGGCGAGGCGCCGGGATCGACGGTCTGGCTGGCGACGCGCCCAGCGGCATCGTAGGTGTAGGTGACCTCATGCCCGAGCGGATCGGTCCGGCTGGTTCGCCGGTGCGCCTCGTCGTACCCGAAGGTCATCGTCTGGCCAAGCTGGTCGGTCAACGAGGTGACCTTGCCCGCGTCGTCGTAGCCGAACGTGACGGTGCCGAGCGCCGGGTCCTTGCGCGTCTGAACCAGTCCCCGCTCGTCGTACGTCCAGCGCACCTTGTGCCCGAGCGGGTCGGACAGTTCGACGATGTTCCCGGCGATGTCGCGCACATAGCCGTATTCGCCGTCGAGCGCATCGCGCACCGTGTGCAGGCGACCGAAGGGGTCGTAGACGAAGGTGGTCGTGTGCCCGTTCGGGTCGGTCTCGGTCGTCTTGCGCCCGGCGGCGTCGTAGGTCCAACTCCAGGTGAGGTTGAGGTGCGGAGCGGTACCCGGATCGATCGTCTTCTCCGTCACCAAACCCGATCCGTCGGCGGCGTATGCGTAGGTGGTCACCAGGTTGAGGTGCGGCGCCGCTCCCGGGTCGACCGTCTGGCTGGTGAGGTTGCCGTCCCCGTCGTGGGCGTAATCGGTCCGCAAGTTGAGGTGCGGCGGATCGCCCGGATCGATCGTCGTGCTCTCCAGGTTGCCGGCGGCGTCGTAGCTGTTGACGGTCACCGTGCCGCGCGCGTTCGTCACCTGCGTCGGCAGGTGCTTCGCGCTGTCCCAGGTGATGGCGAGTGGGTTGCCGAGGGGATCGGTGACAGAGGTGGGATCGGCGGCACCGTTGTAGGCGAATTGGTAGTCGTTTGTGGCCGGGTCGATCACCTTCTGGAGGTTGCCGTCCGCGTCGTAGACGAACTGGGTGACCTCCTCCGTCGGCAACACGACGTGCGTCGTCCGCGCGAACGCGTCGAAGTAGTAGTCCGTGTCCTCGCCCAGTTGGTCCGTGACCCGGGTGATGCCCTGGTCGGCCCCGCTCAGGTAGGCGATCTGGATCGACTTGCCGGCGGCGTCGGTTTGTTCGACGACCCGGTTGACCTCGTCCAGCGTGTTGCTCAGCACCGTCACCATCGAAGACGACGCCAGGTCGTCCCCCTGCCGCTGCTTGACCTGGGTGAGGCGGTGCTTCGAATAGACGTACTCGGTCCGCCCGTCCGTCGGCTTGTCCACCGCGACGAGATCCCCGTTGCCGTCGTGCGTGTATGTCACCACCGCCCCGTCCGGCCCGGTCACGGACGCCAATCGCCCGTTCCCGTCGTAGGCGAGGTCGAGCGTGCGCCCGCCGGTGTCCTCGATCGACGTCACCAACTCGGTAATGGGGTCGCGATACAGCGTGATCGCGTTGCCGTTCGTGTCGACGATGCCGATCAGGTCGCCGTCGCCTTCGAAGTTGTAGGTCAGCCGGTCCTTGGTGACGTAGCGGTAGTCGACCCCGTCGGGGGGACTCGTGTATTGGGTGAGCGTGCTCTTGACCCGGACGTCGACCGCGCTGTAGACCCCGCCGCTCTCGTGGAAGACCTCCTCCTTGCCCGAGCCGAACACCACGGCCACGTCGCTGCCGTAGATCCCCAGGAACGTGTCGTAGCTCGTGCTCCAGCGGTAGCCGAGCTCGCCGAGGCGGTCGCTGTGCCCGGCGTAGTACCGGGTGAAGACCAGCGGCAGCGGCCCGCCCTCCACCGCCAGGTCGGTCTCGCTGGTGCCGAACGACCCCGTGCTCGTGTCGATGCCCGAGCCGGCCTGCTGGGAGAAGGGCTCGGCCAGCTGCTGCGACGCCGCGTTGTCGGCGATCGCATAGATCCGGCCGCCCCCGGTCAGCTTGACCCGCAGCCGCCCCCGCGTCCCCAGCGAGTCGGCCAGGGAAAACCGGTAGTTCGTCACCCCCGTCGGCGTCGTCGCCGCCGTCGAGAGCACCACGGTGGTCGCCCCGGTCGCCTCCTCCACCCAGGTCACCACCAGTTGGCTCGGGTTGCCCTGCCCGATCGCCGCCCGCACCAGATAGCTCCTGAGGTCGACGTGGTTGGGCACGTCGACGATCCCGGCGTCGAGCGGGCTGCTCGTCATCAGGAGCGCCCCGTTGCTCCCCGTCACGTACGTCCCGTCGGCGTCCGCCCCCGGCACCGCCGCCCCGAACCCGAGGTCCGTCGTCAGCGTCCACCCCGGCACCGACTGCTGCGGGATCCCCGCGTCGTCGACGTAGACCGCCTGCAACTGCGGCCGGAACCGGAGCTTGACCGTCTCCCCGGCGTAGGCCGTCACCAGCGCCGCGTACGACTTCCAGACCCCGCTCGGCCCGCCCAGCGGTCCCCCGGACAGCGCCGTTACCGTCGCAAACGTCGGCCCCCGCAGCAGTTCGGCGTAGACCCCGGTGTGGTCCGGGTCGCTGGCCCGGTAGCGGAAGAACAACTGCTGCACGTCGACCGGCAGCGTGAACGCGCTGCTGGTCAGGTTGCCGTCGATCTTGACCGCGGTGCCGCCCTGGCCGTCGTCCACCCGCACCGCGTCCTCGGCCACGCTCCAGCCGGGCGCCTCGATCCGCTGCACCCCGACGTCGTCCACCCCGATCGACCCCGCCGCCGTCCGGCTCACCCGCACCTCGATACTTTGCCCCGCCCACTGCGCGATGTTGAACAGCACCGGCGTCCAGGCATCGGCCGCCGTGCCGCCGGCCACCTGGGTGCTCGTCGCGTAGCCGGTGCCGGAGAGCACGTCGACGGTGTACTGGTCGCCGCTCGCCGTCTGCCCCGCCAGCCGCACCGACCCGAACTGCGCCCCGGCGTCCACCGCGATCGCCCCGGTCGTCACGCTCCCGCTCGCCACCTCGACGTAGCGGTTGCCGCCGCCCGCCCACAACCGCGACCGCCCCGCCAGCGCGAACCCCGGCACGGCGATCCCCGCCTGCGCCTCGTCCACCGCCACCCCGCCGCTGCCGCGCAGGAACTTCAGCTTGACGCTCT
Organism: Thermomicrobiales bacterium; assembly: GCA_036558305.1. Taxonomy (GTDB): domain Bacteria; phylum Chloroflexota; class Chloroflexia; order Thermomicrobiales; family UBA6265; genus DATBFX01. The sequence goes on along the minus strand of DATBFX010000549.1, from coordinate 21,007 downwards.
GCCCCGCGAACGCCGACGCGTCGTACGCCCAGGTCACCCAGCCGCCGCAGCCGCTCCCGCTGCACGACAGACTGCCCAGACTCGTCGAGGTCCCGTAGGTCGGACCGCTCAACACCGTCAGCCCGACCGCCCCGCCGTTCGACCCCACGTAGTTGAAGCGGAAGGTGAACGCCTGGGCGCTGGGGTCCACCGCGAACGCCGCCGTCGTCACCGCCGCGTTCGCCGAGCTCAGTTGGGCGTAGGAGCCCTGGGTCGCGTCCGACTGGATCGAGGGCGAACCCCCCGTCGTCCACCCGGCGAACGTCCCGCTCGCGAAGTCGTAGTTCGTCGGCGGCGTCCCCACCCCGCCCGGCGCCGTCTCCAGGTCGAAGTTCGTCGGCGGCGTGCCGACGTCGGAGGCCGGCGTCTCGAAGTCAAAATTCGTCGGCGCCCCCGCCAGGTCCACCGTCTCGGCGTCGAACGTGTGGTTGAGCGGGTACGGCGGGTAGGCCCCGGAGGCCGCCGGCGGCGCCGCCTGGTGCCGCGCCCCCGGCGCCGGCAGCGCGTTCCGCCCCGGCGCCGCCAGCGCCGCCGCCCGCCGCATCCCCGCCTTCTCCGCCGCCAACCGCGACAGCGTCTCCGGCGTCCCCGGCAGCAACAACAGCACGCACAACAGCACGGTCCGCCAGCGGGTCCACGTCGTCGGGCGACGGCCGGTCATGCGCGCTCCCTCCCCCAGCGGCAGGCCACACCCCGGGCAATCCGGGGTACCCACGGTCGGGCATGGCGAAACGAAGCGTCTTCCCTTGTCCAGTCGGCGTAAAACGTCCCACCCCATTCTACCCCCAACCCGTGCCCAGCTGTCAATCCCCTCGACCCACCCCGCCCCCATCCAAAACTTCTCCTCATAACCCCTTGACAAAACAGATCACATGATCTACTATCCTCCCCAAGCGGTCACCTCCCGATGGCGTGGACGGGCCTGGGCAGGCAGAGAACGCATCCAGGACCGGCCCCCTGCGCAGCCTCAGCCAACGGCCCCGGCCGCACACGCCGGCTACCACGTGCCCCTCCCGGTCGCGCCGCAACGAGCCGCCACCCTCGTCGGCGCCGCCCCGCCCCTCGCACCCCCACGCCCATGAACGCGCTCCCCTCTCCCGCGCACCGGGAGAGGGGCCGGGGGTGAGGGTTGCCCGCGAAATCCACCCGATCCGACCCGGAGGGAAATCCCATCGTTCCCCTAACGCCTTGCCGCCTTGCCGCCTTGCCGCCTACAACTCCGGCCTTCTCCCCGACCACCCCGCCGCCCGCTCGTACGCATCCGCCACCCGCAACACCGTCGCCTCGTCGAACGCCTTGCCAAGCACCTGCAAACTCACCGGCAACCCGTCCGAGAACCCGCACGGCACCGCCACACCCGCGATCCCGGCCATGTTCGCCGGGATCGTGAACACATCCGCCAGGTACATCTGGTACGGATCGTCCGTCCGCGCCCCGATCGGAAACGCCACCGTTGGCGACGTCGGCGCCACGATCGCGTCCACCCGCTCGAACGCCCGGTCGAAATCCTCCTTCAACAACGTCCTCACCTTCTGCGCCTTTACGTAGTACGCATCGTAGTAGCCACTGCTCAACGCATACGTCCCCAGCATGATCCGCCGCTTCACCTCAGCCCCGAATCCCTCGCCCCGCGTCCGCTCGTACATCGCTCTTAAGGACCCCGCCTCCACCGACAACCCGTACTTCACCCCGTCGTACCGCGCCAGATTCGCACTCGCCTCCGCCGGCGCCGTGATGTAGTACGTCGGCAGCGCGTACCTCGTGTGCGGCAGACTCACCGGCACCAACTCCGCCCCCAACCCTTCCAGGCACTTGACCGCCGCCGCCACCACCGCTTCGACCCCCGCCTCCATCCCCGACACCGTGTACTCCTGCGCCACCCCGATCCGCGTCCCCCGCAGGTCTCCTCCGAGCCCCGCCCGATAATTCGGCACCGGCACCGGCGCCGACGTCGCATCGAGCGGATCATGCCCCGCGATTGCCGCCAACACGATCGCCGCGTCCTCCACCGACCGCGCGAACGGCCCGATCTGATCCAGACTGCTCCCGAACGCGATCAACCCGTACCGCGACACCCGCCCGTACGTCGGCTTCACCCCCACCACCCCGCAAAACCCCGCCGGTTGCCGGATCGACCCCCCCGTATCCGACCCCAGCGACACGATCGCCTCCCCCGCCGCCACCGCCGCCGCCGGTCCGCCCGAACTCCCGCCCGGCACCGTCGTCGTCCGCCACGGATTCCGCGTCGTCCCGTACGCCGAATTCTCCGTCGACGACCCCATCGCGAACTCGTCCGTATTCGCCTTCCCGACGAACACCGCCCCCTGCTCCCGCAACCTTCTGACCACCGTCGCGTCGTACGGCGACCGGTACCCCTCGAGGATCTTCGACGCCGCCGTCGTCGGCGCATCGACCGTCACCAGCACGTCCTTCAGCGACACCGGAATTCCCGTCAGCGCCACCGCCTCCCCCGCCGCGATCCTCTTGTCCGCCGCCGCCGCCTGCGCCCGCGCCACCTCCGCCGTCACCTCGATGTGGCAAAACAGCACCGGCTCCAGACGCTCGATCCGCGCCAGGTGCGCCTCCGTCAACTCGACCGCCGAAATCTCCCGCCCATCGAGCAACCGCCGCGCCTCGACCGCCGACAGATCCCACAACTCCCGCGTCATGACTCGCCCTCGTCCCCGCCCAACGGCGTGTGCACCTCGAAGAAATCCCCGCTCCGCCGCGGCGCATTCGCCAGCACCTGCGCCACCGGCAACGACGGCCGCACCTCGTCCTCCCGCATCACGTTCGTCAACGCGATCGTCTGCGCCGTCGGCGGAATCGCCGCCGTGTCGATCTCCTCCAACGCCGCGATGTGCTCCAGGATCCCCGACAGCTGATCCCGCATCCGCTCCTTCTCCGCCGCCGTCAACCCCAACCGCGCCAATGCCGCCACGTGCTCCACGTCCTCGATCGTCAACCGCATACGACACCTCAAACCACGCCGACCAATCGCCGGCCAAAACCGCCCACCCCACCGGTCCACGAGTCTAGCACGCGGCGTCCCGCCCGATGCCTATCCCGGCAAACCTGTCTCGACCCCGGCCATCATCCGCTCCACCGTCTCGACGGTGTCACGATCCTCATCGCCCAAAAAGACGCCGTCCACCCCGTCTCGCAACTCCGGCCGTTCGCGAAAGAGCCGACCGCCGTAGCCCACCAGCGGTCCCACGCTCCCCACCTTCGCCGCCCGCAACACCGCGATCGTCTCCCGCAGCTTCCCACATGCCGTTTCCGTCGTCGCCGAAAGCAACACCACCGGTGCCCCCACTTCCCGGACCACGCCCATCAGATCGGCGCACGGCAGATTCGCCCCCAGGTACACGACCCGAAACCCGTGTCGAGACAAAACCAGACTCTTCGACAGCAACCCGATCTCGTGCAGTTCGCCCTCGACACACGCCGCCACGACCGGCCCCCGTCCAGACTGCGGTTGCGACAGATTGAACAGCGCCGCCAATTTGCGCATGACGTAACCGCTCGCGAAATGCTCGGCGCCGACCCCCACCTCGCCCCGCTCCCACCGCTCGCCGATCTCGACCAAACCCGCTTCGAGTACGTGGCGACAGACCCCGTCCACCGCCACCAACGCCACCGCCTCCTCGACCGCCCGCTCGGCCGCCCCGCCGTCGAACGCGATCAACGCCTCCACCACCCGTTCCCGGAACCCGCCAAGGCGATTCGCGTCACCCCGCGGCCCCCGCCGCCCGTCCGACCGCACCGGCGCCGAATCCAGTTCGCCCGTCGCGACGACCGCCGCCTCGCCTTCGCCCACACGAAACAGCGCCACCGCTTGACTGATCGTCAAGCCCGCCCGCGTCTGATCCCGCAACCAACCGATGATCGCGATGTCGCGCTCGGAATACAGCCGCTGATTGCCCGCGCTGCGCATCGGCCGCGGCAAGCCATAACGCCGCTCCCAAGCCCGGAACGTATCCGCCGGCACCCCCGTCCGTTGAACCACCGCCCGCGTGTTATACACTGGTTCGGACCGAAAGCGATCGAACAGCCGCACGGCGAGCAGCCCTCCACTATCCGCACTATAGGCCGGTGCCCAGACAACGTCAACGTTTTGCACACCATTCGACCAGGGTTTCCGCCCGCCTTCTGGCCCGGCTGGTGCCCCTGCTCCTCTGTGCGACCCTCGTCGCCTGCGCCGACGACACCGGACCCAGCTTCGCCAACCAACCGACGCCAACCGGCGGCCCCGGTCAAACCCCGACCAGACCCGGCATCGCCCGCCCAACCGTCACCTCGTCCTCCCGGACGTCGTCCCCGGTCCCGGTCGCCCAACTCCTGGCCGCACCCGGCGGCGCCTCCTCGATCGTCCTTCAGGTCGGCGACGACCTGGTCGCGTTCACCGCCCCTTGGACCCAACCCCGCCCGCTGTGGACCGGCGCCGGCGGCCGCATCCTCGCCTACAGCGCCTCCCCGAGCGGCGATCTCGTCGCCCTCCTGGTCGCCCCCGGCAAACCCGCCGACCGCGTCGACCTCGTCTTGATCGGCCCGGATGGCAAGGAAGTCCGTCGCGTCAAGAACCTCGGCCGATTCGCTACCCCGACCGCCAAATCACCGGCCGGGGCCTACAGCCTGGCCTGGTCGCCCGATGGCGCGCAGGTGTTGGCCGGTCTCGCCTCCGGCGGCATCCTGTCAATCCCCCGCTCCGGCGATCCGCGTCTCCTGGTCGGCCCGGCGCGCGTGGCCGCACCCGGTCAGGTCTCCTGGTCGCCGCGGGGCGACGCCATCGCCTTCGTCAACCCCGTCTCGCCGAAGAAGGCCGGCGGGCTCTACGTCGCCCCGTTGGGTGCCCTTCCCCTCGATCCCGTTCCCGTGGTGCCACCGTCGACCGACGGCCGCCGGACCGTCGCCCGCGCCGCCTGGAACCCCGACGGCGCCTCCTTGCTCTACACCCTCGCCTCGACCGTCGGCGACCCCACCTTCGGGGGCGACCTCTTCCAAATTCCGGCAACCGGTGGCACCCCCGCTCTCGTTGCCGGTGCCTCCCGCGTCGGCCCGGTTTCGGCGATCACGAACTTCGCCGTCTCCCCCGACGGCAAGGGCGTCGCCTACGTCGTCACCGTGCCCGACGACAGCGGCAACCCCGTCGACAGCCTCTGGCTGCAACCGATCGGCAGCGGCGAAACGCTCCGCCTCCCGGTCGGCAGCGGCGAGCGCGTCACCAACATCTGGTGGACGACCGACGGCTTGATCTGGAGTACGGCTCCCGCCTCCGGCGAACCAGCAACCACCCTCTACCGCGCCCGGGCCGGCGAAACCCCGACCATCGTCTACCGCGGCTCCGCCGCACCCGCCACGCCCGTCGCCTCGCCGGCCGCGTCGCCGATTGCCTCGCCCGTTGCCTCGCCGGCGTCTTCCCCGGTCGCCGCCAGCCCGTTCGCGGCTCGCTAAGGCGTCACCTCTTCGGCGTCGAAGATGTTTTTGGCCGCTTTCAGCCGGCGATCGTCCAGGTCGTCGTCGCGCGGAGCATCGTCGTCCATGGGCGGGGGCGGTTCATCCACCGCCGCGGCTGCGACCGGTTTGGCCGGAGCTTCCTCGCGAACCGCGGACTTTGGTCGCGGCGTCGCGACGGCAGTCGCGCCCGCGCCGGTACCCGACTCCTCGCCGCGGAGAACGCAGACGGTCGTGATTCGACGCTGCAAGTGCCGGCCGATCACGTCGTCGACCACCGCGCGAACCTCATCGGTGTTCATCCGGTCGCGATGGAACGCGTAGGCGGCCGCCAAGATCACCTCGTTTCCCCTCACGTCGACCGGATCGATCGAGCTGAGTAGGGCCTCGATCCGCCGGTTGACCGCCTTCACGTCCAGCCGAATCCGCGGCCACAGGTCGATCAACTGCTCCACCGACGGCGACCGACCGTCGCCCGCCGCCGCCGAAGGACCCGACCCGGGTGCGACGTCGCCCGCCTGCCGCGACGACGATTCCTCGGAAAGCGACGGACTTTCGGCCGGTGGCGCGGAGGAAACCGGACTCACCGGTCGGCTCGCGACGCCGCGAACGCGATCGCGCAACGCGGTCGTCGGCGGTCGTTCGGGCACGTCCTCATCTCGACCGTTTCGCTCGCCCGGTCGGGGCGGCAAACTCCCCAACGGTGCGGTCTGTCCCTCCGCACGAACAGCGGACTCCGCCTCCGGCCCCCGCAGGATACCCTCCACGAGTGCCACCTCAAACGGGAGGTGGGCGTACGACGAATGCCGAATTTTGTAATCGACCTCACTGAACAGACGCGCCAACCGCGCGATCTCGGCCAACCCGAAGCGCGCCGCCAACTCCTTCGCCCGCTCGTCCGCGTCCGGCGATCCCCCCGCGCGCTGGTGCAAGAGCACACGGAGGTAGGCGACGAGCTGCCGGTTCAATTGCCGCGGGTCTTCCCCTGCCTCGACGGCGGCGTTGACCGTTCCCAGCGCCAGTGCCGCGTCCCGCTCCGCGAGCGCGGTCGCCAGCGTCTCGATCCGGTCGTTTCGGCTCACCCCGAGCAGGGCACGAACGGCCGCCGCGTCGATCGTCGTCGCCCCGCCCTCCCGCTCGCCGTAGACCGCCAGTTGATCGAGCAACCCGAGTGCGTCGCGCAAACTCCCGGTTGCGTGGCGCGCGATCACCCACAACGCGTCGTCCTCGATCGCGAGCCCTTCTGCCGCCGCGACCGCGCGCAACCGCCCCACCATCGCCTCGGCACCGATCCGGCGGAAATCGAACCGCTGGCAACGCGAGACGATCGTCGGCAGCAACTCCTCGGGATCGGTGGTGGCCAGCACGAACTTCGTGTGACCCGGCGGTTCTTCCAGCGTCTTCAAAAAGGCGTTCGCCGCCGCCCCGGTGATCTGGTGCGCCTCGTCGATGATGTAGAACTTCGTCCGCAGTTGGGTCGGCGCGTACTTGACCCGCTCCCGCAACTCGCGGATGTCGTCGATCCCGCGATTGCTGGCCGCGTCGATCTCGATGACGTCGGTGGCCGCGCCCGACGCGATCGCCCGGCAACTCTCGCAGACGTTGCAGGGACGCCGCGCCGGGTCGGGATCGAGGCAGTTGACCGCTTTCGCCAGCAACCGCGCCGTCGTCGTTTTGCCGGTCCCGCGCGGACCGCAAAAGAGGTACGCGTGCGCCACCCGGTCGAGCGCGATCGCGTTGCGCAGCGTCCGCACGATGTGCTCTTGCCCGACCAGTTCGTCGGCGTCGAACGACTGGGGCCGGTACTTCCGATACAATGACTGCGTTTGCGCCCTGCTCGCCGCGCCGGTGGTGCCAGTCGCCGGCGACCCATCGGACCGGGCTGCGGGCGGCGCCTCACCGAAAAGCGACGGGGTGGTCATGCGATTGGAGCCTCCGCAACGCGTGCCGATTCGCTAAGCACGCATAATAACTGTCCGTACACCGAGTATACCCGTTCGATCATCCGTTCACCAACGCGGATCGCGCTACTCGCATGGGCATCCTCTACGTCGTCGCCACCCCGATCGGCAACCTGGAGGACATCTCCGCCCGCGCCCTGCGCGTCCTCCGCGAGGTCTCCCTGATCGCCGCCGAGGATACCCGACACACCGGCCGCCTGCTCGCCCATTTCGGCATCGAGACTCCACTCCTCAGCTACCACGCCTTCAACGAACGTGCCCGCCGCGACCGCCTCCTCGAAGCACTTGCCACGGGCGACGTCGCCCTCGTCAGCGACGCCGGCACTCCCGCCATCTCCGACCCCGGTCAGGCGCTTGTTGCTGCCGCGCTCGCCGCCGGCCACACGGTCTCGCCCATCCCCGGACCATCCTCGCTTGCCGCCGCCGTTTCCGCCTCTGGACTCGTCGCGGGCCCATTCACCTTCCTCGGTTTCCTCCCGCGCGCTCAGTCCGAACGCCGCCGCCTCGTCGCCCGCGCCGCCGCCACGGGATTCGCCCTCGTCCTCTTCGAAGCGCCCGGCCGCGTCGCTTCCACGGTGAATGAGCTTCGGCAAACGCTTGGGGGTCGCCAGGCGGCGATTCTCAGGGAGCTGACCAAGCTCCACGAAGACATCCGACGCGGAACGCTGTCTGACCTGAGCGCGTCACTAACCGGCGAGACTCTGCGCGGCGAGGTCGTGATCGTCATCGCCGGGGGTGCCGATGAGGACGAACGAGCCGAAGACCCGAAAACCGTCGTCAGCCGGTTCCTCGCCGGCGGCATGAAACCGAGCGAGGCCGCCAGGGAAGCCGCCGCGATCACCGGCAGACCGCGCTCGGAACTCTACGAGCTGGCGCGCGCGGTCGGTCGCGCGGAGCAGACGGGCGTCAGTCCGGTTGAAACGCCAGTTTCCGGTGACGCATCAGGATACTCTGCAAAATCCCCTGGGCCATCAGGAAGGTCCAGAGCGAGGAAGAACCCTGGCTGACGAACGGCAGGGTAATCCCCGTCACCGGCATGATGCCGAGGTTCATCCCGATGTTGACGAAGGCCTGGAAAAAGACGATCCCCGTGACGCCGATCGCCACGCATTGCCCGAAACTGTCCTTCGCCGTTTCGGCCACCCGCAGACAACGCCAGATCATGAAAACGTAGCAGGCGAAGAGCGCCACCATACCGACGAACCCGACCATCCCGCTCGCGTGCGCGAAGATGAAGTCCGACTCGCGAACCTTCAGCAACTCCAACTGACTCTGGGTGCCGCCGCCGAGACCGAACCCGAAGAGACCGCCCGAACCGATGCTGAGCCGCGCCTGGATGATGTTGTAACCGGCGCCCATCGGGTCCTTGTCCGGGTTGTAGGAGATGAGAAGGCGCTCCCGTTGGTAGTCGTGAAAGACGAACTCCCAGGCAAACAGAAACGCCGGCACCGCCAGCAAGGCGATCGCGGCGAAGTAGACCTTGCGCGTCTGCGTCACCAGCATCATCGACGCCCAGATCACGCCGTAGACGACCGCCGACCCCAGATCCGGTTCGCGGAACACCAGGAGCGCCGGCACGACCACGATCAGCATCGAGACGACGAAATTGCCGAGGTCGCGCATCTCCCGACCCCGCGAAGCGATGAATCCCCCGAGCGCCACGATCGTCACGAGCTTCCCGAACTCCGACGGTTGAATCGTGATCCCGTTGTCCAATCCGCCGATCAGGAACCATCGCCGCGCCCCGAGCACCTCCAGCGTGACCGGACTCGGAACCAACACCAGCACCAGCAACGCCATGCCGCCGAAATAGAGCATCCACGACAGCGATGCGAAAAAGCGATAGTCCATCCCCGCGATGAAGAACATCAGGACGAGTCCGATCAACCCGTACAGCGCTTGTTGCACGCCCTTGTTCGATGGCGACAGCGTTCCCCCACCCACGGCACTCCAGATCGAGACGGTGCCGAAGCACATCACGATCCCGGTCGTGAGTAGCAAGTAGATGTCGAAGTCTTTCCAGCGACTACTCATGGACGGGTCTCAGGTCTGAGGTCTCAGGTCTCAAGTTCCAAGCCGCAACACGGAGCTTGGGGCGATCTGCGACTTGTGACCTGAGACCTGAGACCTGGAACCTCGTCACAGCACCACCACCTCGTTGATCGTGATGTGGAAGGCGCAGTCGAGCAGTTCGGCGGCGTGCCGGCTCATCAGCATGCGGGGTAGAAAGATCTCGAAGTACTGCATCACCGGCGCCATTTCCGTGTCGATCGTCAATTCCAAGGTGATCGTTTTGGCCTCCGGCGCCACCCGGAGGAACGACGAGGTCGCCGCGTAGTTGACCCGATCGTGCTGGTCGAACGACGCCGGATCGTTGTTGCGCACGCGCGAGCGATGCACGTCCGACTTGTCGGCCAGGATCAACGCGGCCGAGACCGGGTGGACCGGCTCGCCCAGGCGACCGCTGTCGTCGCCGTGCGAGCCGATCGCGCCGAGCACGATCGCGACGTCCTCCGGCGCCATCCCCAACCGGTTGAGGATCGGGTAGGCGAGGACCGCACCCGTCGAGGCGTGGCCGTGCCGGCTGACGACGTTGCCGATGTCGTGCAGGTATCCGGCGATCGCCGCCAGTTCCTGCTGCCTCGGATCGTAATTGAGCAACCGCAACACGTTCCGGGCGATGTTGGCGACCAGACCGACGTGGCGAAAGCCGTGCTCGGTGAACCCGAGCACGCCGAGATTCTTGTTCGCCTGCCGGATGTACGCCTGCACCTCCGGATCGACCCGGACGGCTTCGAGCGTCAAACTCGCCTCGGTCCGGGTCGAAGCCGCGGCCGTCTCTGGTGCGACCTCGGTGCGGCCGAGTCTCAACTCGGTGCCCAGCTCGTCGAGGATCGCGGTCTCGCCGTTGTTCGTCACCTCGGACGGGACGAGCGCCGTACTGGTGTTGTCATTGGGCGTGTTCATCTGGTGGAGCATCCTTCCCCGGTTTCGGCCTTCGAGTATAGAGTCGCCAGTCAACCAAGACCAACTCCGGACGGGCGGGGGAGGGCGGAGGAAGGCGGATAGGGGCGGGGCGACCGTCGTTTCCCCACGCCCTCTGCCGCCCTCTGCCGCCCTCCCCCGCCGATGAATCCGCCCCTGCCCAGACGGCGTATGCTCCGTAATGCGACAAGCGGGGTCGGGACCGCGGTCCGACCGGGATGGTGGGCCGGGCTCTGCTAAAATAGCGTTGCATCGGCGAACTCGCAGCCGTGGACTCCCGGCAATGGGACCAGGAGTCGAAGTGGCTCCGAACTCGCCACCGATGCCGGAGGTTGGCGATGTTTGTCGTCAACGACCTGTTGGATGCGATCCTTCTCGGGTGTTTCTTTTTCGGTCTCATCTTCTCGGCTTTGTCGCTCTTCCTCGGCATCACCGACATCGGGGCCGGTCACCAGCCCACGGGACACCACGGGCACATCGGCCACCACGGTCACGCTGGACACGATGCGCATCAGGGCCATGCCTCGGACGACGTCATGTCCCCGATCAGTGTCGGGACGGTGCTCGGGTTCCTGACGTGGTTCGGCGGCGTCGCTTACCTGGCCCGCAACGGTCTGGAGACCTACGCCGCGGTCAGTCTCGTCCTCGGCGTGATTGCCGGTTTCGTTGGCGGTTGGGTCATCTACTGGTTGCTGAAGAAGCTCCACGCGCAGCAGGCCGGTTTGCTGCGCGCCTCCGACGACTACATGCCGGGAACGATCGCCCGCGTGACGTCGTCGATTCGCGCCGGCGGCACCGGCGAAATCGTCTACGAGCGGCGAGGCGTGCGCCAGGTCTCGGCAGCGCGTTGCCCGACCGGCGAAGCCATCCCGCGCGGGACGCAGGTGGTCGTGCTCCGGCAGGCTGCCGGCGTCGCCCAGGTCGAACCGTGGTCCACGTTCGTCGGTGACGACTTCGACGAGCTCGAGCCCGGACACGGCGGCGCCGGCGAGGACCTGCCGCCGCCGCGGCCAGAGCCTTCGCTGTCGTCCCAGTCAACCACGTCATCGCGGTAGTCGGGCGATGACCGTCAGCGACGGGGTCTGGATCGAGGTCGATCGACTCCACGCGGCCGGTCGCGCTAATCGGGGGAGAACAGGAAGTCCATGAGTATCGCAGGAGTGATCGTCATCGTCGTCGGACTGGCGATCGTCATCATGTTGATTTTGGCGCTGGTCGCTTCGATGTTCCGCAAGGTCGGGCCGAACCAGGCGCTAATCGTCTACGGGTTCGGCGGGACCAAGGTCGTCGTCGGCGGCGGCCGCGTCATCTGGCCGATGGTGCAGCAATCGCGCGAACTCTCGCTCGAGTTGATGAGTTTCGACGTCGTGCCCCAAAACGACTTCTATTCGGGCCAGGGTGTCGCCGTCAACGTCGAAGCCGTCGCCCAGATCAAGGTGAAATCGGACCAGGTCAGCATCCTGACCGCGGGCGAGCAGTTCCTGAACAAGGCGCCGCAGGAGCGGGAGGGCCTCATCCGCCTCGTGATGGAGGGTCACCTGCGCGGCATCATCGGTCAGCTCCGGGTCGAGGAGATCGTCAAAGAACCGGAGATGGTCGCCGAGAAGGTTCGGTCCCAGGTCGCCGACGATATGAGCAAGATGGGACTCGAAGTCGTCTCCTTCACTATCAAGGAGATCCGCGACGACAACGAGTACATCCTCAACATGGGCAAGCCGGACATCGCGGCGATCAAGCGACAGGCCGAAATCGCCTCCGCCGAGGCCGAGCGCGACATCGCCATCCGCCGCGCCCAGGCCGAGCGTGACTCGCGCATCGCCGCCGCCCAGGCCGAGCAGGAAAAGGTGATCGCCGAAACGGCGAGCCAGGCCAAGCAGGCCGAAGCGTTCCGCGACCTCGAAATCAAGAAGGCCGATTACCAGGCGACCGTTAAGGTCCAACAGGCACAGGCGGACAAGGCGTACGAGATCCAGACCAACATCGAGCAGCAACGTGTCATCGCGGAACAGGTCAAGATCGAGCAGGTGAAGAAGGAAGGCGAAGTCGCGGTCCAAGAGGCCGAAATCCAGCGCCGCGAGAAGGAGTTGATCGCGACCGTCCTCCGCGCCGCCGAGGTCGAGCGCAAGCGGATCGAAACGATCGCCGAAGCCGAACGGCAGCGCCAGGTCTTGCAGGCGACCGGTCAAGCCGAAGCCGCTCGCCTCGAAGGTCAGGCCCAGGCCGAAGTCACCAAGGTCCGCGGTCTGGCCGAAGCCGAGATCATCCTGGCGAAGGGGCAGGCCGAGGCCAACGCGATGACGGTCAAAGCCGGTGCCTATCAGGCGTACAACCAGGCCGCGATCCTCGACAAACTGCTGACCGGGATGCCGGACGTCATCCGCGCGATGGCCGAACCGCTGGCCAAGGTCGACAAGATCACGGTCGTCTCGACCGGAGACGGCGGCGGGAGCGGCGTCGGGCTCAACCGCGTCACCTCGGACATGACCTCGATGCTCGCCCAGGTCCCCGCCCTCGTCGAGTCGCTGACCGGGGTCAACGTCGGCGACATGATGCGACAGGTACCGCAAATTCGCGGTGGCGACGGTGCCGGGGCCGTCAACGGCAAGACGCCGGTCGCCACGACCGCCGCCGTCGCCGCCAAGCCGGAGCCGAAGGATGGGGCCGACGAGTAGCGTCAAGGCCGCTCCCACGTGTGAGAGCATGGGAGCCCGCATCGCGTACTCTTAACACGGCGACCGCGCTCGCCTACGAAGGGCGCCCGCTCCAACGGGCGCCCTTCTCGCCGTCGGAGCCGGCAGGCGTGGTGGCCATGCGGGCAAGGCGAGTTGGGGAGGAATGTCCGAGGTGCCGTCGGAGAATCGGGAAGCGGGGGACGTGCAGCGAGCGCACGTCGAAGCGATCGGCGAACCGGGGCAGCGCCGGTTCCGCCTGCTCGCCGTCGTCGACGGCGAGACCTACATCGTCTGGATGGAAAAGCAGCAACTCGACGCCCTCGGCCGGGCGCTGGAACAGGTGTTGGAGCAACTGCCGGAACGATCCGTCGACCTCTCCCCGGTCAACGAACCCGTCGAATTCGACCTCACGACGCGGCGCCAGTTTCGCGCCGGTCGCATGGAACTCGGGTTCGACGAAGATCGCGACCGCTTGGTCGTCATCACCCACGACCTCGAACTCGACGCCGAGGACGATCCGGGTTTCGTTTGCCGGCTGACGCGCGCCCAGGCCCGCGAGTTGAGCGGCGACGCCGCCACCGTCGTCGCCGCGGGGCGACCGCGCTGCGTTCTTTGTGGTCAACCGATGGAACCGGGCCCCCATGCCTGCCCCCAGCAAAACGGTCACCTACCGAACGAACTGGGGATCGCCTCGCGGGACGACGAACCCGAAGGGTAGTCAAACGATCGAGCGACGACGTCAGAGGCGTCGCCGTACTCCGCATACTGCCCCGGATACACCGAAAGGATGGCAAGGAATTACGTCAATCGTACGATAACGTAGGCGCACGCGAAACGAGATCATGACATCGGCGGTCAGACGTGCGCCGACCGCGGGTGAGCCATCAAGAGCCAGGGGAGAGACAATCCAGTGGAACAATCGCTTGCAGCCGTCCCGCCACCCGAGGGCGCACCGGAATGCGTGGTCTGTCAACGCCCGCTCACGGGCAAAATCCGCACCCTCGGCGGGCGAACCTATTGCGACGAGCACTACGCGCGGGCGACGATGGGCAGCCGCGGCACCTGGCCGGCGATGGCCGCCATGGTCCTCGGTCTCGTCGCCCTCGCTCTGGTCATGCTCGTCGTCGGCGACAACATCTCCGAAAACCTCGGCGACCACTGGCTCGACCTCATCGGTCTCGTCCTCGCCATCGTCCCGGCGGTGCTCTGGTTGGGTGTCTTTCGGCAACTGGATCGCCTCGAAGCCGAACCCCATTCGTTCTTGTTTAGCACCCTGGTCCTCGGCGCGCTCATCACCGGCACGATCGTCGAGCCGATCCGGCGGAATGTGCTTGAGCTCAATACCTGGCGCCCCGACACCTGGTACTTCTCGATTCTCGTCCAGACGCTGACGCAGGGGGTGATGCAAGCGGTCACCGTCTACGTCGTCGTCCGCTTCACCGTCTACCTGACCGACGAATTCGATGAGCGCGCCGACGGCGTCATTTACGGCACCGCCGCCGGGCTCGGCATCGCCACCCTCCTCAACTTCCGCTACGTCCTCGACCACCGCGGTCTCAATCTCGACGTCGGAACCTCCCGGATCATCGTCACCGCCCTCGCCCAGGCGGCCCTCGGCGGCATCGTCGGCTACGGTCTCGGTCAGGTGAAGTTCGAGAAGCACGCCCCCTGGTTCGCCGCGCTCTTCGTGGCGGCGGCGGCCCTCCTCAACGGGTGCTTCGATTGGCTCGTCTCCGAGGTGACGGCCCGCGAGTTGGGATTCGAGGCCTGGCGCGGCGTGCTCGTCGCCGGTCTGTTTGCGGTCGCCGTGTTCGGTGTCGTTTTCTACCTGCTGCGCAGCGCCGTCACCGAAACGCTGAAACTCGCCGGGCGGCCGACGCCCGCACCCTCGGGAGAGCAATAGGATGGCCGCCGTAACCAGGGATCTCTACGACGTCCGGATGCAGCGTCCGCGCCTGACGCTCAAGGACGTGATCGTGCTCGTCGGGGCGCTCGTCGCCTTCTTCGCCGGTTGGGCGATCAAAGAGTGGCACGACGACCGCACCCGCACCGTCACGGTCGCCAACGTCAAAGTCGCCTATCCGAAGGACTGGCTCAGTTTCCCGACGACCCCGCCCGAAGTCTTCCGTGCCGTCTCCAACGACGATCCGGATACGGTCCTCTTCCTGGCGAGCGTTACCACGCCCCAGACCGACGTCTTGCAGGCGGTCACCACCAACAACGCCAATCCTGCCCGTTCCGAGACGGGTTACACGCAACTCGTCAACAAAGCCACAACCGTCGACGGCAACCAGGCCGTGATGACGGACTACGCCTACGTCCAAACGGCCATCGGCGGCACCACCGTGCCGGCAGTCATTCGCGGTCGCCAATATGCCTGGATCAAGGACGGCCAGCTCTACACCTACGCGATGGAGGGCCCGGAAGACGACTGGGACACGACCCAATCCGAGGTCGATCGGCTCGTCGACAAGATCGATACCGGGGGTTGATCGCCCATCGGCAAAACGCGGTTAATCGGTACCCTGTGTCCTTTGGTCGCTGATTCGCCCAAGGAGCTAACGACGTGGCTGTGCGGACCGGGCTTGTCGCCTTCTGTGTGCTGCTTTCCGTCATGATTGGGGTGCTGTCGGCCGGAGCCCAGGATTCCCCAGGCCGCGTGCCCGCCAAACAGATCATTCGCTCCTCCGTCATCGCCTACGTCGTCAAGTGCGACACCAACCCGGCGCCCGACGGCGATCCGATGGGGGTGCCGGTCTTCGACACCTGTCTGATCTATGGAAGCGGCTCGGGAACGATCCTCAGCCAGGACGGCCTGATCCTCACCAACGCGCACGTCGCGCTCGACGAAGAGACGGGCCAACCGCGGTGGTTGGTGATCGGGTTGACCACGGATCCGCGCCTGCTGCCCACGGCTGCATTCTTTTCCCGCGCCGTCATCTACGACGCGAACGTCGATCTCGCCGTCGTCAAGCCGTTCTATGCGATGGACGGCCGGCCGATCCAGGAAGGCGACGTCAACGTCCGTCCGCTCCAGATGGCAAAGGGTGAACAGGCGGTGCAACTCGAACAGTCCGTCCGGCTGATCGGTTACCCGGGCGTGGGCGGGGACACCGTGACGATCGATCCCGCCGTCGTCTCTGGCTTCGGGTACGACGAGAACGTCCCCGAGCTCCAGGGGTCGGCCTGGTTCAAGACCGATCCCTCGGGCGGTCCCGGTATCAGCGGCGGCAGCACGGTCGACGACAACGGTTTCCTGGTCGGCGTCCCCACCCAGGGTGGCGTTTCCGAAATACGCTGCTTCGACGAAAACGGCGATGGCAAGCAAGATCTGACTACCGAATGCAAGGCTACCGCCGGTGAAACCGGATACTCGCGGCCGATGCCCGAGGGCTACAACCTCCTCCTGGAGAAAGCGAAACAAACCGGCCAGGTGAGCGACTCCGGCAATCCGACACCCACGCCCACTCCCGACACCGACACGCCTCCCCCACCAGACGAGGGCGTCATCCTCACCGGCCGCGTCGTCTCCGCCGACAACGGCGACCCGATCGAGGGTGCCTTCGTCGTCGTCCTCCGACCGGGCGTGACCGTCAAGGAAGCAAACGATCGCCAGGACCCCGCGGACATCTTCTCCCACGGTCAGACCGACAGCCTGGGCGAATTCATTCTCAACAACCCGGTCGCCCGCAACCAGGGGTACAGCCTCTTCGCCTATGCGGATGGCTACGCCACCATGGGCGGCGACGACCTCGTCCTCGCCACCGATGCCGATCCCGCCACGAAGGACATCGGCGACATAAAACTCCCCGCAGCTTAGCGAGTGGGTACGGTTTGCTCGGCGTCGAGCCGACGGAACCCGGCCACGAGTGGGAGCGCGGCCGGGTCCCCGCGCATTTGACGCCAGCGGCTGCGCCCGCCTATACTCCGGCGATGCCTCGCGCAGAGGTGAGGGTTGCGGGTGCCGGTGACATTGCGACGCTATCTCGACGAACGCCTCCAGGTCTCCACCAGACCTCGGGGCGTTTTTTTTGAACCGCGGACGCCTGCAAGGTGCTGCCGATGAACGCCGACACCTGGCGAATCCGCGGCGGCCACGTCGTCGACCCGTCCCAGGGCATCGATCGCGACGCGGACGTACTGGTGAAGGGTGGCGAGATTGCCCAAATCGGCGACGTCGCCGATCTGCCTGGCGTCGAATCCCTCGATGCCGACGGCTGCATCGTCGCCCCCGGTCTCGTCGATCTCCACGTCCACCTGCGGGAACCCGGCTTCGACGCCAAGGAGACGATCGCGACCGGAACCGCCGCCGCCGCTGCCGGCGGCTTCACCACGATCTGCTGCATGCCCAACACCCGGCCGGCGCTCGACCGTGTCGAGGTCCTCGACGATCTGAACCGGCGTATTTCCCGCGAAGCGTCGGTGCGCGTCTATCCGATCGCCGCGATCACCCTCGGACGCGCGGGCGAGGAGGCCGTCGACTTTCCGCGGTTGGCCGCTGCCGGCGCGATCGGCTTCTCGGATGACGGCGACACCACCCGCGACAGCGCGATCATGCGGCACGCCCTGGAAGCAAGCCGCGAGTTGAACCTGCCGATCATGGTCCATTGCGAAGACAAACCGTTGGCCGCCGGCGCCATGAACGAGGGCGTCGTCTCCCGCCGGCTCGGTATCCCCGGTATCCCGGCGGAAGCCGAGGAAATCGTCATCGCCCGCGACCTGATGCTCGCCCGCCTCACCGGCGGCTGGCTCCACGTCTGCCACGTCAGCACCGGCCGCGGCATCGATCTCATCCGGCAGGCCAGGACCGAGGGCGTCCGCGTCACCGCCGAGGTGATGCCGCACCACCTGACGATGAGCGACGACTGGGTCGCCGGCGACCGCACGCTCCTCAACGTCCGCGAACCGGCCGGCAAACCGGCCCCGCCGGGACACCCTGACACGAAGGTCAACCCGCCGCTCCGGCCAACCGCCGACACGCGCCGCCTGCTCGACGCGCTGAAAGACGGCAGCTTCGACGTCATCGCGACCGACCACGCTCCCCACGCCGAACCGGAAAAAACCGGGACCGACTTCGCGCACGCCGCCTTCGGTCTCAGCGGTCTGGAGTTCGCCTTGCCGCTGACCCTCGCCCTCGTCAGGGCCGGCCACTTGGCAATGACCGACCTGGTTCGGCGACTGAGCACCGAGCCTGCCCGGCTTCTGCGCAAGTCCGGCGGTACACTGGCGCCGGGATCGCCGGCCGACGTCGTCGTCATCGATCCGAACGAGTCCTGGCGGGTCTCGCGCGGCGCGCTCAAGACCAAGAGTGCCAACACGCCACTGCTGGGGATGACCCTCACCGGCCGCGCCCGGTACACCCTCGTCAACGGACAGGTGAAATTCCATGCCTGAGACGACCGCGACCTTTCGCCCGCGCACCGATGCTGCCCTCGCCCTCGCCGATGGCCGCGTCTTTCGCGGTCTCGGCTTCGGCGCCAAAGGCTTCGCCGAGGGCGAAGCCGTCTTCACCACGACCATGACCGGCTACCAGGAGGTCTGCACCGACCCCTCCTTTCGCCGTCAGATCGTCTGCATGACCTATCCGCTGATCGGCAACTACGGCGTCAACGACGACGACGACGAATCGCGCCGCCCCTGGCTCGCCGGTCTGGTCGTGCGCGAACGCTGCGACGACCCCAGCAACTGGCGCTCGGTCGGCACCCTCGACGCCTACCTCAAACGCTTCGGCATCCCCGCCATCGCCGGCGTCGATACCCGTGCGCTGACGCGGCACATCCGGTCGGTGGGCGATACCCGAGCCGTCCTGGTTCACGACGCGCAGGACTTGTCTGACGATGAGCTGGTCGAGCGAGCCCAGCGCGCCCCGCTTCCGGGCGAGGTCGACGCGGTCGACGAAGTCGCCGCCGACGAGATCGAGACACTGGGACCCGCCGACGGCCCGCACGTCGTCGTCGTCGATTGCGGCGTCAAGCGCAACATCGTCCGCTCGCTCACCAAACGCGGCGCCCGCGTCACCGTCGTGCCCTACGGCACCCCGTACGCGGACATCGCCGCGCTCGATCCCGACGGCGTGATCGTCTCGCCGGGACCCGGCGACCCTGCCAATCTCGACGAGGGTCTCGACGTCGTTCGCGACGTCCTCCACGATGGCACGCCGTACTTCGGGATCTGCCTCGGGCATCAACTCCTGGCCCGTGCGATCGGCGCGGAGACCGACAAGCTGAAATTCGGGCATCGCGGCGGCAACCACCCGGTGCTCGACCTCCGCAGCGGCCACGTCTCGATCACGTCTCAAAACCACGGGTTTCGCGTCCTGGAGAACACCTTGCCCAACGATGCCGACTGGCGAGTGGCCCTCGTCAATCTCAACGACCGCTCGGTGGAGGGACTGGCGCACCGAACGCGTCCCGTGATCTCCGTCCAATTTCACCCCGAAGCCTCGCCCGGTCCCTGGGACAACGGGTACCTGTTCGACGAGTTCCTCGCCATGATCGCCGACCGGTCGCGAACCGCCGCACGAGGGTCCCGATAGGTGGCAACCGCTCCCATCCGCAGCGTCCTCGTCCTCGGCTCCGGACCGATCGTGATCGGTCAGGCCGCCGAATTCGACTACGCCGGTACCCAGGCCTGCCGCGCCCTCCGCGAAGAGGGTGTCCGCACCATCCTCGTCAATTCCAACCCGGCAACGATCATGACCGACGAGGACGTCGCCGACGCCGTCTACATCGAACCCCTCACCCCGGAGGTCGTCCGCCGCGTCATCCAGCGCGAGCGCCCGGACGGTCTCCTCCCGACCCTCGGCGGTCAGACCGGTCTCAACCTCGCCGTCCAGGTCGCCGACCTCGGCATCCTCGACCGCTACGGCGTTCGCCTGCTCGGCACCCAACTCGATTCGATCAAGCAGGCCGAGGACCGCGCCCTCTTCAAGCAACTCCTCGAAGACATCGGCGAACCCGCGGTCGAAAGCGCGATCGTCACCTCGCTAGACGAAGCCCGCGACTTCGCCAAGCGCGTCCCCTTGCCACTGGTCATCCGCCCGGCATTTACCCTCGGCGGCACCGGCGGCGGCGTTGCCAGAACCGAGGACGACCTGGAACGCATCGTCGCCGGCGGTCTCAACGCCAGCCCCATCCATCAGGTGCTGCTCGAACGCTCCCTGACCGGGTGGAAAGAGATCGAGTACGAGGTGATGCGGGACGGCGCCGACACCTGCATCACCATCTGCAACATGGAAAACCTCGACCCGATGGGCGTCCACACCGGCGACAGCATCGTCGTCGCCCCGTCGCAGACGCTCTCGGACCGCGAATACCAGATGCTCCGCTCCTCCGCCCTCAAGATCATCCGCGCCCTCCGCATCGAAGGGGGCTGCAACATCCAGTACGCGCTCGATCCGGACTCCTTCGCCTACTCCGTGATCGAAGTCAACCCGCGCGTCAGCCGCTCCTCCGCCCTCGCCTCGAAGGCGACCGGCTACCCGATCGCCCGCATCGCCGCCAAGATCGCCATCGGCAAACGCCTCGACGAGCTCACCAACGCCGTCACCCAGAAGACGACCGCCGCCTTCGAACCGGCCCTCGACTACGTCGTCGCCAAAATCCCCCGCTGGCCCTTCGACAAATTCGGTCGCGCCGACCGCACGATCAACACCCAGATGAAGGCCACCGGCGAAGTGATGGCGATCGACCGCTCCTTCGAAGGCGCCCTCCACAAAGCCGTCCGCTCGCTCGAAGCCGGCCCCAAGGACCTCCTCTGGGAGGACCCGTCCTGGAACGACGCGACGATCCAGGAGCTGATCCGCCGGCCGAACGACCTCCGCCTCTGGGCCGTGATGGCCGCGCTCCGCCGCGGCATCGAACCTTCCGCCATCCACGACTGGAGCAAAATCGATCG
>DATBFX010000548.1:0-2747 GCA_036558305.1 Thermomicrobiales bacterium | reverse complement strand
TCGGCCAGTTCGGGCAGGAGGTCGCCGTCGACGATCCACTTGTAGAGCGCATTGCGCCCTGCGTCGTCCGTCTTCGGGTGGGCGAGGCGGAGCAGGTCGGCGTGCGTCCAGCCGTCGCGCTGCCGGTATTTGAGCGTCTGGTAGGCCAGCTCGTCGAGCGACTTGGCGGCGTACCAGGTGCCGATCGCCCGGCGCAGACCGCGGCCCCACCCCCGCAGCGACGCGACGTAGGCCGCGAAGTGGAAGAGGTGGGTACCGGTGCGGCAGACGCGCGGGAGGACGGCCAGCGCCTCGCGGCGGGCGGCCGGGTCGGCGTGGGCGGCGGCCAGGGCCAGGGCGAAGATAGCCGGCTCCTGCTTAGGAGCGCGGCCGGCCTCGCTGACGGCGACGATGGCGGCGACGGTGCGGGCTGGGTCCTCGTCCAGGCAGTCGGCGACGACGCGGGCGTTGTCGGCGGTCAGCTCGTGCTCGCCGACGTAGAAGGTGCCGCCGTCACTGCCGAGTGTCAGAAACCTGGCCAGGCGCGTCCACTTATCGACGGCGAAGGCCACCCCGCCTTCGTGCGTCCGCACCTGGCCGGCGAGCTTCCCAGCTACGAATTTCCTGTAGACGGCAACCATCTTCGCACCCCTTAGCCGGTTCATTCCGCGGGCGAATTACGGCCCGCGAAGGGTAGAACGCGGGAGGGGGGAGGTTGTGAGATCGGGCGTGTGGATGATGACCCGGAGGCACGGGCCGTTCCTTATGGAGCCGAATCGCCCCAGTATCTCGTGCTGCCGACGCGGCGGGAACGCTGCATTAAGCAGCCTGCCGAGGAAGCGCGTCTTCGAGGGCGTCGAGGCGATCGCCGATCGCGGCGACGGCGGCCTCGATGTCGGCGAGACTGGTGAGAAGGTTTGGATCGACCGAGTCGCGGCCTCCGAGCCGGCGTTCGATCAGCTTGGTTCTGGCCCAGACGACGACCGTGAGCTGCCGCAGGTCGTCGTAGGGGGTCGCCGGCGGACGGCGGTCGCTCAGGGAAACGATACGGTCCGCTTCGGCGGGAGGGGAGGGCGGGGCCGCCACGTCCCCGAATTCGATCGATCTCATCGACAAACTCCGATCCGCATCGTTGATCTCTGCCTCCGGATCGTACCCGATGACCGGTTTCGGTCATCTGTTAATAAGACGCTCGAACAGCCGCTCCGTGAGACGGGCAAGATGTGGCGCCGTGGCCGCCGTCACCCCGATTTGCGGGGTGGAGATGGGTCCTCGTCGTGGCCGCGGTCTCAGTCCAGAGCCCCGATGTCCTAGTATTCGGCGCTGTTCTGGATCGGGCGTATGGCCGACGCCAGCGCGGGCGATTCGGATTCCGTCGCAACGAGGGAGCGGCACGCGGTTGAACGGTTACCGATTTCTTCGCCCGTTTCTCTTTCGGCAGGACCCCGAGGAGGTGCACGAGCGGGCGATTGCCTGGCTGCACCGGGTGTCGTTGTCGGCGAAGTTGTGCGCCGGGCTGCACAAGGCGTACGGGTTCGACGATCCGCGGTTGCGGGTGCGGGTGTTCGGGGAGACGTTTGCGAGTCCGCTGGGGGTGGCGGCGGGGTTCGACAAGAACGGGGTGGCGGTGCCGGCGTTGCGGGCGCTGGGGTTCGCGTTCGTCGAGGTGGGGACGGTGACGCCGCGACCGCAGGCGGGGAACGAGCGACCGCGGGTGTTTCGGTTGAAGGAGGACGTGGCGCTGATCAACCGGCTCGGGTTTCCGAGCGAGGGGGTAGCGGCGGTCGGGCGGCACCTGGGGCGAACGTACCGGGCCAACGGGTATTTGGGATTGAACGTGGGACCAAACAAGGAGAGTGTGGAGGCGGGAGCGGCGGACGCGGATTGCATCGCGGTGATCGAGCGATTGGCGGGGTTTGAGGGGTACGTGGTCGTCAACGTTTCGTCGCCGAACACGGCGCGGTTGCGGGAGTTGCAGGGGAAAGAGGCGTTGCGGCAGATGGTGTCGCGGATCCTGGATGCGCGACCGGCAACGGCGAAGCACCCGATGCTGGTCAAGATCGCGCCGGACCTGTCGGATCGGGAGTTGGACGACGTGCTTGAGGTGGCGACGGCGCTCCGGCTCGACGGAATCGTGGCGACGAACACGACGATCGCGCGGCCGGCGACGCTGAAGAGTACGCACAAAGCGGCGGTGGGCGGGTTGAGCGGGCGACCGCTGCGGGAGCGGTCGCGGGAGGTGGTGGGCAGGATCTACCGGGAGACCGATGGAAAGCTACCGATCATCGCGGCGGGGGGGATTTTCACGGGGGCGGATGTGCTGGCGTCGGTGGCGGCGGGGGCGACGCTGGTCCAGACCTACACGGGGTTCGTCTACCGGGGGCCGGGGATGGCGGAGCGGGTGAAACGGGAATTGGTGGAGTTGATGGAGCAACAGGGGGTCGGGGCGTTGGACGAGGTGAGGGGGACGAAGGGTTAGCCCGGAGTAGCACGAACGGGCTGGATGGGCCGAGGGGGCCGCCCAAGCACCCCGCCGGGGAGGCCGGTGGCGAGCACGGAGCGGCGCCGCTACCGGTCCGACGGTCGCGGGACGTAGCCGGTCTCGGCGGCCCAGCGCTCGGCCGCGTCGATGACGATGTCGCAGACGGGGTCCTTGACGTCGTAGTAGGCGTTCTCGTCCGCGGGGTGGAGTCGGGCGAGGGCCGCCTTGACCCGCGCGTAGGCCGCCGCGGTCGCCGGGGTCGCGCGCAGGTAGTCCCGGAAGAGCA
>DATBFX010000547.1:0-12570 GCA_036558305.1 Thermomicrobiales bacterium | reverse complement strand
GTCGTTGCCGCGATTGCAGCGGCGGCGATCCTAGCCGTTGCTTCCTTCGCGTTCTCCGGACGCGGACCGGAAGAGCACGGGGAGTCAGTAACCGGTGTCGCCGCTCCGGTCGGTCCAGGTCCGGACCCCGCGGAGTGCAGGCTGAAGCACGAAACGGCGCTGACGGCTCGTCCGGAGGTCGACCAGCAGTTCGAGCCGATCCTCTTTCGGAGCATTCCGGCCGTGCAACGGCCCGCTCCGATGCCACCCCATACCGTCCAATGGGTTATTCCGGAGTCGGCACTGCCAGATGGTCCGGATCCCGACGCAACGACACGCCAAGCGGTTACCGGTGCAGTTCGATTGGAATACGCTTGCCTCAACCTCGCCAGGAGCGGCGGCACACCAACCGCCGAGGCGGAGACGACTGGCGGACCCACACCGCTGTCGGCACCCGAGGTGCTGCGGATGACGGCTCTTCCCGATGGACGTGTGGGCGCTCTTATCTCCTCCGATCCGTTCGGTCTCGGCTTTGAGGAGTACCTCGTCTATGCACCGTACGGAGGGGCCTGGATTCTTAGCGATTCCGCGCAGGTGGCGCCGGACGTCTGGATCGAGACGGGTTACACGGGACCGACTCGGCATTCGGTCGTGATCGACATCTGGGACGGGTTGACGCTGCCCGAGGAGGCCGCCATCCCGGCGGGGCGATTGGTCACGGTCAAGGTCGTCAATCACGGGAGCAAACCCCACCACTTCGCCATGGAGGATTTCGACGTCTCGGCGACTCTCGTACCCGGCGAAGTCATGACGCTGAACATCGCGGCCACGGCCGGCGGTCATGCCTATTCCGTCGCCGATGTCGCCGGTGCAAACCCCACCGGGGCGGGCGGCTACCTCTGGGCGCGGGATGCGACCGCGGCGACGCCCGCGGCGACGCCGTGACCCTCCGGGCTTACCACTCCTGCCCCGTCGCCCGGCGGACGACGAGGCGTTGCCACCACGGGTCGAGGAGGGGGCAGGCGGCGAGGGCTTCGGCAGTGGCGAGGTCGCGGTTGCGGCAGTGACCGAAGTCGTTGGTCAGCGCCATGGTCCAGGCGGGGTACGGGCGCTCGACGAGGAGGACGGGCTGACCGGGTGTTAGCAACCCTTCGGCGACGACGCTGCAGTACCAGCCGGTGCGGCCGGTTGCGGCGACGCGGGCGGTGAGACCGGGGATGCCCCAACGCCGCTCGATCTTCGTGCACGGGTAGCGCGGTCCGGTCACCCGGATCCGCGCCTCGCCGATCGCGTAGACGTCGCCGATGCAGGCGGTTGCCTCGCTCAGGCCGTCGAGGGTGCAGTTTTCGCCGAAACCGCCCGGGCCGATCTCCGGTCGATCGAGCTCCGTGCGCCAGAGCGGGTAGTGCGCGGCGGCGTAGAGGAGGAGCGCCTGGTCGGGGTGGCCGTGGTTTTTCGTGTCCGCCTGCGCATTGCCGTCGAGGTGGGTGGTGAAGAGCCAGCGCGGCCGGTCGCTCGGCGTGCGGAAGAACGAGGTTTCCCAGGGGCGCGCCAACTCGTCCGCCGCACCTTCGCTCCCGTAGCGGTGCGGTGTGCCGACCTGGAGGGATTGAAGCGTTCCGATCCGCATGCGGTCCTGCTTCCCACGGGCACCGATCGTCCGTGGGGTCCAGGGTACACTACCGGCGAAGATAAACGAACGGTCATTCACAAAAGGACGAGTCCGGTCATGCCGGGACGGCCACGGACCGCCAGCGACGCCGCGATCCTTGCCGCGACCGCCCGCGCGCTCGGTCGCGTCGGTCCGGCGCGCCTGACTCTGGCCGATGTTGCCGTCGAGGTTGGGTTGGCACCGGCGACGCTCGTCCAGCGATTTGGGTCCAAACGGCGACTGCTGCTCGCTCTCGCGGTGTTAGGCGCCGAGGCGCTGGCGGAGACGTTTGCGGCGGCGCGGCAGGCGACGGACTCGCCGCTGGACGCGCTGGTGACCGCCTTGATCGATCTGACGCGTGGGATCGATTCTGCCGAGGCGCTGGCGAACCACCTCGCTTTCCGTCAGGGCGACCTGGGTGACGCGGAGTTCCGCGACCAGGCGCTCGAGCAGAGCCGCGCAATGCGAGAGGAGATCCGGGCGCTGCTCGAGGAGGCGGTTCGCGCCGGCGAGCTCGTCCGACTGCAATCGGCGCGGGTCGCCCGTGCGGTCCAGACCACGTACCACGGGTCGCTCGTGACGTGGGCGGTCGCCCGCGAAGGGGCGCTCGCGGACTGGTTGCGCGTGGACCTCGACACGATGCTCCAACCGTACAAACCGCTCTGATCGCCGCAGTCGATGCAGCATGACCAGCGGTTGAGGCGAGGTGGGGGCGGGCGTATACTCGCCGCGGCTCGGAGGAACGAACGAACGGCACGGCGCGACGACCGCTCGCGTCGCGGGTGGCGATGCCGATGAGTGCCCAACCCCTGCCACCCCAGCACCAGAACGACGCCGATCGCCACCGCGCGGCTCCGGCCGAGGCGGCGAGCGAATCGACGCGGCAAGTCGACCCCGTCGCGACCGCCGGCGCGCGTGAGGTGCGATCCGCGCCGCCGGCGCATCCCACCGCCCGTTCCCGCCGCCAGCAGGCGGTGCTCCGCCTCCAACGGACGTATGGCAACCGGCACGTCACGGGGCTGCTCCAGCGGCAGGAGGAGGAGTCGGAGGCCGCCGAAGAACCGAGCGAAGAGGTGGCCGCGGAGCCGTCGTCCGAGCAGATCTACGAGGCGACCGGCGCGTCCGAAGGGGGCGGCGAGGGGGAACCGCCGGCCGAGTCGGGGGGTGGTGAAGCCGAATCGGCGGGGGAGGAAGCGTCCCCATACGTGGAAGCGGCTCCCGAAGAGCCGGTCGAGACGGCGGGCACCGAGGAGGCACCGGCCGAAGCGATCGGCGAGGAAGCCGGACAGGAGCTCGCCGCGCCGCTGGGCAACGAAGAAGTCGAAGCGGAAGGGGAATCGCAAGAGGCGCCGTCGCGCGGCGGGTTGATCGTCGGCGACGACGTCACCGATCTCGGTCCCGGCCAGATGCGGAAGGGCGAGTTCCTCGGCGGGGTGCGGAACGTCGCGACGGCGGCGGTCGAGAGCGTGCTCGGCGATTCGCCGCTGCTGCCACTGGCGAGGCAGGAGATCGATCAGCAGCTCCGCACCTACCAGGGAATGACGCCCTCCGCGCTGGAGCAAACGGTCCAGCAGGAGGTGCCGGGGAGTGCCGGTGCGACCGCGGCGTCCGACTACCTGCCGCAGATCGGCAGTCGCGTCCGCGCCGTCGCCGAGGAGGCGAGCGGGGGTGGGGTGGTCGGTGCGGCGGTCGACGCGGCGACGTCGGCGGCGAACGGGTTGATCTCGGGTATCGGCGACCTGTTGTTCAAGGCGCGCGAGGGCGGGGCGCGGGACGGCGCCGATCCGCGGGCGATCCGGGCGCGACTCGGTCCCGGCGAACCGTTGAGCGGCAGCACCGGTTCCGGACTCGCCGCCGCGTTCGGGCAGGACTTCTCGGCGGTGCGGGTCCACACCGACGGCCGGGCGGCGGAGGTAAGCGCCAGTCTCAACGCGCGCGCCTTCACGATCGGTCGCGACGTCGCGTTCGGCGCCGGCGAGTACCAACCCGGTACCCCGGCCGGCGACGCCCTGATCGCGCACGAGCTGGCGCACGTCGCGCAGCAGAGCGCGATGCCGGCGACGCAGGCGCCGCTGGCGAAGGGAGAGGGCGAGGTCGACGCGCTGGAGGAGGACGCCGATCGGTCGGCCGTCGGCGCGGTGATGTCGCTCTGGGGCGGGATGAAGTCGGGGTTGGCGGACGTGGCGCACCAGGCGCTGCCGCGGTTGCGGACCGGATTGCGGTTGCAGCGCTGCAACGGCGGGGCGAAGTCGCCGGCCTCGGCGGTGCCGCCGGTGCCGGGCGACGTTATCCCCTACGACCACGCGCCGAAGTCGCGGGCGGGCGAGGAGATCATCTTCAACGACGAGTTCACCCACGCCACGCCGAACGATTTCCAACTGGTCTACACGGCGACCGGCGGCAAGTTCGATTCTGCTACCGGGAGCGCCTCGAAGACGATCGCCGGTCTGACCTCCGGCAACGTCTACTTCTTCATCGACGCCGCCTGGAACGGGACCGACGCGGTGACGGTCCATCTCGACGTCAAGCGCCTCTCCGACGGCGCGATCGTGCTCAACTACGATTGGACGTTCGGCAAGAAGGGGACGACGCCGACGACGATCACGCAACAGGAGACCGAGGGGGAGCGGCCGCTGGGCAGCAAGTACACCTACAAACTCGGTCCCGACCTCGGCGGCGACGCCAAGGACGACTACATCGGTCAGACGATCATCGAGAAGTTCGGGCAGCGGACCTGCAACATCGCGCTGGCCGATCTGAAACCGGACTGGTTGAAGGCGCACCCGGCGATCAAGACGGACGCCGACGTCACCGCCCACTTCTTCGGCACGTCGAGCAGCAACGGAACCTTCACCGTCTCCGCCGGCGACAAGATCTACGACGGCCACTCCGGGATGGCCGTCGACAAGGCGACCATGGAGGCGGCGCTGATCACGATGAAGGAGGTCTACGTCGACCTGCCGCAGTGGTACGAAGTCGAACCCGGCGTCGTGCTCGGCAAGTACACGATCCGGCGCATCTTGAAGACGGACGGGAGCAAGGTCTTGAAGAAGATGCGCGTGCCGTGAGCTTGAAGGACGCTACGCTCGGCCGGTCGTGGTCGCCGGGTGGCGTGTCGCGGTTCGTCGCGGTCGGTATCATGGCGGTGGCGGTGTTCGCCCATTGGCCGACGCCACGGGAGGTGTGGCCCCGCATGGAGACGCTCGCCTGTACGCTGCAACTCCTCCCCACCGGTGGGTCCGAGATCGCGCTGGCGTTCGAGCTGCGCAACGCCGGCGGGCGGCCGGTGACCGCGCGGTACTTCCGCCCGTACCTCGACTTCGAGCTCACGGCGACCGCGGCGGACGGCCCGGTCCCGATCGTCCAGCCGATCCACGACACCGGTCTGTACCCGGTCGAGGTCACGATCGAGCCGGGGAAAACCGCGCACATCGAGACGCCGATCCGGTTGCGGTTCGACCCCGACGTCCCGCCCTCCGGCGGCGATGTCCCGACGGTCTGGACGCTCCGGCACGCGCCGGTGCCGGTGGTGCTGCGGGCGATCTTGCGCCTCGATGGGGCGACCGTCGGACCGTGCGAGGCGAAGTGGCAGCCGACGTGAGCGCGCTCCCTGCTGCCGCGACGACGGCGATCGGGCCGGACGATGTGCCGGAGCGGGGCGTGAATCGGACGCTCGACCGGTTGGTGCGGACACGCATCGTGGTCGGCGGCCGGCGTTTGCCCGCGTTCACGACCTGCGGCGTCGCCGGGTTGGCGCTGGCCTGGGTGCTGGCGCTGGCGTTGGTGGCGCGGCGGGGGCTGCCGCTCTGGCCGATGGCGGTCGTCGCATTGGCGGCGATGGCGACGTTCCTGGCGCTGGCGACCATCACCAAGGTCGTGACCGGTGAGGAGCGCCTCGTCTACTACCATCACGAGGTGGCGGTGCTGGCCGCGGCGGCGCTCGTGCTGCGATTGCTGGATCGACCGGTGCTGCCGTACCTGGATGCGACGATCCTCGGGGTCGGCGCCTTTCTCGCCTGCGGGCGGATCGGTTGCCTGCTCGTCGGCTGCTGCCACGGGCGCCCCGCCCGCGTCGGCGTGCGCTACCGGGCGGAGCACGCCGCGGCCGGGTTCACGCCGTACTACGTCGGGGTGCGGCTGTTACCGATCCAGGCCGTCGAATCGCTCTGGGTCTTATTCGTGATTGCCGCCGGCGCCGCGCTGGTTTGGAGCGGTCGGACGCCGGGGAGCGCCCTGGTCTGGTACGTGGTGGCCTACGACGCGGGGCGGTTCCTCTTCGAGTTCGGGCGCGGCGACCCCGACCGTCCAGACCGGGGCGGGTTTTCCAGCGCGCAGTGGTTGTCGGTGCTGCTCACCGTCGCCGTCGTCGTCGCCGGCGGGATCGGCTGGTTGCCGGTGCGGCCCTGGCACGCCGCGGTCGCGGCCGGTCTGGTGCTGGCGATGCTCGCCGTCGCGATCCACCGTCGCCGGGAGGCGGGCGAACGCCACCGCCTGTGCCATCCTCATCACGTCCGCGAACTGGCGGGGGTGTTGACCCGGCTGACCGAACCCGCTCCGGCGGTGGGTGGAATCCCGATCGGCGCGACCTCGCGGGGTATTCGCGTCTCGGCGGGTGCCATTGCCGGGGACGCGGGGGCGATCGAGCACTACACGCTCTCGGCGCAAAGCGGCACGCTGTCGATGGCGGCGGCGCGCGTCCTTGCCGGTGTGATCGCCACGCTGCGGGTACCGGGCGCCGGCGCGGAGGTTCTCCCCGGCGGAAGCGGCGTTTTCCACGTCGTGATTCGCCGGAGCGGGTGATCGGGACGCTAGAGGTGGTGCGGGAGAATCTTATCGACGTCCTTGAGCGGGCGCGCTCTTGACGGAGGTCCTGCCGGATCACTTTCCTCCACAAGCCGAGCACGGACCGCGCAGGCTGACTCCTTCGACCTTGGCCCACGATTCGAGGTCCGACGGGTTGTCTGAGCACGCCTTCGGATTTCCGGTCAGCGTGTCGCCTTTCGCCTTGTTCAAATGCTCGCATCGAGCTTGGTGGAGCATCGCCGGGCCGGATCTGTTGCGGCCCGGAACCGCGAGAATGTATCCCGTCTCCCAATGCGCGCGGCGCCACTCCTCATATGCCTCGTCGTCATCCTTGAAGACCGGCACCGTTGTGCTCCTTTCGCACGGCGCTTCGGCCGATCACATCTCCCTCGATGCTAACACGTTGTCACATGAACGGCCGTCGCCGCTCGCGGCGACGCAGGGGCCGCGAAGCGTGGTTCGAAGTCTGCGGCGGACCAGCGAGCTTCGGCATGCGCACGACCTGGTCGGCTTGACGCCCAGGGCATAGATTGACATGGTGCCCCTTGTCCAAGAACCTTGTACTGTAGTCTTGGTTCTCTGAGGGCGGTCATGGCATCGACCGACGTGAGTTACTCCGAAGCGCGTCAGCGACTGGCTGAGTTGTGGGACCGCGCGATAGCGGAACGTGAGCCGATTCGCCTCACGCGGCGGGGATCGGCGCCGGTGGTGCTGGTTGCCGCCCAAGAGTACGAGGGCTTGCTGGAGACCGCTCGCCTCTTGCGGTCTCCGGCGAACGCCGAACGCCTGATTGCGGCGTTGGAACGGGCACGGGCGGGAGAGGGCACACCGCGGTCGCTCGACGACTGGCGCGCCGAGTTCGACCGTGCCGGCGAAGCGTAAGCCGGGACCCGTTTCCCAGCCGGGCGGACCCGTCGAGCGACTCGCGGTTTTTCAGCCGGAGTTCCGTGAGGATCTGCGGTGGTGGACACGGGAGCAGCCGCGGGTCGCCGACCGCATCTGGGGGCTCATCGAGGAGATCATGCGAACGCCGTTCTCCGGCACCGGCAAGCCGGAACCGCTGCGGTTTCTCGGCTCGGACGTCTGGTCGAGGCGGATCACGCAGGAACACCGCCTCGTCTGCCTTGCGCGGCACGAACTAATCGACTTCCTGCAGGCTCGGTATCATTACGGGGACGACTGAATGGCGCCTCACCGCCTCCCGTTCGTCGTTCGTCAATCCTCAGCGAGGCGCTTGAGCATCCCCAGCAACCAATCGGCGTAGCCACAGGCGCGGTACGCCGCCTGCGCGCCGTCGTTGTCGAAACCGGTGAGGATCACGACCTCGGTCGCCCCGGCAGCGCGCGCCGCGGCCTCGACGTGTGCGATCAATGCGCGGGCGACGCCGTGGCGGCGGACCGGGGCGTCGACGTAGATGTCGGTCAGTTCGGCGTACGGCTCGTCGCCCTGCACGTGGGGTATCAGCCGCAGGCAGGCGAAGCCGACCGGCCGCCCGTCCAGTTCGCCGAAAAAGGTCGTCAGCACGTCTTGGCAGGCCCGCATGCGCGCGGCGACCTGGGCGGGGGTGGCCCCCATGCGGTCGAACAGGTTCAGCATGCGTGCGAATTCCGCCGCGTCGTCGGTTGAGGCCTGACGTACCGTTATCGTCGCCATCGGGCAAACTCCACAATCTCGTCCTCATTCCGCATCGGCGCGGTCGTCGTGCATCGATCTTGCACCCTTTCGTGCGGATTGTCTACGAAGTCATCTCCTCACTGGTACCATGGCTGTGGAGGTCAATGACGTCTCTTGGTGCGTGCGAAAGGATGACCCCACATGCCCGACGGATTGCTCACAAGCGAGCAGGTGCTGACGCTGCTTGCTTCCACGCCGCCGCGCCTCGCCGCGCTGACCGCCGAGCTGACGCCGGGCCAATTGCGGACCGCCCGCGGCCCCGGCGAGTGGTCCGCCGCCGACGTGCTCGCCCACCTCCGCGCCTGCGCCGACGTCTGGGGCGGCTGCATCGCGACGATGCTCGCCGAGGATCACCCGGCGCTGCGCGCGGTCAACCCCCGCACGTGGATCAAGCAGACGGACTACCGCGACCTAGAGTTCCGGCCCTCGTTGGACGCCTTCGCCGCGCAGCGGGCCGAACTCCTGGCGATCCTGGAGCCGTTGCCGCACGAAACGTGGTCGCGGGTGGCGACGGTAACGGGGGCGGGAAAGGTCCTCGAGCGGACGGTGCTCTCCTATGCGCAGCGGCTGGCGCGCCACGAACAGCCGCACGTCAAGCAAATCGAACGGATCGTCACCGTGCTGCGTACGGAGCAAGGGCAAGCCCTGGGTGCGTCGTGATTTCAGGGGTGCGTCGCAGCGACCGTTTCCCGCCGTTCCCGCGCATCGCGGTGGACGCCGTTCCCGGGTTGGGGTGTGCCGAGCAGGGAGGCGTAGGCGCGCTCGTAGCCGTCGGCCATCGCCTGGGGTGAGAACAGCCGCTCGACCCGCTCCCGGCAGGCGCGGCGGTCGAGTTCCTTGACGCGCGGGATCGCGTCGATCATCTCGGAGATCGTCTCGCAGACGAACCCGGTGACGCCGTCCTCGACGACCTCGGGCACCGACCCCGCCCGGGCGGCGACGACCGGCGTCCCGGTCGCCATCGCCTCGGCCATCGTCAACCCGAACGGCTCGGGCCAGTCGATTGGGAAGAGGTAGGCATAGGCGCCGCCGAGCAATTCGTCTTTCTCGCGCTCGTTCACCTCACCGACGAATTCGATCAGTCCCGGTTGGCCCGCGATCAGTGGTTCGATCGCGTGCTCCCAGTAGTCCTGGTCGACCGGGTCGACCTTGGCGGCGATCACCAGGCGCATGCCGACGTCCCGGGCGATTTCGATGGCGCGGTCCGGCCGCTTCTCCGGGGCGATCCGCCCCAGGAAGACGAGGTGGTCGCCGGGATCGGGGCGGAAGCGGTAGTTGGCGACGTCGACGGCATTGGAGACGGTCGCCACCCAGTTGGCGCCGGGAAGGTAGTCCCGTTGGTCGTCGCTGATGGCGACCAGGGATTGCTCGGCGAAGTCGTCGTAGACGCGCCGAACCTCGGGCAGATCGAGCCGGCCGTGGGTCGTGGTCAGCGTCGGGGTCGGCGAGAGGCGGGCCAAGGGGAAGGCGAAATAGTCGAGGTGGTTGTGGACGAGGTCGAACTCGTCGGCGCGTCGGTAGACCGCCCCGAGTTGGGTCATGGTGTAGGCCACGTAGTCGGTGACGCCGGGGGCCAGGCGCAGGCCCCGCTCGCAACAGGGGAACAGCTCGGCCGCGGTCTCGGAGTCGCCGCTGGCGAAGAGGGTGACGGCGTGGCCGCGCCCCACCAGCTCCTCGGTCAGGAGCGAGACCACGCGCTCGGTGCCGCCGTAGAGGGGCGGCGGCACCGGTTCCATCAGGGGGGCAACCATGGCGATCCGCATGCGGGTGAACCTCCGACAAGATCCGGCGATCGATGTATCGCCGCGCCGGTCGCAAGCACGCCGCGTGCCAGGGTCGGGACATCGGGGGCTCCCCCAAAGAGACCGGGCCGGTGGCACGACCCGTGCAAATCTCACCATTCCGGGCTGGGACCGTTCGGTATCGGATGACTAGCCCCGGAACGGACAGTCCGAACGCGCTTGAATACGGAGGTGACGGCGCGATGGAAAGCACGACGGAACAGTGGGTCATCCCCGAGGGCACCGAGGTTTTCGCCGCCGACGGCGACAAAGTCGGCAAGGTGGTGGCGGTCGACCCCGCCTACCTCGTCGTCGAGAAGGGATGGCTGTTCCCGACCGACTACTACGTTCCGCGGAACGCGATCGGCAGCTACGACGGCGACAAGGCGTATCTGACCGTCACCAAGGACCAGGCGCTTTCCCAATCCTGGGACGCGGCGCCGGGCATGGCGGCGGCGACCCAACCGTACGCCACGGAAGATCGGGCGCTCGGCACGGAGCCGGCGCCGGTGGCCGGAACCGGCCGCGCCGCGACCGGCGAGACGGTGCGGGTGCCGATCCACGAGGAGAAATTGACCGCGACCAAGCGGCCGGTCGAGGCGGGTACGGTTCGCATCAACAAGGACGTCGTGGCCGAGGAACGGACGATGGACGTCCCGGTCACCGAGGAGCACCTGGTGGTGAACCGGCGCGTGGTCGACCGGGACGCCCCGGCGGACGCGCCGGCCTACAAGGAGGACACGATCGAGATCCCGCTCCTGAGCGAGGAAGTCGACGTCCAGAAGCGGAACCGGGTGGTCGAGGAGATCGAGATCGGCAAGGAGAAGGTGCAACGCACCGAGCGTGTCGCCGGCACCGTCCGCCGCGAGGAGGTTCGGGTCGACGATGCGGGCATGGCCACCGGCGCAACGACGAGTGGCTCGGTGGTCGGCACGGCGCAGACCGCCCGCTGGGCGCCGGTGGCTGCCACCGACTACAACCTGCTGACGGGCAAGGATGTCTACAGCGCCGAGGGCGACAAGGTCGGGACGATCAAGGGGGTCTACCATCCCTCCGGTGACGTCGCCGCCGGTGTCGGCCGCCACTACTTCCTCCTCGATCCCGGTCTGCTGCGGGACTGGTTCGGCGGGTACGATCAGGTCTATCTCCCGGAATCCGCGATTGCCTCGGCGAGCGCCGATCGCGTGGACCTGGGCCTGACCAAGGACCAGATCAAGGGCCAGGACTGGACGACCCGTCCCGCCGACCTCGACAGCTACCGCTGGGCATAACGGCCGCACCGATCGCGCTCATCGGGTGCCCCCGGTTCCTTGCCGGGGGCACCACGCCCGAAGGGAGGCCGGGGTGTATATCGGCGGCGGTTTGATCTCGCTTATGGTGCCGATCGTGGTGCAGTGCTGATGGAACCGATGCTGGAACCGTTCGAGGAGCGCAGCTTCGCCGCGCTGGCGACAACCGCCGCGCCGTTCGTTCATCGCCGGTCGCGCCGCCGCCGGCGGCGGGGCTGGCCCGAGGCGCCGGCGAACCGGCCGCCCACCCCATGGCAATCGACGAGGCGGCGCCGCTCGCGCCGCTGATGCGTTTGCTTGCTACCATGGCGAAACGCCGCGCGGCCGTGCCGTGGCGGCGCCGGTCCCGGGGTCCGACGCGGGAAGCGAAGGAGAGAATCTACCGGCTCGCGCAACGCTTCGGACATCCCGACAGGAGGAGCCATGGAGGGAGAACACCCCGCGGCGGAAGCGCCCGGCGCGATGGACTGGCGGTCGCCCGCGGCCGTCAAAACGCTCGGCAAGGAACTCTTCGGCAAGTTCAAGGAGCACAAGGTCACCACCCTGGCGGCGGCCTTTGCCTACAACACCGTCTTCGCGCTCCCGGCACTGATCATCCTCACCGTCGCCCTCGCCGCGGTGGTCGATCGCGCGACGAACGTGCAGGTGGAGGAGCATCTGCGCACATTCGTCCGCGACCGCGCGCCCGCCGACACGAAGGACCTGCTCAATTCGATGATCGACAACGCGGTCGCCAAGGTGGGCGGCGGCAGGGCATCGTTGGGGGTGCTGGTCGCGGCCGTGCTGGCGCTCTGGGGCGGATCGAACGCGGTCGCGGCGTTGATCGAGGCGTTCAACCTCGCCTTCGACGCCGAGGACGACCGCCCCTTCCTCAAGAAGAAACTCCTCACGCTCGGATTGACGCTATTCCTGGCGCTCTTCGTCAACCTCGCCTTCGTCCTGCTCGTCTTCGGCCAGCGCATCGGTCACTGGATCGCCGACCGGGCCGGTCTGGGGACGGTCTTCGACGTGCTCTGGAACGTGCTCCGCTGGCCGGCCGCGGTCGCGGCGCTGGCGTTGGTCCTGGCGGTCCTCTACAACGCCGGTCCGAACGTGAAACGGCCGTTCCGCTGGCTCTCGCCGGGTGTGATCCTGGCGACCCTGCTCTGGCTCCTCGCCACGGCCGGGTTCGGGATCTACCTGCGTTTTGCCAACCCCGGCAGCGCCTACGGCGTGGTCGGGGCCGTGCTCGTGCTCCTCTTCTTCCTCGACGTCACCGGAATCGTCTTCCTGCTGGGCGCCGAGCTCGATGCCCTGCTCGGCACGCGCAACAAGGCGGACACCGCCCAGAACCCGGCAACCGAACCCGAGACCAAACCCGAACCTCGGGTGGTGGCGCGACAGCGGGTGCGCG
>DATBFX010000546.1:0-4894 GCA_036558305.1 Thermomicrobiales bacterium | reverse complement strand
GCAGGGCGCGGGCGACCTGTGGCAGACTGGACACGCGGGGACCTCCTCGGGCAGGCGGGCGAGCAGCACACGCGCACCATGCCAGATCGGGTCCCCGTTGTCACCCCGTCACGCCTTAGCTTGATGCCTATGGGAGCGCACAGGGCGCTCCCCTACACCCCTCGCGTCGTCCTTATCCCTGCAACGGCTTCCCCTCCGCCGCCAACGCGTCCGCAATAAACGCGGCAACGTCTGCCTTCAGCTTGGAGAGGACGCCCTTTTCCAGGTAGACCATGTGGCCCACGGGATACTCGCCCGTGTGGATGTTGGCGCGGGTCGGTTCGTCGAGGGCCAGGTGGTTCAGGGTGTATTTCGTCGCGAAGTACGGCGTCGCCAGGTCGTAGTAGCCGGAGGCGATGAAGAGGTGCAGGTAGGGGTTCCGGGCGAAGGCGCTGCTCAGCGCCTCGGCCGTTTTCGCGTACCCCTCGCCGGCCGAACCCCAATCCCACTCCAGACTGCGCAGGATGTGGTACTCGGCATCCGTCTTGTACCCGAGTTCGGTGCCGACGTAGTCGTTGAGCATCGAGGTGTACGGCGGCCGGATCGCGCTCAGACTCGGGTCGAAGTCCGGTCGCTCCGTCACGCCGAGCGCGTCGAACCCCGTGTAGCGGCTGTCCAGGCGGCCGACCGTCCGCCCCTCGTCGCGCAGCAACTCCTTGCAAAACCGGTGGATCTGGATCCGCAGGTTGCTCTGCTCGACGTAACGCGGCGACAACCCCGTGTACCGCGCCAACCGCTCGACGACCGCCGCCCGCTCCTCGCCCGCCAGACCGGTCCCCTGCGCCAGCGCGATCGTGTACTCACCGGCCGCCCAAGCCTCCGCCTCGGCCAGAACGTCCGCCAGCTCCTTCGACTGGAGATCCGATGGCAATCGGCCGTGTCGCCAGGCCGTCGCCGCGTAGGTCGGCAGGAAGAGGACGTAGGGGAGGTCGTTGCCGACGTCGAAGCGGGCGGTCAGCAGATCGAGGATGCTGGAGACGAGGACGATGCCGTTGAAAGCGATCCCCTTCTCGATCAGCAACCCGGCCAGACCGGCCGCGCGGAACGTCCCGTAGCTCTCGCCGACGAGGAAGAGGGGCGACGCCCACCGCCCGTAGCGCGACAGGTAAAGCCGGATGAACTCCCCGACCGATTCCAGGTCGTGCTTAACACCACAGAACTTCTTGGCCAGCTCCGGCGTCGTCGCCCGGCTGTAGCCCGTGTCGACCGGATCGATGAAGACGAGGTCGGTCTGTTCCAACCAGGTCTGCTCGTTCTCCTCCAGGCGGAAGGGGGGAGCCGGCATCGCCCCATCGTCGAGCATCCGCACCCGCCGCGGACCCAACCCGCCGAGGTGCAACCACACCGACGACGACCCCGGTCCGCCGTTGAACGAGAACATCAGCGGCCGGTCCTTCGTCCCGCCCGGCGACTCCACCGTGTAAGCCGTGAAGAAGAGCCGCGCTTCGGTCTCGCCCTTCTCGTTCTTGATCGGCAGCATCCCCGCCGTTGCGTCGTACCGCAGCGTCCGCTCGCCGATCCGCGATTCGTGCTTCGTCACGACCGGCGGTTCCTCAGGCGGCTCCGGCGCTTTCGGCGGTGCGGCCGGGGGTGTCTGGGTGGCCTCTTTCGACGGCGATTCGTCCTTGTCGCTCACAAACCTCATCCTCTCCGGGTGAATGACGTGTCTGACCACGCGGCCGGCGGCGTCCGAACGCCGGGCACATTGACCGCGCATTCGCCCGTGCTGTCAAGACGTGGAACGGACTCCGTTTCCTCAGTCGGCCACCCGAAAGGCAGCCAACGTATCCTCGTCAACCGCCGCTCCCAGCCCCGGCGTCTCGTCGAGCCAGAGGGCGCCGTCGTCGATCCGAAGCGGTCGGTCGAGCAGGGTCTCGGCAAAGAGGAGCGGCCCGCAGAGCTCGGTCGAGAAGGCGCCGGGCAGCACGGCGGCGACGTGGGCGCCGAGAAGCGACCCGATCCCCGCCTCGATCATGCTGCCGATGACGACCGGATAATGCGCGGTCCGGCAGATCGCGGCCATCTCCAGCGACGGCAAGACGCCGCCGCTCTTGACCACCTTGATGTTGACCATGTCCGCGGCCTGGGCGCGGACGCACGTCAACACGTCGTCCGGCGAGTGAATCCCCTCATCGGCGAGGAGCGGAACCGCGAGCGCCGTCCGCAGCAGCGCCATCCCCTCCCAATCGGTCCGTGCCACCGGTTGGCTGATCAATTCGAGGTCGTACCGCTCCAACCGGCGGGCAACGGCGAGCGCCTCCTTCGTCGTGTAATGCTCCTCGGCATCGACCCGAATCATCACCCCGCTTCCGACCGCCTCCCGCACCTTGGCGACCATCGCCTCGTCCCGCTCCGGCCCAAACCCGATCTTCACCTTCAACCGCCGGAAGCCCCTGGCAACCCATTCCCGCGCCTCGCGCGCCATCTCCTCCGGCTCGGCGACGTGGAGCACCGTCACCACCGGTACACTCGCTCGCACGGCGCCGCCGAGCAAACGGTAGAGTGGTAACCCCGCTGCCTGGCCGACGATGTCCCAGAGAGCAGTCTCGACCGCACACTTGGCGAATTCGTGCCCATCCAACACCGCGAACTGCTCTGCGATCGCGCGGACGTCGCGCGGGTCCTTGCCGGTCAACTCCCCCGCCATGAAGTCCGTCACCAGCGACGCCACGTCCGCCGCCGTCTCCGGCGCGTAATAGAGAAACGGCGCCGCCTCGCCCCATCCGGTCAACCCGGCGTCGGTCGTGACCCGCACGAAGACGTGCCGCTTCGTGTCAACGCTGCCGCGCCAAACGACGAACGGCTGCCGGAACGGGATGTCGACCTGGATGGCTTCGACGGCGGTGATGTACATCTCGGCCTTCACCCCACCCGGTACACCGTCTCCACCCCAAACCCCGTCACCACCCGCACGTACCCGGCGAGTAACCCATCGACCTCCGCATCCCCCGTATCGACCAGGAAAGCCTCTCCGCGCAGCGCGGCCAGTTTCGCGGCGGTCGCGACGACCACGACGTGTGCCTTGCCGACCCGCCGGATCACCGCGCCGCTCAACTGCTGATTGCCGCGGCCAAACAGATACCCCTGGCCGCCGATCGGGGTCACGACGATGCGTGCCGGTGTCCCGTCCAGATGGTCCAGGATTTGCGCCTCCGTCACGTCGGCCGCGACCAACTCCCCGCGGCAATAGAGATCGACCCCCAGCAGCGTCTTCGGCGCGCCGAGACGCTCGGCGATCGCCCGCGTCGTCGTCCCCGGCCCGACGACCCAGAGGGCACCGTCGCCCATCCGCCCGACGATCTCGGCGGCGATTCCGCCGAGATCGGTCGTGTCGCCCAGGCTGCCCGATTTCAACCCCTGGACCAATCGACGGTCCTGGGGGACGAGCAGCGCGCCGTAGAGCCGCGCGGAGACGCGCCCTGCCCGAAACGCCTCTTCGTCGATGTCCATCACCTCGGCCTCGCGGCACGGCAATGGCGGCCCCGTGAGGTGACGCGCCGCCAGTTCGCCCGCCGTCCGGGGATGGGTGGCGTAGACGGCGGAATGCATCTTGACGCCGGTCGGGATCCCGAGCACCGGCAGCCGCGTCCCGACCGCCGCGCAGACGTTGCGCGCCGTGCCGTCGCCGCCGGCAAAGAGCAGGAGGTCGATGCCAATCTCGGCCATCGCCCGCGCGGCGGCTTCGGTATCCCCGGCCGTCGTCTTGCCGCCTCCGCACCGACCGACGACCCGAGGCGCAAACCCGGCGCCACGGGCGACGTCCTCACCCATCACACCGGCCGGGGCGACGACCTCGATCCGTCCCGCAAGGCGCTCCGCGATCACCCCGAGCGCGATCCGCGCGCGTGCCGGCGAGAGCGGCGTCGCACCGAGTTCCCGTGCCCGATCGGCGGTCCCCGGTCCGTCGGTCCCCTTCAATCCGACCCGACCACCCATCCCGGCGATCGGATTGACGATCAGACCGAGTGATGGTCGTTTCTCCGTCGTCATCCGTTGCCCTGACCTGCTCCGACAGTCTGCGACGCTACGTCTCGTCGATCGTGATCTTCTCGATCGTCACCGGTTCGATCGGCGTCGACTTTTCACCGGAACCGCCCGCTCTCGTCGGCACGGCCGCGATGCGATCGACGACATCCATGCCCTTGGTGACCTGACCGAAGATGGTGTCTTGCGGCGGCAGCTGGGTTCCAGAATCGCCAACGACCACGAAGAACTGGCTGCCGTTCGTGTCGGGGCCGGCATTGGCCATCGCCACCGTCCCCAACTCGTAACTTCGCGTCACCGGCTCATCCGCGAACTCGTAGCCCGGGCCGCCGGCGCCGGTGCCGGTCGGGTCTCCTCCCTGGATCACGAACCCCGCGACGATCCGGTGGAAGGTCGTGTCGTCGTAGTAGCCGGCGCGCGCCAGGCAGACGAAGTTGTTGACCGTGACCGGCGCCTCCTGCGGGAAGAACGTAATCGTGAAGTCGCCCAAACTCGTCTCCACCCGCGCGGTGTAGGTCTTCGCCGGATCGATCACCATCGCCGGCGGCGCGGACCACTGGAGTCGTGGCGTGTCGCGGCGCTGATCCGCCGTCCAGCAGTCCGACGCGACGAGCGGACCGTTGGCGATCGGCGTCGACAATCTGGCGGCCGGGGTGGCGGCGGGCGGGACGCTGTTCAGCACCATGCTCGACACGACGCGAAGCGGCACGGCAAGGGGACCGCTGTTGAGTTGGACGACGAGGTCGCGGACGTCCGCCGCGGGGATGCCCTCGATGATGCCCTGGTTGCTGATGGCGCTGTTGATGACCGGCGAGGAGATGACTTCCTTGTCGATCACGATCGACATCGGCTGGCCGACGTGGCTGCTCGT
>DATBFX010000545.1:0-28169 GCA_036558305.1 Thermomicrobiales bacterium | reverse complement strand
CGGGTCGGCCCGATCGCACGCCACGATCGCCGCCGCCCGGTCCCCGAGCCCGATCGCGGTGTTCATCGCGACGACGCGGAGGTCCAGCTTGCGGCGGACGTCCGCGAGCAGAGCCTCGCCGCGGGCGCCGAGCCGGTCGATCTTGTTGACGAAGATGAGCAGCGGCAGACCGGCCGCGCGCACCGCCTGGGCGATGCGCCGCGTCTGCGCCTGCACCCCCTCGACGGCCGAGACGACGAGCACGACGGCGTCGAGCACGCGTAGCGACCGCTCGACTTCCGCGACGAAGTCGGCGTGTCCGGGGGTGTCGATCAGGTTGACTTTGCGTTCGTTCAGGTCGAAGGAGACGACCGCGGACTTGATGGTGATACCGCGGGCCCGCTCCAATTCCAGCGTATCGGTCTGCGTCGTGCCCTTGTCGACGCTGCCGACCGCCTTGATGACGCCGGTCTCGAAGAGAACCCGTTCGGTGAGGGTCGTTTTACCGGCGTCTACATGCGCCAATATCCCGATGTTGACAATCGCCATGCGACACCTTTTCGTTGAAGATGCTTCCGCCTGCTGGACTCTTCAACGTTTGCCGCATGGGTTTCTCCTTTGCCATTAAGCGCATCTCTCGAACGGGATCCGCCCGCCTTTCGTATGACGCGCCGCGAAGCAGTTTATCAGATCGGCGCGACCGACATGTACAGTGCGGTGGTCCACCTGGGACCGTATTCGTGCCGACCACCGATCATGGCGACGACAGCGTGGAGTCGACGAAGGGACCTGAATTGGAGGACCCGACCGCGGACCTTCACAATCAGTCCCCGGTTCGCCGCATCAGCCCCGCTCGCGATTGATCCGCGGGCTCAACCTCGTTCGCTCGGACGGCAAACCAGGCGATCGTCGTGCCGTCCTCGCGCGAGAACTCGACCTCGTAGTCGCCGTCCTCGTAGACATCGAGAATGATGCCGACCGCACCTCGCGGTACGCCCTCTTCGGCATGATCGTCGCTGACAAGGCGGGTGGATGAGAACTGAGGAAGCGACATGACCGACTTGCCCTTCCTACCGCTTGATCAGGTTCTTCGCGAAGAAGAGCACGTTCGCCGGGCGTTCCGCGAGCCGTCGCATCAGGTAGAAGTACCACTCCGGTCCGTACGGCGTGGCGACCAGCACGCGATACCCGCGGGCGACCAGCGCTCGCTGGGACTGCGTCCGAATCCCGTAGAGCATCTGGAACTCGAAGCGGTCCTTGCCGATGCCGTTGCGGTCGGCAAAGCCGATCACGTGCTCGATGATCCGGTCGTCGTGGGTGGCGATCGCCGTAAACGCGGCCTCGCGCAGCATCCGCTCGGCGAGTTCGACGTAGGCGCGGTCGACGTCCACTTTGTCGGGATAGGCGATGCTGGCCGGTTCCAGATACGCCCCTTTGACCAGGCGCAGGTTCGGCTTGAGCGGCAGCAGGTCCGCCAGGTCGTCCGGCGTCCGATACAGGTACGACTGGAGAACCGTCCCGACGTTGTCGTGCCCCGCCGCCCGCAAGCGCTTGTAGATTCTTAGCGTCGGATCGACCCGCGCCGACTCCTCCATGTCGATCCGGACGAAGTTGCCGAGTTCGGCGGCGTGGACGACGAGCCGTTCGACGTTGCGGGAGGCGACCTCCTCGCCGAGATCCAACCCCAGGTGCGTCAGCTTCAACGCGACGTTGACCGTCAGCTTCTCCTCGGCGATCCGGTCGAGCACCTTCATGTACTCGGCGACCACGGCCGTCGCCGTCGCCTCGTCGCGGACCCCCTCGCCGAGCAAGGTCGTGTTGGCACGCATCCCCTGCTGGTTCAGCCGGCGGAGGACGGCGATCGCCTCGTCGAGCGTCTCCCCCGCCACGAACCGTCCCGCCCCGAGTCGCATCCCGTACTTGCGCACGAGCCGCGCCACGAATCGGTTGTAGGTCGCGGTCAGGATCAGTTTGCGGAAGACGGAATTGATCGGCAGCCGTTGCCACCATGATGCCGCAGGCCGGAAGACCGTCCCCTCGGACGATGCCACGCTTCACTCCTCGCTCATACGGTGCGGTGATCCCTCCATCCCCTCCCTGGGATCGACGGAACGTTACCCGGCGAACCAAAGACCTTCAAGCGGCTCCGCGGCCGCTTCGCTCAAACCGCTCGTGATTCTCGTCACGGGTGATTGACGCGCCAGCCGTCCCATGCTAGGCTTGCGGCAGCGGTCCAGTGAGACGCCGCCCAGGCATCGACTGGACCGTTGTTTGTACCTCCAGGTAGCACCGAGTAGGGTAAAGGAGGTGATGCCCATGAGTAGTAGTCACGGTCGTATGGGCATCACGGCGGAGGTCGTGAGCCGCTAGGCTTAGACCAGTCGTGGTGCCCAGGTACGAGGGGCCGGTCCGCAAGGGCCGGCCCCTTGTGCGTGGTCCGCCCCTACGGAACGACACCAAATGTCCATCTCCCTCGGCCTCTTCGACATCATGCAGATCGACCCGACCGACCCCACGGGTCACGGCGAGGTCTACCGGCGGCGCCTGGACGACCTCGCCTTTGCCGACGAGATCGGTCTCGACGTCGCGTTCACGGCGGAACGGCATTTCCTGGCGAACTACCGCGCCTCGGCACCGAACGCCTGGCTCGGCGCGGCGTCGCAGCGGACGCGGCGGATTCGGCTCGGGGTGCTCGCCTACACCCTGCCGCTCCATTCGCCGGTGCGTCTGGCCGAAGAGGTCGCCGTGCTCGATCACCTGAGTAGTGGCCGGTTGGAGGTCGGACTCGGACTCGGGCACCGGCCGGAGGAGTTGGTCGCGACCGGCGTCGATCCGACGCGGCGAATCCCGATCTTTCAGGAGCGCCTCGCGATCATGCAGGCGCTCTGGAGCGGCGGCCAGGTGGCGATCGAGAGCGAGTACGACACCGTGCGCGAGGTCGCGATCAATCCGACGCCGTTGCAGGAACCGCACCCGCCCCTCTGGTACGCCGGCGGCTCCCCCGACGCCACCGGGTGGGCCGGCTCCTACGGCCTGAGTCTCGCCGTCGGTTTCGCGCCGCTGCGCGATCTCGTCCCTGCCACCGCCGCCTTCAAAGCCGGTTACCGGTCTCGCCGCCAGGA
This sequence comes from Thermomicrobiales bacterium, assembly GCA_036558305.1. Classification (GTDB taxonomy): domain Bacteria; phylum Chloroflexota; class Chloroflexia; order Thermomicrobiales; family UBA6265; genus DATBFX01. Next base: position 25,068 of record DATBFX010000545.1, on the reverse strand, counting down.
CCCGGACGAGGCGACGCCGCCGGGCGCGGGCCGGATCGCCCTGATGCGGCACCTCTACGTCGCCGAGTCCGACGAACGCGCGAAGACCGAGATGACCGACGATCTCCTCCGCCTCCACGAACTGCGTCAGCCCGCCGTCGATGGCGACCGCACGGAGCGCCGTGCCGCGGCGGCGGCGGAAGCCGATCGCCTGATCCGCGACGAGATCTACTTCGCCGGCGGCCCCGAAACCGTCGCCCGCGGCATCGCTTTCGCCCACCGCACGCTCGGCGTCGACCTCTTCCTCGGCAACCCCTACGCGGCCGGGATCGACGACGAGCGGGTGCGGCGAACGATGCGGCTGCTCGCCGGCGACGTCGCCCGCGCGCTGGCCGAGATTGCCGCCGAACCTACGCCCGACTCCGCTGGTTAGCCGGTTACCACCGACGCGGCTTCACCCGCAACTGATGGCGAGTTCGCCCATCGTGCCACGGACATCGACCAAGACCTTGTTGGCCTCGGTTCGCATCTGGATCAGCTTCGTCATGACCACGGGGTCGGCGCTGACCGTGTAGACGTCGATCTCCGGGTAACGGGAAGGATGGCGGCCCGGCTCTCGCCGGGCCGCCCATCGACAATCGATCCGAACGAACGCGGCGCTACGACTCCGCCGATTCCTCAGCAGGTGCCTCAGCAGCCGCCGCCTCGGCGGCCGGTACCTCGGCGTCCGGTGCCGCCTCCTCGGCGACCTCCTCGGCCTCCTCCGGCTCCGCCACCCGCTCGGCGGCGATCAGGGCGATCAACTCGTCGGCCGGCGTGATCACGGTCACGCCCCGTGGCAGGGTCAGGTCGCTCACGTGCAGCGTGTCGCCCACGTTGACGAAACCCGCGGCATCGAAGGCGATCTCGTGCGGCAATTCGGTCGGCAACCCGCTCACCTCGATCGCCGACCGCACCTGGGTGAGCACGCCCTCGTGGTGGTCCGGCAGGTGCCGCAGGACGACCGGAACCGATGCCACCAGCGTCTTCTGGAGATTCGGGGCAAAGAAGTCGACGTGCAGCGGCGCCCGCTTGACCGGGTCCTCCTGTACGTCGCGGATGAAGACCTGTTGCGTTCCCCCGTTCCAACTCAGCGTGAAGAGCGTGCTGTGGCCGTGCGCCAGGTAGAAACGCTCGAACTCGCGCCGGCCGACGGAAACCTGAACGGTGCCGTCGCCGCTCAATCCGGGGCCGTACACCACGCCGGGGACCAACCCCTCCCGGCGCAACCGCTTGACCTGCTTGCCGACCACGGTGCGCGGTTCGGCCATCAGAATCAGCTCGTCCATGGAGACGCCTCCTGACTCCTACTTCCTCATCGGCGTCCCGCCGGCCGCACACCACGTCGGCAGGCAGCGCGAAACGCGGAGCGAAGTACCCGATACACGGAAACGCGCGGCCGGTGCCGCGCGCCGCCCGAGTGTACCACGCGTCGCGACGGGCAGCCCGTGACGCCGCCCGCGCCTGCCGTATACAATCCCGCGACGCGGCGCGACGCTGTGGGGTGGCGGGCGCCGGCGTGCTAACCGAGAGGTGGAGAGGAAGGGGATGGCCGGTCTTCGCTCGCGATGTCGCGCCGGCCGAGGAGCGCACATGCCACGCCGAGACCACGATCAGGCTACCGACGACCACTTCAGTTCGCCGCATGCCGCTCGTTCCCGACAACCGTGGCGGCGCTTCGGCCCACTCGCCTCCGTCGCGCTCGCGGCTGCGATCGTCCTCGCCGCCTGCGGCAAGAGCGAAGAGAAAAAGACGCCGACGCCCGCCGCGACCACCGCCCCCACCACGGCCGCCACCACGGCACCGCCGCCACCCAAGACCGGCAGCCCGGCCGGTAGCCCCGCCGCCAGTCCGATTGCCGGTTCTCCCGTTGCCGGCACGCCGGTCGCCGGTTCCCCGGTTAGCGGCTCGCCCGCCGCGTCGCCCATCTCCTCGCCGGTCGCGCAGGCGCCGGCGACAGCCGAGGCATCGCCCGAAGCCACCGAGACGATCGCCTCACCGCAGGCGAGTCCGGAGGTGATCGAACCCGAACCGACGGTTGCCGCGAGTCCGACCGTGACCGAAGCGAGCCCGGAGGCGAGCCCCGTCGCGACCGAAGCACCCGCCATCGCGTCCAGTCCGGCGGCGGCGACCCAAACCGCCATTCCCGCTGCCAGCCCCGCCACCAGTCCGGTCGCCAGCCCGGTCGCCGCGACGCCAACCACCCCGCCGACGGCGACCCCGTCGCCCCCGCCATCGCCGACCACGGTGCCGACGGCGAGCCCGAGCACCGCAGCGGCGGGCGCGCCGACCAACGCACCGCTGCCACCGCCGCTCGCCACCACCGCTCCGTAGGGCACGGCACGTGCTTGACAGTATGAAGAGGCGCCACGTAGCATTCGGTCGCCTCAGGGGGGCAAGCGAAGAGGGCACGTGTCGGCATTCCGACGGGCGGGGCCGGCATGCGGTTACGTCGCAGCGTCAGGGGTGGACGCCCGGCAAGGTCGCCGGTTAACCGTAAACGACGCCTGATCCGCTCGTTCCCGCATCGACGACGAGCAGGAGGTTGGCATGGGAGCCTACCTGATCCGCCGCACGCTGATTTCGATCGTGACGTTGATCGCGATCAGTATGGTCATCTACTCCATCCTGTACCTCGCCCCCGGCGACCCGCTCTCCGGTTTTGCCAACAACCCCAACGTGCCACCCGAATTGCGCCAGCGCCTCCGCAAACAGATGGGAATCGACGACCCGCTGCCCCAGCAATACACCAAATGGGCGTACCAATACATTCAGGGCAATTGGGGGGTCTCCTACAGTTCGCGCAGCAGCGTCAGCGATTATGTCCTCGGCCGAATTCCGGTCACCCTCGAGATCGTCGGCTCGGCATTCATCCTCGGTCTCCTGATCGCGATCCCGGTCGGCGTCATTTCCGCCATCAAGCAGTACTCGCTCTTCGACCAATTCGCGACGACCTTCGCCTTCCTTGGGTTCAGTCTGCCCACGTTCTTTACCGGTATCCTCTTGATCGTCGTCTTCAGCGTCAAACTCGGCTGGCTGCCGTTCATTTACGATTCGACCGTTCATGGCGTCTGGGCGCACATCGAACAATCGATCATGCCCATCATCGTGCTCGGTTTGGCCGGCGCCGCGGCCCTGACGCGTTTCGTTCGGGCCTCGATGCTCGAGACGGTCAGCCAGGACTACGTGCGCACCGCCCGCGCCAAGGGCCTGCAGGAGCAGAGCGTCGTCATCTTCCACGCGATGCGCAACGCGATGATCCCGGTCGTCACCATCGTCGCCCTCCAGATTCCCGAGATTTTCGGCGGCGCGATCGTCACCGAGCAGATCTTCCGCATCCCCGGCATCGGCTCGCTCCTGATCACCGCCATCGGCGAAAAGGACGTCCCGGTCGTGATGGCCGTCGCCTTCGGCATCTCGATCCTGGTCGTCGTCTTCAACATCGTCGCCGACGTGCTCTACGCGGTGCTCGACCCACGGATCAAGTACTCGTGAGGCGTATGTCATGAGGAACGAGGGCGGAAGGCGGAAGGCGGAAGGCGGAAGTTGGACTGAGCACTCGGTGCTCGGTCCTCAGTACGGGGTATCCTCCGGCTCCTCGCCCGTTCTCCCTCCGCCTTCCGCCTTCCGCCTTCCGCCGTCTGCCAGGAGGGACAACGATGTCGCAAGAGGCTGATGCACGGGTAGCGCCCCGGGGCGTTGTCCTGGCCCCGCCGGCGGTCGAGGCGGAGGTCCCGTCGCGAGTCGGCGAACTCGAACGGCTGAGCCTCAAGAAGCAGCGTTCCCTGTGGGGAAATGCCTGGCGCCAGTTCCGCCGCCACCGCCTCGCCATGGCCGGGCTCGTTCTCATCACCTTCTTCTTCCTGGCCACGTTCGTCGGCACCCTGATCTACCCGCGCGCCATCGACGAGATCGACTTCGTGCGCGCCGATGCCGCGCCCACGTGGTCCTACCCGATGGGCAACGACTCCCTCGGTCAGGACATCCTCGCCCGCATCCTGTGGGGTGGCCGCGTCTCGCTCTCGGTCGGCATCCTGGCGGCGGCGGTCGGCGTCTTCCTCGGCACCACCGTCGGCTCGATCGCCGGCTTCTTCGGCGGGTTCACCGACAGCCTGCTGATGCGCATCACCGATCTCTTCATCAGCCTGCCGACCGTGCCCTTGCTGCTCCTGATCAGCTTCCTCTTCCGCGATTCGATCACCAACTACTTCGACGTGCACTTCCACAACGGCAACCTGGGCGTCTTCTTCCTGATCGTCATCGTCATCGCCACCCTGAGCTGGATGCCGACGGCGCGCCTCGTCCGCTCCAGCTTCCTCTCCCTCAAAGAAAAGGAGTTCGTCGAGGCCGCCCGCTCGATCGGGGCGACCCGCTCGACCATGATGTTCAAGCACATCCTGCCGAACGTCCTCAGCCCGATCATCGTCGCCGCCACGCTGAGCGTCGGCGCCGCGATCATCTTCGAGTCGACGCTGTCCTTCCTCGGTCTCGGCTTCCCCTCCGACGTCCCGACCTGGGGCCGGATGCTCTTCGACTCCAAGGACATTTTCCAGTTCCACCCGCACGAGGCACTCTTCCCCGGCATGGTGATCTTTCTGACCGTCCTCTCGATCAACTACATCGGCGACGGTCTGCGCGACGCCCTCGACCCGCGCAAGACGCACTAACGGGTTCGGGGTTCGGAGTTCGGAGTTCGAAAAACGATGTCGTCTGACCTCCTCGAACCCCGAACCCCGAACCCCGAACTCGGGGTTCCCGCCTATTGGTGGCGCGACCACAGCCGGTACGTCGAGATCGTACCGGTCCGCACCGGCTGGCTCGTCGTTTGGGGCCGGTACGAAGACATGGGTCGCCACCGCCTCACCCTCGGCAACCGGGTCTACCGCGACCTCGCCGGTGTCCGCCGCCGCCTCGTCGACGCCGTCGTCGAGCTCACCGGCAACCGCCAAGAAGCAATCGACGCCCTCGCCCTCCTCAACCGCCGCGGATTGCCCGCGCACACCGCGCAGGACCTGCCGGCACCGTTGTAGCGGCCCGATGACGTCGACGGTCTGGCCTCGACCACGGCGATGCCGCTCGGCGATCCGGTCGGGATCACGCGCGCCAACCGAAACCCGGCGGTCGCCAGCAGGGACCGGTACTCCTCAACCGTTCGTTCGCGTCCGGGGAGGAGCGTCAACATGCCGAGGTCCATGGCGATCGCCGCCGGACTGTCCACGGCGAATTCGGGGAGGACGGCTTCCACCAGGAGCAGGGTCGCACCGTCGCCCATCGCCGCGCGGCAACGGGCGAGGATGCGCTGCGCCGCCGCGTCGTCCCAATCGTGGACGATCCGCGACAGGAGATAGGCATCGCCGCCCGAGGGAACCGCGTCGAAGAAATCGCCCACCACGCAATCGGCGCGAGCCGCCAGTCCGGCGTCGGCGAGTCGCTTCCTCGCCTGCTCGACCGGCCGGGGGCGGTCGAGCAGGACACCGCGCGGACCCGGCGTCGCCAGCAGGATGGCCTCCAGCAACACGCCGGTGCCGCCGCCGACGTCGACGAGCCGGCGAAACGCCCCGAACCCGTACGACCCAACGACGGCGGCCGCTTCCAGACGCGAGCGGTCGGTCATCGACTGGTGGAAGGCAGCGGCGAGTTCGGGGATGTGTTCCAGGTGCGCAAACAGGCCCTCGCCGTAGACACGATCGAACGGGATGCCGCCGCCGCGGGCCGCGTCGAGCAGACCGCTGGCAGCCTTGTAATGCAGATCGCCGCGGACGACGACCGCCCCGCGCAACGAGTTTGGTGCGCCGTCGCGCAGGCAGGCCCCGATCTCGGTCAAGCCGAAGCGACCGTCCCCGTTCTCGGCGAACACGCCCTCGGCGGCCAACCCGCGGAGCATGCGGTGGAGCACCAGGGGATCGGCGCCGACGGCGCGGGCGATCGCCTCGCTCGGGAGCGGTCCATCCGCAAGGACATCGGCGACGCCCAACTTCGCGACGACGTGGAGCAATTGGGTGATCAGGTAGCCGTTCATCAAGCGGTAGAGCGTCGATTCCGGGGTAGTGGTGGCTGATGGACCCGGGTGTGCGGGCATCGAAATCCTCCCATCGGGACCGAACGAGCCGCGCGGCGGTCACCGCGCGCTGCCAGGTGCCGTCCCGATCGCGGACCTGGCAGGAGTCATCGCCGCCCAATGATAGGCGTGGGCAGCGGCAATGCTTCGTACCCACAGCGAAAAACGCCGGTCGCCGTGGCCACCGGAGACCCGGTGGCCACGGCGAACTGCCGATGAACCGCCCCTAGCAGATGATCGAGATGGCGTTCCCGATGTTGTTGTGCTCGTTGAGCTCGAACACGCTGTTGTCGATGTCGACCTCGATCCTTGCCAAGGAGAGATCGCAATCGAAACCGACGGGGATGATCACCGATCCGTCGGGTTGGATGAACTGCAAGACCGGGACGTACTCGGAAGCGAAGTTGGTCCCGTCCGTCACCGTGACCCTGACCTCGAAGAAATTCGTGGTAGCGTAGCAGCCGATGTTCTTGACGTAGACGCCCGTGCCGTCCGGAGTTTGGCCGGCGACGACCAGGTCGGCCAGCCGCGGTTGCCCCTTGGTCGGGGCGCAGACCGTGTCGCCCGGCGCGACGTCGGACTGAGCGGCCGCCGCTCGGGCCGACCCGAGCGGGGAAACGAGGACTCCGGCAATCAGAAGGGCGACGACGGTGCCCATGACGAAGCGCATGACGTTCGAATTCACGATGGTTCTCCTCTATCAATGAGCGAACAACTACGGTCGTAAGATCAAGAACGAGGGTGCCGTCTCCTTACCTCCTTGCTGCCGCACCCCAAAGCGCGGAACGGGCGCATGACGGTCGGGCGCCATCGACGATGACGGTGTCACGCGTCCGAGCACGTGGTTCGCCGAGCCGGACCAAATCCGCGAACTCGGGCGAGGCGCAGCAGGCCGAAGCCTGCTCGCGACTGGAACAATCGATCGATAGGAGACGCGACGGTCGACAACCGAGGTCCCGCCGAGGGAACCGGACGTGCCAGGCGCGCCGTCAGGGACAACCCGGCGACGACGAGGAGCCCGCCGCCGATCTGGACGAACGTGATCGCCTCACCGAGGAAGACGGCCGCCGCCGAGATGCCGACGACGGGCATCAGCGTGCCGAAGACGGCCACCTCGGCCGCGGCGAGATCGGCCATGCCGCGCGCCCAAAGGAGTTGCGTGCCCGCCGAGCCGCCGATTCCCAGGTAGAGCAGGAGCAACCCGTCGCTCGCCCTCATCGCGCCCGGCCCGCTGAGGGCCATCTCCACCGCGGCACACGGCGCCAGCACGAGAACACCGACGACGATGCTGCCGGTCAACACCGAGAGCGAAAAGCCATCCCCAAACAAGCGCCGGCCGATCACGGTGTAGGCGGCGAAACTCGTGGCGGCGCCGAACGCGAGCAGACTGCCGAGTCTGCTGAACTCCCCGTGACCGGTTGCCCCGAAGAGCACCACCGTGGCGATCCCGGCGACCGAGAGGAGCAGCGCCGCCAACCGGCGCCCCGTCAATCGCTCCTTGAGCACCGCCCTGCCGAGGATCGCGGTCACGATCGGGATCCCGCCTTCGATCACCAGCGTCGTATCGACCGCGGTGGCGTGCTGGAGGCCGAGGTTTTGGCTGACGTACGGCAGCGCGATCCCCGTGACGCCCAACAGCACCGGCAACCGGCCGAACCGCGGCCGGACACCGGCCCGGCGACACAGCACCAGCAGCACCGCCAGCGCGATTCCGAACCGCTCGAAGGCCAGCGTCACCGGCGGCACGCGATCGAGCGCCGCCTTACTCGCCACCGTCGAGGCACCGAAGAACACCGCCGCACTCAGCAGCGCCAGGATGGCGCGACCGCGCGCCGTCAGACGAGGGCTCCCGATCGCAACCGGTTCGCCCCCGGAAAACGTGATCGACATCGACATGACTTTCTGGGTTGCGCCGTGGCCGGGGTACACGCACCCGGTCACGGCGGAATTTGGGCGGGCGGTCCGTCGCCGTCGGGGCGCCGCAAGCAGCGCCCCGACGCGTTTCGCATCGCTTCGGATGCCAACCCTCCTGACGATGGACTCAGAACGACGTGCAGACGGGCCGGCTGTCGTCCGTCCGCAAGACGGACTCCTGTTGGAACCGGGTCTCGTAGGCGGCACGGATCGCCTCGATCTTGGTACCGCTTTCTACGGCGTACTCCCGCGGGTAGAGGAGGATCAGGAGTTTGCTGCGCTCCTGGACGATGTCCTGGTCCTCCTCCTGCCACTGCCCGAACCCGCTCAGGACCGTCAGCCCGTCGGGGAAGCGCGGGGTGATCTCGCCGTCGAGGAACCCCTTCCAGTCCGCCTCCGTGACCGCCTTGCCGTCCGGCATCGACGTACCGAAGAACAATTCGGTGCGGATCCACGGCTGCTCGTCGGTTTGCGGCAGACCGTCGTCGCACGTCCCATCGTTCTCCTGCATGGCGGACGTCTTGGCAGCAACGCCGGTGCCGTCGGTCGCAACGATGCGTGAGCTGATGCCGATCACACCGATCAGCAACGCGATCGCCAGCGCGATTCCGCGCACATCGAGGTCAATCAGGTTGCGCATCTTGTTCGTGGGATTCATGGTGAGTCTTCCTTTCTTGCCCAATTCGACTATTCGTCAAGTTCAGACACCTATTCGGGTCGACGGCCCCAGACCGCCATCAGCAGCGGCGACGTGACCGCGAACCGCGGGTCCGCGTACATCGCTTGGAGGTCGTCGACGTCCGCGTCACTCAGGTAGTCGCCGGCGACGAAGCGGTCGCGCAGGTGCTCCCAAGAGAGGCGCGAGACTTCCGCCCCCGTACTGCCGCCGGCCCACATGTACGTCCGCCCCTCGTTCGCGACGTCGGCCAATCCGAGTTCCCGGCACCGCCGCACCAAGCCGCGGGCGTACGTCAGATCGAACCCGGCCCCGGCCATCATCCGAAGCCGCGCCTCGTGCGCCCGCGCGAAGCGCTCCGCGTAGTCCTCACCCACGGCGGGGTCGATCACCTCCGCGCAGAAGTCGACCGCCTCGACGACCAACCATCCACCCGGCGCGAGCGCCGCGGCCATCCGGCAGAGCGCCCGCTCCCGCTCCGGCACGTGCTCCAGCACCATCCGCGCGTGGACCAGATCGAACGCGCCCGTCGGCAGTTCGTCCGCTGCGACGTCGTGCCGCCGCACGTCGAGATTGGGATGCTTGGCGGCGATCGGTTCCAGGAACCGCGGGTCGATGTCGGTCGCGAGGACGTAGCCCGCCGGCCCGACCCGCTCGCTCAACCAGGCGGCGATCGATCCCGCCCCCGCCCCGATCTCCAGACAGCGCCATCGCGGTCCCACACCGATGGTCTCAAGGACGCGGTGGGTCCCCGGATCGGCGGCCGCTTCGAGAAGCAGAAGTCGCTCACGGGCCACCTCCATCGCATTGTCGAAAACGTACGTTGCCACCAAAGCCTCCTTCACCAGCCGAGTCGTCAGTCGTCAGTCGTCAGAACGTTGGAGCGGCGCCGTTTCTTCCCGTCTGTCCGTCGGTCCGTCTCACTGACGACTGACGACTGACGACTGACGACGAACGCCCTCGTCCGGCGCGATGTTGTGATTGGAACGAAACAGATTCGTCGGGTCGTACTGCCGCTTGATGGCGACGAGCCGGTCCCAGTTTTGGCCGTAAGCGGCCTTGATCCGCTCCGGCCCTTCGTCGTCGAGGAAACTGACGGTAACGTTGCCGGTCGTGTGCGGTTGCACCGCCTGCCAGAGATCGAGGACCCAGCGCTCCGTCGCCGCCGCGTGTTCCGGATCCGGCCAGCCGCCGACCACCTCCAGGGCCAGTGATTCCCCGCGATGGGGGAATGCCGTGGCGTCGGCCGCGACCCGCGCCATCGCGCCGTCGAGGTGGGCGACGATCACGACGGGATGCGACGCCGGGGCAGCGGCAAAGCGTTCGATCAGCGTGTCGATCAGATCGTCGTCCAGGTCCTCGACGAAGCCGGCCCGGATGCGCAGACCCAAACTGGCCGGCGCTCCGCTCTCGAACATCCGCAGGAGCCCGCCGTGCGGCAACTCGCTCAACGCCGACATCACCGGTTCGCCGATGCTCAGGAGCGGTCGCAGGGCGCGTTCTCCCTCCTCGGCCGGACCGGCGTAGGCGACGCCGAAGGCGACGACCCGCGATCCGTCCGGTCCGGTGATCAGCCCGGCGACCGTCGTCAATTCCTGGGGTGCGGTGGCGATGAAGTCGCGATAGGCGCGCAGCGCCTGGCCGGCGAGCGGGAACGGGAAGGCGACGAGACCGCCGTAGACCGTCGGCAGGTGCACCAGGTCGAATTCGAACGAGGTCACCACCCCGAAGTTGCCGCCGCCGCCGCGGATCGCCCAGAAGAGATCGGCGTGCTCGTCGGCGCTCACCGTCAGCGCCTGTCCGTCGGCGGTCACGATCTCGGCGGACCGTACGTGGTCGATCGTCAGTCCGTACTTGCGGACCAGCCAGCCGATCCCGCCGCCGAGGGTCAACCCGCCGACGCCGATCGTCGAGAGCTTGCCGCTCGGCACGGTGAGACCGTGGTGCTGCGTCGCCGCGTTGAGTTCCGCCCAGGTCAGCCCCGTCTCGGCGCGGGCGACCCGGAGCTCGGGATCGCCCCCGATCCACGTCATCGACCGGAGATCGATCGTGACCCCGCCCTCGACGATCGCGGCGCCGCTGACCGCGTGCCCGCCGCTGCGCACCGACAACGGCAGATCGTTGGCGACGGCGAACCGCACCGCCGCCTGCACGTCCGCCGTCCGCGCCGGCCGCACGATCAGCGCCGGCCGACGATCGATTGCCGCGTTGGCGACGGTCCGCGCCGCGTCGTACTCGTCGTCGCCCGGCAGGATCACCTCGCCCAGCAACTTGTCGGCCAGAGCATCGACCAGCGCCTGGTCGAGGGATCGAATTGGGGCAACCCCCGATCGGGTCATTTCGAGAACCATGATCGTCTCCTTATCTTCACGGTGCCGCATCGCTTGGCGACGGCGCGTTTTCCTCGGGGCTAACCTGGCAGGGTCGGCTGCCGCTTCGCGGCCCACCGTCGGTCGGACGATTCGGGGATGAGCGGGGCGGCAATCAGCCGGTGCCGCGTCGACGCTCCGTCGAGTCGCCGCGGTCCCGCCCGGAGACCGGCGATGACCGCCCATCCGGCACCCATCAGGGCGAGGACCGCCAGGATGACCGCCGGATCGTGGACGCTGCCGGCCGGTCCCCAGTCCGTCGCGTGTGCCAGCGCAAACCCCGCGACGCCCAACGAGAGCACCGCGACCGTGCCGGGCCAAATCCACCCCGGACCCGACCCGCCCCGTTGGGTCGTGGATCGGTCGAGCGTGCCCAGGTGGGCGTCCAGACCGAGTACCGCCCCGGCGTTCGCCAGCAGCAGCACGATCTGGATGACGATGTAGAAGGCGCTCGGGTCCGGTGCCCCGGCGAGCAGGAAGTTGAGGTTCATGAAGAGCCCGCCCAACAGCGCCATCCGTGTCAGGCTCCCGGTGAGGATCGCCAGACCCGCCAGCACCTGCCCGATCATCACGATCCACCCCAGCACCGTGGCATGGGGGAGGAACACCCCGGTCACGAGGGCCTTGTAGGATGGGAAGGGGATGTCTCCTCCCAGCACCCGGTCGTTCAGGTAGTCGGACAGGCTCGTGCCGTCGCGCCAGCCGGGATCGGTTGCCTTCTCCGCGAAGGCGCGCAGCCAACCGATCCCGATGAACACCCTGAGCGGGACGAGATACGAGCGGTCCTTGCCCGCCTCCTCTTTGAGGTGGTTGACGATGCTTGCCGCGCCGGATACCTGCCTCGGTTCGGATTGCCTGGGTCGATGTACAGCCTCGGTGGCCATCCAGATACGCTCCAATCGGTTCCGCGCCAATCCCGTAACATCGAGACCGATCGCGCGGAATTGGGTTTTCCCTATTTGTCGACCACGTAGTCGGTCGCCTGAATGTCGACGATGTTGTCTGCGTGCCGGTTGACCAGCTTCCAGCCGTCGTCCTCACGGCGATAGACGTGGGAGACCCGGAGGTTGACCGGGACGATCTGGTCGCCGCCCGCGAGCCGAACCCGCATCCGCTCGAAGTGGATCGTGCAGGCGAGGTCGTCCGTGGCATAGCGGGCGATCTCCTCGAACGTCATTTCGCCCCCGGCGAAGCGCACCGCCGCCCAGCCGTAGCGAGGATCGAGTTCTTCCCAACCCCTTTCGTAGCCGCCCCAGCCGCCGAACAGCGTCGCGTCGTCGCGGTGGGAACACAACGCCTTCCAGGCCTCGGGTCTGCCGTTGATGAACTCGACGGTCGCCGTCCGCAACTGCTGAATCGCCTGCTCCAGATCGTTCATTTCACGCTCCTCCGTACGCATTCGTGGTCACAGCCCGCGCAGGGGCGTAGGGGAGGGCCCCGTGCCCTCCCGGTCCGATGAACGCGACGCCACCGATGGGATGTGCGCCCCGGGCACGGGAGGGCACGGGGCCCTCCCCTACACCAACCGAAGGCGGGGTTTGGTCAAGAGGAGGGCGCCGCGATCGCGTCGTCCGCGACCGTAAAGATTCTGGTCATCCCGGCCATCAGGTGGGGCGCACCATCGCCGCCGGGCACGAAGCAGAGCGCGACGTAGGTCCCCGGTTTCAGATCGAACTGCGCCCAAACCCTGCCGCCTCCCGAGGTGGCGCCGACGCCGTTGACGAGATCGAACCGCCAGTCGGCCCAGGCCGGACCGAGGTCGGCCGGCAGCGGCTGTTCCTGAATGAGGGCGCCAAAAGCGGCAATCACCTGCTCCTTCGTCGCCCCCGCCGGCACCGGCTGGATCGCCATCTCGTGGATGGCGGAGCCGGTGTTCGACACCTGCCAGATTTGACGACCGGCGGCGACCGTCGCCGGCAGTTCGAAGTCCATATCGAACATCGTCGCGACGACATCGGGAACGGGATCTGCGGAAGCCACCGTCGCCGCGGTTTCGGCTGCCTGCAGCGCGAACAGGTGCGCCATCATGAGTCGTGGACCGACCAGGTCGGACGGGACGGCAAACCCCGGAATCGTGTTCACGATCGGCGGTGGGAAACTCGCCGGCGCGACGACGTCGAACCGGGCGAACTTGGCCGGTTGGGCCAGCGGGTCCAGGACGATGTAGCGCCCGGGCGTGAAGTCGACGAGCCCGAACGTCCGACCACCGTCGGCGGCGGCGCGGTCCGGGTTGCCGACCAGCTTCGCGCGGTAGAACCACTCCGGAGTGTCGCCGGCAACGTCCGCGACGTCCGCGGCGACCCGCTCGTCCGGAATGTCGTCGGGGATCCGGGCGAGGAAGAAGTGGGCCGCCTCGGCCGTCGCGTTTTCCTGGACGACGAGGCTGCGCCCCGCGGCGATGACCGACGGAACCTCGATTGCCTCGTCGCCGATCCGAATCTTGACCTCAGGGTACCCGGCCAAGCGGGGATCGAGTAGCGAAGGATCGATCGTACGTGCTGAAACAATTCCCCTGCCCGCGCCGAGCGCGACCAGGACCAATAGACAAGCGAGCGCAACCAGACGAACCATTACGCGTTCTCCATAGATCTCCTTTGGGCACGAAGGACTCCCGGAGAACGGACGTGATCGGGCGGGAGCGCGCCGCGACCCTGTTCCGTCCTCCGACCGCACGCACCGTCATCCTGCCAGACGGTAGCCCGGGCGACATCCGCTGTTCTACTCAATTGGCGCCACGACGTCGGATGAGACCGGTAGAGTAGGACTACTCCACCGCCGCACGGGAAGGGGCGCGACGGAGATCGATCAGGCGAGCCCCTCACGCAAAGCGACCGCGGTCGCTGCCGTCCGCGTCGGCACCTCGAGTTTGGCGAGGATGCGACCGACGTGATTCGAGACGGTCCGGTGGCTCAACGAGAGCCGGTCGGCGATCTCGCGGTCCGAAAGCCCCTGGACCAGCAGCCCAAGGATCTCGCGTTCGCGGGCCGTGAGCGCGGCGAACGGACCGGATCGCGGCGATGTCGGCGTCGCCGCTTCTCCGGCCTCGCCCTCTTCCCGCTCGGCGGCCACGGCTTCGGCGAGCGCGATCGCCTCGGTCAATGCCGCCTCAAAACCCATCTGCCGCCCCTCCGACTCGACGACGAGGAACCGGTCAATGCCGATCGCGGACCGGGCGGCCGACTCAAGACCTTCCAGCTTGGCGACGTCGACCGGACGGGCGCCGACGTTCATGGTTTCCCGGAACCCGGTGGAGGCGCCGAGCATCCGCGCGCCGTCCTCCGCTCGCCCGACCCGGATCAAGACGTCCGCCAGGGTATCGAGGGTGACACTCGAGTACGGCAGCGCATTCATCTTCAACAGCAGCGGCAGCGATCCGGTCAGTGCCCGCGCCGCGGCGACCGGTCTCCCCTCGAGCAACATCGCCCGGGCCAGATAGTTCGGCACCAACGCGGCGCCGTAGGTGTCTTGCACCTCGCGGAACCCCGCGAGCGCCGCGCCGAGGTGGGCTTCGGCCTCGGCCGCGTTGCCGTTGTGGACGGCGATCACGCCGCGAAAGAAGCGCACGTAGGCGACGTCGCGGTCGTTGCCGGCACGTCGAACCACCTCGTCCGCCTCGTCGATCGCGGCCCGGGCGGCGGCCATGTCGCCGGTGCTGATACCGATCGTGGTCAGGTTGGTGAGCGGAATGATGAGTTGCTTCGGATCGCCCAACTCACGATGGATGGCGATCGCCGCTTGTAGGGTCCGACGGGTGCCTTCGAAGTCGCCGAGGTCGGTGCGGACGTTGGCGAGATTGCCGAGGGCGATCGCCTCCGCGCGGCGATCGCCCGCCGCGCGCAGATGGGCAATCCCCCGTTCGATCAAGTCGCGTGCCCGCGGGAACTCGCCGATCCGGTGGACGTACATCCCGAGCGAATGGAGCCCATGTCCGAGCACCGCGGGATCGACGTTACCGACATCGTCGCCGACGAGGTCGAGCGCCCGCACCACCCACCGCGACTCTTCGCGCCTGGTCCCCTGCACGCTCCACAAGAACCAGGTTCCCTTCGTCGCCAACCGCAACGCGGTTTCGGCATCGCCGCGATCGAGCGACCAGGTCAGCAGCGCCCGTATGTTTGCCTGCTCGGCATCCAAACGCACCAACCAGGCCGTCTCGTCCGTCCCCCGAATCTGCTCGTTCACCCGCTCGTTGAGGTCGATCAACCACTCGGCCAAACGCCCTCGCACCGCATCCGCCTCGCCACTCCCCTCCAACAACTCCAGCGCATACTCCCGAATCGTTTCGAGCATCAGGTAGCGCGTCTCGCCGTCCGACTCCGCCGGTTGCATCTGCACGAGACTGGCGTCGATCAATGCGCCGATCGCGTCGAGAACGGGGGCGGCGGAGGGCGGAGGAGGGCGGAAGGGGGCAGGGTGTACGCCGTCGCTCTCCCGGTGCTGTCCCCCTGTCCCCCTGTCCCCCCGTCCCCCCAAGTATTCGGCCGCCTCCAACGTGAACCCGCCCGAGAAGACACCCAGGCGAGCGAACGTCGCACGCGTGTCCGGGTCGAGGAGATCGACGCTCCAGGCGATCGCGTCGCGCATCGTGCGATGGCGCTCGGGCGCATCGCGGACCCCGCCGGTGAGGAGCGGCAAGGCCGACTGCTGCGGGGATTCGGACAGGACCCGACGAAGCGCCCCTGGACCGAGGTGCGCCATCCGGGCGGCAGCCAACTCGATGGCGAGCGGCAACCCGTCGAGCCGGCGACAGATATCGGCGATTGCTCCCGACGTTTCGTCGCTCGGCACGAAACCAGGACGAACGGCCCCGGCCCGTTCCGCGAAGAGCGCCACCGCCGGCGAGGCCAGCACCTCGTCGCGACCCGCCCCGGTCGTCGGCACCGGCAGCGGTCCCACCGGGAATTCCTGTTCGTCGGAAAGGCGCAGGCGGACGCGACTGGTCGCGAGGATGCGGAGTCCGTGGCAGGCCGTGAGCAGGCCAGACAGAACGACGACGCCATCCACGAGTTGCTCCAGGTTGTCCAACACCAGGAGGATTCGCCGCTCGCGCAGCGCCGCAGTCAGCCGGTCGAGCGCGGACGCGTTGGTGGGCGCACCGCTCGCGACACCGGGGCCGAGCGCTCCGAGCATCGCGATCGGCAGCGCCTCGCTCTCCCGCTCGGCCGCGAGCGGGACGAACGCGACCCCGTCATCGAAGTGATCCCCCAAACTGGCCGCAACCCGAAGCGCCAGGCGCGTCTTCCCAACGCCACCGGGACCGGTCAGCGTTACCAACCGCCGTGGTCCGCCGAGCACCAGTTCCCGCACCGCCCCAACTTCGTGCTCGCGCCCGAACAGCACGGTCGCCGGAATCGGCAGGTTGATGGCACGGATTCCCGATCGGCGCGCCTCGACTCCGCTGCTCACGACGACCTCCGTGATGCGCTTGCCCGGCCGGCGCCAACACTCCAATCAACATCAAACTATACACATCCAGATCGGGCGGTATCATCACCCGGTCGTGAGGTACCCGACCGGAGGAGCGGTCATGGCGGGTTGGATCGGCGTCCTCGTTCCCGGTGCCATCGGCCTGCTCTTCGTCATCGTCGGCATCCCGTTGGCACAGCGACGCGTCCCCCGCAACGCCTGGTATGGCTATCGCATCCGGACGACCTTGAAGGATGATGCGATCTGGTATCCGGTCAACGAGCGGAGCGGCCGTCACCTGATCGTCCTCGGCGGCGCCCTGATCCTCGTCGCCCTGGTCGGGCTCTCGTTCACCGGCGACGACGCCACCCAGCGCGACCTCCTCATCCTCAGCCTCGCCCTCACCGCCGCCGGTCTCGCCTACTCCATCTGGTCCGGCTACGCCCTGGCCCGCCTACTCGACCGCGAGCAGCGGATCAGTGCTGGGTAGTCATTGTGCGGTCTGCACTACAGAAGTCAGAGATTGGTCAAACGTGATGCCGGCATGCCGCCGCGGATTTGGGTATCATCCGCGCATCGATCACGCGCGCGAGGGCAAATCGGCAGATCGTCGGTAGGTGAATCGCGGCCCTGGCACCGCCGGCGAATCGACGGCGGTGCCAGGGACCGGCGACAACCAGGAGCAGTCACGATGACGAAGCACGACGGCGAGCTCACTCCGGGTCAGCAGTTCGATGCCAAAATGGCGGCCTATTTGCGGCAGTTGCGCCAGCAGACGATCACTCGCCGCGGTCTCTTTCGCGGCGCCGCTGGGGCCGCCGGGGCCGCGGTCCTGACGACGGGCGCCGCCCCCTTCCTGCCCGGTCTCTCCGTTCTCGCCCAGGACGCGACCAGCGTCACCTTCGCCCTCGAAGGCGACGTCCGCGGGTTGGAGCCGGCGCTGGCCTACGACTTCACCGCCAACCCGGTGGCCTGCCAGATCTCCGAAGGGCTGATGATGTTCGACGAGAAGGGCGGGATTCAGCCGCTCCTCGCCGAGAGTTTCGAGCAACCCGACGCCCTCACCTACGTCTACAAACTCAAGGACGGCATCACCTTCCAGGACGGCACACCGGTCACGATCGACGACGTCGTCGCCTCCATTGCCCGTGTCCGCGACCCGGACGTCGCCGGCCCGCTCGCCTGGATGTACGACAACCCCAAGGCGACGGTCGAACGCACCGACGACCACACGATCACGATCAAACTCGAGACGGCGAGCTCCCTCTTCAAGTTCGTCCCCGCCACCACCGCCGGTCACGTCATCCCGGCCGCCGCGATCGAGAAGTACGGTCTCGACCTCCTCCGCAATCCGATCGGCACCGGTCCCTACAAATTCGTCAAATGGGACGCCGGCAGCGAAATCGATCTCGAAAAGAACTCCTCCTACTGGTGGGAGGAGGGCATGCCCTACTACGACAAGATCACCTTCAAGATCGTCCCGGAGGGCACCACCCGCGTCACCGGTCTCAAGAACGGCGACGTCAACATGATGACCAACGTCCCGCCCGACCAGATCGACATCGTCAAGGGTTTCGCCGACGTCGAGTGGCACGAGGTCGTCGGCTACACGATCAACTACATCGCCATGCGCTGCGACAAACCGCCCCTGGACGACGTCAAGGTCCGCCAGGCGATCGTCTACGCCACCCCGCTCGAAGACATCATGACCAACATCGTCAAGTCCGAGGGCATCCTCTCCCACAACACGAGCGTCCCGCCCGACATGCCGGGCAGCGCCTCCGCCGAATTGCAACCGATTCCCTACGACCTCGACAAGGCGAAATCGCTCCTGGCCGAATCGAGCCAACCGAACGGTTTCAAGATGCAGATCCACGTCGTCACCCCGAACGACATCTGGGTCCCCCAGGCGATCGCCGTCCAGGAGGCGCTCAAGGCGCTCAACATCGACGTCGAGGTCAAAACCTACCCCTACGCCGACTACATCACCGTCCTCCAGAGCGGTGACTTCGAAGGCGGCGTCCTCGTCCAATGGGGAGCCGACTTCCCCGACGCCCTCGGCAATCTGCTGCCGCTCTTCGACTCGCGCTATTTCCCACCCCAGAGCAACGCCTCCTACTACAAGAATGACCAGGTCGACCAACTCCTCCGCGCCGCCGACGGCGAGATCGACACCGAGAAGCGCAAGCAGCTGATGATCGACGCCCAGAAACTGATCTCCGCCGATCAACCGCACATCTGGCTGGAACACTACAAGTGGTACTGGCCGATGACCAAGACCATCACCGGCTACGACATCCGCCCCCTCTGGTATTGGGACGGCTGGGGCCGCTGGATCAAGCCGGCAACGGCGTAGTACGAGTGACAAGTGGCAAGTGGCAAGTGACAAGGGCGGGGGCCGAGGAGCGCGCCTCCCAAGCTCGAAGCTCGAAGCTCGTCACTTGCCACTTGCCACTTGCCACCTGTAACTTGCAACTGGCATGACCCGGCTCATCATCACCCGCCTCGTCACCCTCGTGCCGCTGATGTTCTTCATCACGTCGGTCGTCTTCTTCATGGTCCGGTTCGTTCCCGGCGACCCGGCGAAGATCATGGTCGGCGGTCAGCGGATCACCGAGGCGAACCTGGCCAACATCCGCAAGCAGTACCGGCTGGACCGCCCCGTGACCGTCCAGTACGCGCTCTGGTTGCGCGACCTTGCCCACGGCAACCTCGGCCGCTCTTACCGGCAGCGGACCGAGGTGCGCACGCTCATCATCCAGCGCCTACCGCTGACGCTGAAACTCGGCATCTTCAGCTTCATCATCTCGCTCGCGATCGCGATCCCGCTCGGTCTCCTCGCCGCGGTCAAGCGCCACACCTGGGTCGACGTTTCGGCCACCGCCTTTTCGCTGATCGGCGCCTCCTCCCCCGTCTTCTTCACCTCGATCCTGCTCATCCTGCTCTTCGCCTACCGACTCAACTGGATGCCGGCCCTCGGTGCGGGCAGCGGCGGTCTCGACCAACTGAAACACCTCTTCCTGCCCGCCCTTGCCCTCGGTTTCTCCCTCGCCGCCATCACCACCCGCATCACCCGCCAGGCGATGGTCGAATCGCTCACCCAGGACTACATCGAAACCGCCCGCGCCAAGGGTCTCTCGATGCGGTCCGTCGTCCTCAAGCACGCCTTCCGCAATGCGATGATCCCGATCATCACCGTCGCCGGACTCCAGTTCGGGTTCCTGCTCGTCGGCACCGTCCTCGTCGAGTACACCTTCGGTCTGGGCGGTCTCGGCTCCTTGCTCGTCAACGCCGTTCAGGTGCGCGACTATCCCGTCGTCCAGGGCACCACCATCTTCATCGCCGCGATGTTCATCTTGATCAACCTGTTGGTCGATGTCTGCTACGGCATCGTCGACCCCCGCGTCCGGTACGACAGGAGGAGATAGACGGTGGCGGTCGGAGTCGGCACCCTCCAAAGCGGCGGGATCGCGGCGGCGCCGGAAGCGCCCTCGACGTGGTCGATGTTCTTCTGGCGACTCCGCCACAACACCAAAGCCGTCATCGGCATCTCGATCGTCGCCTTCCTCCTCTTCGTCGCCGTTTTCGCCCCCCTCCTTGCCCCCAAGGACCCGACCGACGGCCAACTCTCCGACAGCCTCCACCCACCCAGCTCGACCTACCTGCTCGGCGCCGACAAGAACGGCCGCGACGTCCTCAGCCGCCTCATCTACGGCACCCGCACCGCCATCGGCGGCGCCCTCGTCGTCGTCCTCATCTCCGAATGCATCGGCGTTCCGCTCGGGATCTGGGCCGCCTACCGCGGTGGGTGGGTCGACGGTCTCGTCACCCGCGTCTGGGACATGCTCCTCGCCTTCCCGCCGCTCCTGCTCTCGTTCGCCGTCGTCGCCGCCTTCGGCCCGTCCCTGCGCAACGTCGTCCTCTCGCTGGGTATCCTCTACATCCCCTTCACCTCGCGCGTCGTCCGCAGCGTGACCCTGGTCCAAAAGGAGATGACCTACACCGAGGCGGCGCGGGCGATGGGCTACGGTCAGCGCCGGATCATCTTTCGCCACATCCTCCCCAACTGCATCTCCCCCGTCATCGTGGTCTCCTCCCTCGATCTCGCCTACGCACTCCTCGACATCGCCGCCCTCTCCTTCCTCGGTCTCGGTATCCAACCGCCCACCCCCGACTGGGGCAGCATGCTCTCCGAGGGGCAACTCGTCCTGCTGACCGCGCCCCACCTCGCCCTCGCCGCCGGGTTCGCCATCGTCCTCGGCGTCCTCGGCTTCAACTTGCTGGGCGACGGATTGTGCGACGTGCTCGACCCGCGGCAGGCGCAGCGGTGAACCGTCGTGGCTCGGCATTCGCACGTTGAAAGCGTCGTACCGGGTCGGACCGCCGGCGTCGCGCATCGGGCGGGACGAGGCGTGGCGGAGTTGGCACGATCTCCACCCACCCGCCCGATCTGGTCCATTGGAACAGACGATTCCGGAGTCCAGCCGTCGTCCGCTCCGCTACGAACTCGTGGACCAGGTCGGCAATCTCGGTTGCCCCAAGTTCAGGTGGCTGCGGAAGGGGCAGAATTCCGGCATGCTCGGGCGGCGGAGATTGACCGAATTCGTCGAACCATTCTCGCCACGCCAGATGCAGTAGCACGTAGTCATCCGCATTGTGCGTCACGAGGATCCGGCCAAGTCGGGTCGCCATCGCCAGGTGCTGGTGGTCTTTCGCGGCGTGCTGCAGCACGCCGCGAGCGTCAAGCGCGTCGTCGCCAAGGAGGTTGAGCCGGCGACCGGATATACCAGAAACGTCCTCGTCGAGATAAAGCTCCCCCATCCTCCGCTACTCGCGGTTGAACGCTTCATGCTGGAGCAAGAGCCGGGCATCGATCAGGTCGCGGTGACGACGGTAGTAGGCGATCGCCGCGACGATCGCTTCCTTGGGCACGTCGTACGCCCGTGCAACCTCTGCGATATCGGCACCCTTGAGGTAGGAAATGACGATCCAGACGGCAACCGTTCCCTCATCGGTCCCTGTTCGGGCGCGATCTCGACCGGGACGAGCGGGGTCCCGCAGGATGTATTTCGCAATCAGTGCGTCCGCTTCGGTCTCCGAAATCTCGCCGATCGTCGAGATTGCTGCGGACCTTCGTCTCTGCCATGGCGAACCTCCTCGCGGCAACGTGTTGTGGCTCATCTTCGCACGGCCCCAGAGCGGACGTCGATGCCACGGGGCTTTACCAGCGCAGCGGTGGAATTGGGTATCATCCGCCCGATCCGTCGTTCTTGCCGGACTGAAGGTTGCAGACCCGCTTGACTGATCACCCCTTGCTCCGTATCGAAGGACTCAAGACCTACTTCCGCACCCGCATGGGCGACGTCCTCGCGGTCGACGGCGTCGACCTGACCATCCGGCCCGGCGAAACCGTCGGCCTCGTCGGCGAGTCGGGATCGGGCAAGAGCGTGACGGCGCGCTCGATCATGCGCCTCGTGCCGACCCCGCCGGGTCGCTACGCTGACGGCCGCATACTCTTCGAGGGGAAGGACCTGCTCACCCTCGCGGAAGCGGAGATGCAGGAGTTACGGGGCGGCAAGATCAGCATGATCTTCCAGGACCCGATGACCTTCCTCAATCCCGTCTACACCGCCGGCGAGCAGGTCGCCGAGGCGATCCGCCGCCACCAGGGCGCCACCCGCGCCCAGGCCCGCGCCCAAACGGTCGAACTCTTCAAGACCGTCGGTATCCCCAACGCCGAGGAACGCTACGACGCCTACCCGCACCACCTCTCGGGTGGGATGCGCCAGCGGGTCATGATCGCCATCGCCCTCTCCTCCCGCCCGGCCCTCCTGATCGCCGACGAACCGACGACCGCCCTCGACGTCACCATCCAGGCCCAAATCCTCAACCTGTTACGGGATCTTCAGCACCAGTTCGGCATGAGTATCCTCCTGATCACCCACGACCTCGGCGTCGTCGCCGAGATGTGCGACGCCGTCGCCGTCATGTACGCCGGCCGCATCGTCGAGCAGGCACCCGTCGAAACCCTGTTCGAAGACCCACAACACCCCTACACCATCGGTCTGATGAACGCGATTCCGCGCGCCGAACTTGCCGGCGTGCCGCCGAAACCGATCGAGGGCTCGCCACCCGACCTGGTCCAACCACCCGCCGGTTGCCGCTTCCATCCGCGCTGCCCCTACCGCCAGGAGATCTGCGTGCTCCAAGAACCCGCCCCCGTCCCCGTCGCGTCCGACCACCACTCCGCCTGCCACTTCGCCGGTCAGGGACGGTTCGTCCGCCCTGCCCTCGTCGAGGCGCTCGAAGGAGCACGCCGGTGAGCGAGAACGGCGCGACACCCCTCCTCGACGTGCGCGGCCTCGTCAAGCACTACCCCCTCAAGCGGGGTCTCGTCGACAAGCTGAGCAAGCGGCCGCCCGTGTTCGTCCGGGCCGTCGACGGTATCGACTTCGCGATCGCCCGCGGCAAGACCCTCGCCCTCGTCGGCGAAAGCGGCTGCGGCAAAACGACGACCGGACGCTGCGTGCTGTTCCTTCAGCGACCCACCGCCGGGGAGGTCCGCTTCGAGGGAGAGCCGATCGACCCCGACGACGAGGAGGGGCTGCGCCGCCGTCGCCGCCAACTCCAGATCGTTTTCCAGGACCCGAACTCGTCGCTCAACCCGCGCATGACCGCCGGCCAGACGCTGGAAGAGGCGCTGTCCTTCCACAAGGTCGTGCCCCGTGCCGAACGGGGCGACGCCGTCGCCGAACTGCTCAAGACGGTCGGTCTCGGTCCGCAGCACCGCACGCGCTTCCCCAACGAACTCTCCGGCGGTCAGCGCCAGCGCATCGGCATCGCCCGCGCCCTCGCCGTCAACCCGTCGCTGATCGTCGCCGACGAACCGGTCAGCGCCCTCGACGTCTCCGTCCAGGCCCAGATCCTCCAACTCCTCGGCAAACTCCGCGAGGAACGCGGACTCTCCTACCTCTTCATCAGCCACGACCTCGGCGTCGTCCGCCACATCTCCGACGAGGTCGCCGTGATGTACCTCGGCGTCATCGTCGAGCGCGCCCCCACCGCCGAGCTCTACGCCAATCCCCTCCATCCCTACGCCAGGGCCCTCCTCGCCGCCGCCCCCGTCGCCAACCCCCGCCTCCGCCGCCAGCGCCTCCTCCTCCCCGGCGATCCCCCCAGCCCGATCAACCCGCCCTCCGGTTGCCGCTTCCGCACTCGCTGCCCCTTCGCCACCCCCCTCTGCGCCGAGCAAACCCCACCCCGGCGCGAAGTCGCCCCCTCCCACGACGCGGCGTGCCATTACGCCGAATCCCTCGCCGTGAGTCAGTAGTCCCGCGGGTCGCCGACCGGTTCCCGTTTCGGGCTCTTGACAGCCCCGCCGCGACTCGATAGACTGCGTCCCGTCTCCAGTATCAGGAACGTTGTCCCGCATATCGGAACAGAAGCGTCCTTACTGGGCGCCATTGCTGCCCTGGTGACCGAGTGGCCGTCCAAGATGCCCTGAGTCCGTTGCAAACCGTGGATCGGGCGCTCCAGATCCTCAGTCTCTTCAGCCCCTTCCGGCCCGAAGTGACGGTCGCCCAGGCGGCGATCGCGCTCGGGGTGAGCCGGAGTGTCGCCTCGCGATTGCTCGCGGCGTTGGAAGTGCGCCAGTTCGTCGCCCAGGACCCCGACACCGGTCGCTTCCGGCTGGGTGTGCGCAACCTCGACCTCGGCGCGCTCTACCTGCAAAGTCACCGGTTGGTGACCGCCGCCACTCCCTACCTCGAACAACTCGGCCGCGACGAGTCGGTGATGGGTATCGCCAACTTGTTCATCTTCGACGCCGGCGACGCGTTGCGGCTGGCGTCGTACCCGGCGCGGCCGTTGACCCGGTTGCGCGTGCCCCTCCACTGCACCGCCGCAGGGAAAGTGCTGCTCGCCAACCTGCCGGAATCGACCGCCGACCAGATCGTGGCGGCGCGGGGTCTGCCGGCGCGCACTCCCCACACCATTACTGACCCCGCCGTCTTGCGCCAGCGCCTGGACGAGGTGCGCCTGCGCGGCTACGCGATCGACGCCGAGGAAAACGAACTCGGCGGCTACTGCTACGCCGCCCCTATCAGCGACGTCGCGCGTTACCCGGTGGGAGCGGTCAGCGTCAGCGTTCCCTCGGCCGGGGCGCCATCGGCCGACCGGGCGATGCGGATGATCCAGGCGGTCGTCGAAGCCGGGCGTCGCATCTCGGAAAGTCTCGGTAGCGGACGGGTTTGGGAACTGACCCACGCCGCGTCGTCGTGAACGGGGAACCCGGCAAGGAGGGCGGCAACGTGAGCGCAGGGGCGATAGGGCTTTGCGGCGTCTGGGCGGCCGTCCCGACCCCGTGGGACGCGTCCGGTCGTCTCGCGGAAGGCATCCTTGCGCGCAACGTCGAGCGCTACGCCGCCCATTGCGTCGACGGCGTCTACACCACCGACAGCGACGGCGAGTTCTACGCCATCGAGTTGGACGGGTTCCGCCGGTTGGTCGCCGTCTTCGCCCGCGCCATGCACGACGCCGGTTTGCCCGCCGCCGTCGGCGTCACCTGGAGTCACACCGCCGGCATCGTCGACCGGATCAAGGTTGCGTTGGATGCGGGGATTCCCACC
>DATBFX010000544.1:0-2030 GCA_036558305.1 Thermomicrobiales bacterium | reverse complement strand
TCGAGATGGGCCGCGGTCCCCGCCGCAACGACGACGACGAAGCGGTCGTCGCCGCCAGTCTCGCCAAAACGGAATCGACCCACGTCGCCGACCGCATTTTCCCCTCCCTCTCCGGCGGCGAGCAGGCACGCGTCACCCTCGCCCGCGTCCTCGCCCAGGAATCTCCCCTGCTCCTCCTCGACGAACCGACCGCCTCCCTCGACCTCCGCCACCAGCAACTCGTGATGGAGGTCGCCCGCGACCTCGCCACCCACGGCGCCATGATCGTCGCCGTCCTCCACGACCTCAACCTCGCCGCCGCCTACGCCGACCGCATCGCCCTGATGGACGACGGTCGCCTCGTCGCCGACGGTTCTCCCTGGCAAACCCTCACCGAGCCACTCCTCACGGCGGTCTTTGCTTGCCCGATCGCCGTCGCCCCCCATCCGGTCCGCGGGTGTCCACTGGTGATCCCCCTCCCCTCAAACGGCCACGCCCACGGCGGTTGACCGCCCGCTCGAGAGCGCGTTCCTTTTCTGCATCGCTTCCCCTTCGGGGCTTGACAGCCCGTCCACGGTTTCGTAGCCTATGGGCAATTCCGACGTAGCGCGTCGGATATCCCCAAACGTCGACGTCAGCCCGCTCGGGCAACCGTGGGACGGTTCGCCCTTGTCTCAACCTGTGCCTCGCGGCGGGGCACGCGAAACGACGGATCGGTCGAGGTACGGGCGACTGTCCGTGGCCGAGCAAGAAGGAACGATACGGTGTTCAGATTCCGGATCGCCCCGCGTGTAGCCCTGGCATCCCTGGCGTTGCTCGTTGCTCTTGGCACCGGCGCACCGGTCTTCGCCCAGGACACGACGGCCGACACCGCCGACCTCGCGGGTCTCAAGACCTACATGGTCGACCACGTGACCAAAATGAAAGCGGGCACCGCCGAGGTCCTGGCCTTCTCGCGGGAGTATTACGACCTCGCCAAAGCCGCGAACTTCGACTATCGGGCGCTCTGGGACCAGCACGGCGCCGAACTCCAACCCAAACTCGAACAGGCGCGCCAGCAATGGTCGACCGAGGCCCATGGCAACTACGAGTTGAACGAAGGGATGGTTGCCGGCATGCCGGCACTGGTCCACTTCGACGTCCTCATCGACGCCGGTCCGAGCGGAGCGGACGATCCGCAAAACGCGCTCCACTTCCAGGTCAAACTGCCGGACGGCCGCGTCCTCGACAAACCCGGCAACCTCTTCCACTACCTGACCGAACCGGCGCTCTGGGGCACCGAGGACGACTTCGTCGGTCTCCGGGTCGACATGAACGGCGACGGCACGATCGAACTCGGCGAAGCGTTGCCGGAGGCCAACGTCCTGCTTGGTTCCGCCCAGGCCCTCGACGCCGCGACCGCCGACCTCGCCAAGGCGATCGACGATTGGCAGCCGACCGTCGAGGACGCCTTCACCGCGCTCGTCGGCATGATCCCGACCATCAACGGCTACTTCAACGACTGGAAGAACTCTCCCTACGTCCTCGGCGACAAGAGCACCCAGCGCGGTTTCGTCGCCAACAGCCGGTTGGTCGACGTGCTTGGCATCTTCGGCGGCTTGCCACTGACCTA
The DNA here is from genome assembly GCA_036558305.1 of Thermomicrobiales bacterium. GTDB lineage: Bacteria > Chloroflexota > Chloroflexia > Thermomicrobiales > UBA6265 > DATBFX01. Next base: position 439 of record DATBFX010000544.1, on the reverse strand, counting down.
CTCGATAGTCGAACCGCTGGTCGTCCAGACCAATCCCGCCCTCGGCCAGCAGATCCAAACCCAACTCGGCGCCGTCGTCGCCTTCGTCCAGGACCTCTTCAACCACGAGAAGGCCGGCACCCGCTACACGCCCGAGCAGGCCGACGTCTTCGGTCAACAGTTGCAAGATCAGTGCGATGCGGTCGCGGGTCAGGTGACCCAGGCGGCGGCACTCCTGGGAGTCAACCTCGAACAGGGTGAGTAGCACGATGCGATTACCCCGCAACGTTCTCCTGATCGTTCTGATCGGACTGGTCGCCGGGAGCGGATTGAGCGGTCCTTCGACGGTCGCGGCCGATGATGCACCCGCCTCGCCGGCGATCGATGCCCAAACGGTGCGAACGGGTCTGGATGGCGCCCAAAACGCGCTTCTTGCGGGTGACGCCAACGGGGCCGTGAC
>DATBFX010000543.1:0-3398 GCA_036558305.1 Thermomicrobiales bacterium | reverse complement strand
GCCGCCCACCTCCTCGGCGCCGCCGAGGCCGTGCGCACGCGGATCGGTGCCGCGATCTGGTCGTACGACCGCGCCTCCACGGAACGCTGCGCCGCCGAACTGCGGGCGCGGCTCGGCGACGTCGCGTTCGCGGCGGCGCGGGAGGCGGGGCGCGGAATGGCTTTGGACGAGGCAATCGCCTACGCCCTCGATCGCGACCGGCGGCAGGTTGCCAGCGCTGCGGAGTAGCGTTCGGCCGTCGTCTCAACCCGTCTCCGTCCGCCAGTTCAGCAGCGACCAGTCGCCTCGCCGATCGCCGTCGCGCGAGCGGATAGGCTCGGGCGCGGACGTCGTCCTCGAGATCGACGCCATGGGCCGCACCGGCACCGGGTCGCCGGTGCGGGCGGTGGGCAACCGGCTCGCGAGGACCACCCCCGCCAACACCAGCGCCCCGCCGCCAAACTGGCCTCCCGTCAGGGGTTCGCCGAGGAGGATCACGGCCAGGGCGATGCCGACGAGCGGTTTGACGTTGCCGAAGCCCGCTCCGTGACTCGCCTCCAGGTGCGCCAGACCGTAGCCGCCGAGGACGAACGCCAGTGCCGAGCACCCCGCTCCGAGGTAGAGGATCAGCAGCGCATCGCCCGCGGTGACGCGACCGGGAGCCGCCGTCGCCAGTTCGACGCAGGCGCCGGGCAGCAAGAAGAACAGACCATACCGCGTACTCCCGGCGACGATGGCGAGCGCATCGCCGCCGGCGAAGACCCGCCGCCCGAGCACGGCATAGGCGGCGAAGCCGACGACACTGACCAGCGGCAGGAGATCGGCCAGGGCACCACCCGCGGTAAACGGTCCCGACCCGTCCACGACGAGCACCACGATCCCGGCGAGCGAGATGAGCAACGCCGCCAACCGCCGCCCGCCCGGTCGCTCGCCCAGGAACACCGCGGCCATGAGCGCGGTCAGCACGGGAATGGCGCCGTTGAGGAGGGCGGTCGTCCCGGCGCTAGCCGAGCGCAACCCGAGGTTCTGGCCGGCACAGAAAACGGCGACCCCGGTCAATCCCAACAACGCCGGACCGCCGCCGGTCGCCGGTCGCTCCCGCCTCAGCGCGAGCAGTACCCGGAGGACGACCAGCGCGACGGCCACGCGCAGGCAGGCCAGCGTCAACGGCGGGACGTGAACGAGGGCGGCCTTACTGGCGGCGGCCGAACCGCCCCAGATGGCATTGGCGCCGAGGAGGGCGAACACGGCCAGGGCGCGCGGCGAGGAATGGGCGGTGGCTCGGCGCCGCGGAATCGGCACGCGAAGTGATGGCAAGGCGCGGGTGACGGCCATGAGCGGTCTCCGGAATCGGTCAAGCCCCTGCTTTTCGTTTCGATGCCGCCGGCGACGTTTCGCGCCGCCGGCGGTTTGACGGGAGGGAAGATTGGGCGGAGGGGAGCCGGAGCGGTCGAAAGCCGCTTACCCCTCCACTTTATGGCTCGCGGTCAACAGTCGGCGCCGCAGATTCCCACGGCGCCGCAGCAGCGCTTGCCGAGCACGCAGCAGATGCCGTTGCAGCAAAACCGGGTGAAGTCGGGTCCGCAGCCCGCGTTATCGGGACGAATCGTCCAGGCGGTCGTGCTGACGCTGGTGTCGCACCATTCGCAGTCCTGGTCCGGATTGATCGTGCCGTTGGCGTAGGTGGTTTCGTTGATGGTGCATTCGGGCGGACAATCGGTGCCCGTGCAACCTCCGGAATCGCAGTCACCGCCGGGACAGGGAGGAGGATTGTCATCGTCGTCGTCGTCTTCGGGTTGCTGGCACCCGCCGCCGCCGCAGACCAGACCGCCGGGGCAGCAGTCGCCGCCGCAACAGACCTGACCCGGTCCACACTCGCTGCCGTCCGCCACCGGGCTCGGAACGCAGACCCCGGCCTGACAGGCGCTCAACGCGCTGACGCAGGGATTGCCGGTCGGATTGCCGCAAGGGATGCCGTCCTGCTGGTCCGACCAGTCTTCCCAATTGCGGTCGGGGTTGCAGACCCGGCACGGATTGCCCGGTTCGCGGTCGTTCTTCTGGTAGATCGTGCCGCCGATGCGGCATGCCGTCGGCCAGCAGGTGCCGGTCGAGCAGGACGGGCAACCGGAGAAGTTACAGAAGGTGTACTGGCCGCAGTCCGAATCGTCGTTGCAGGTTTTCTTGACGTGGTGGAACGGTTTCTTCTGCTCTTTCTTGGCCGCTGCGCCGTCCAGCCCAACTGCCGTCAAGGTGGTGGCGATGACGCCGCCGAGGAGCGTCTTCACGATCCCGCGGCGCGACGAAGCGAACGAGCGTGCCAGGTCATCAAAACCCGATTCGTCCACGGTACCCTCCTCTGGTGACGGACCGATCGTCCGACCTCCGCCCTATTCGGCGGCGGGTGTCCCCGTCTCCGCCCGCGCGTGCCGGGCGAAGAAGTCCCAGACGACGTCTGTGCCGTTTACCGGGTCGTCCGGTCCCTCCGGTCCGCCCGGCCAGTTGTGACCGACGCCCTCCAAATCGATCCGCACGACTTCGGTCCCGGCGTCGCACGGACCATACGTCGTGGTCGTAACCCGCCCGGCGACCTCGACCGCCGGTTCGCCAGCGCAGCCATCGAAGTCCGACCACAACGCGATCGCCCGCCACCACGTCCAGACCCTGCCGTCGGGACCGGTCATCCCCTCGCTCTCGAGGTGGGGATCCGCCGTCCCCATCATCTGGAGCACCGCAACCGGTGAGGTGGGGTCGCACGCCGCCGACAGACCGGAGGAGACCGCCGCCACCGCCGCGATCTGATCGGATAACCGGCAGGTCAACGTCAGCGCCATCGACGCCCCGTTGGAAAACCCCGCGACGTAGACGCGGCGGCTCTCGATCGCCAGCTCGTTCTTCAGGTGGTCGATCAGGGCCGCGAGGAACCCGACGTCGTCGCCGGTCAGTGCCTCTTTGATCGGGTCGTCGACGAGTTCCCCTTCGTTTTCCCAATAGTTGCCGCCGTCGGACGCCCGCTGTCCGGTCGGAAAAACGACGATGAACCCCTCGGCGTCGGCTTTCGCCGCGAAGTCGGTCTGCGCGGCGATCTGCCTGCCGCTGCCGCCGCCGCCGTGCAGGACGACGACGAGCGGCAGCGGGGTCTGCCCGTCGTACGTCGGCGGTAGGTGGAGTTGAAAGACCCGTTGCTGCCCCTCGAATTCGATCGTGTTCCGGCCTTCCTTCGGGCCGCGGGCCTGGGCGCTCGACGGAATCGCGACGACCAATACCAGGATGAGCAGCGAGAGTCGAAAGATCGGCATGAGCGTCCCCTCTTCATGCGGAAAACGGCGACCACATCACCGGTCCCGCCTCCGCACGTTCGACTAGCAACTGGTCTTGGTGTTGGAGCCGGAACCGCCGTCGCAGCTATCGGAACCGTCGCC
>DATBFX010000542.1:0-1671 GCA_036558305.1 Thermomicrobiales bacterium | reverse complement strand
CGCCTCACCCCGCCCCCCTAGCCCCTGACCCCTACGTTTCCCTTTCTGCCTGTAGAAAGTCCAATTCGACCGGGGTTTCGCGGCCGAAGAAGGAGACCAGAACGCGGATTTTGCCCTTCTCCTGGTTGATCTCGTCGATCTCGCCCCGGAAGTCCGCGAACGGACCGTCGATGATGCGGACGGTGTCGCCGAGCTGGAACGACATCTTGACCTTGGGCGCTTCGGCGGTCATGCCCTTGAGGATGTTCTGGACTTCGCCCTCGGAAAGTGGGACCGGTTTGTTGTTGACGTTGACGAAGCCGGTAACGCCCGGCGTATTGCGGAGGGCGTACCAGGTTTCGTCGTCCATCAGCATCCGGACCAGGACGTAGCCGGGGAAGACCTTGCGCTGGACCGTGTGGCGTTGACCGCTCCGAATCTCGATCTCTTCCTGGGTCGGAACGACGATCTCGTAGACGCGCTCGTTCAGATCGAGTGCCTCGACCCGGTTCTCGATCGACTTCTTGACCTTGTTTTCGTATCCGGAATAGGTGTGAAGAACGTACCACTGACCTTCCGGCGTTGGTGGAGGCGCACCGGCCTCACCGGCCCGTCTGGCCGCGAGACGCTCGCGCAGTGATAGGCGACCCACGTCGTTTCCCCCTTGACCTCCGCCGGCCGACCGATCGGCAACCGCGACCCCGCGTCTAGGAGACGTGGAGGAGTTTGACAAAGAGCCAGTCGAGACCGCCGAGGAAGAGACCCATGATGACCGAGATACCGATCACGACGATCGTCAGGTTGCGCGTCGTCTCGCGGTCGGGCCAGTTGACCTTTTTCGCCTCGGACCAGGTGTCGCGCGCCAGGCGGCGGAGCGCTTCGGTTCGCGTCGCGAAGACGCTCGGCTGGGCCGGCGCCTGCGCCTTCGCCTTGTCGGCCGCCGGTTTCGGCGGGCGGGTCGACGGCGCGGGCGCGGTCGGCGGCGGCACGGTCGGTCGCGAGGCAACGGTAGCGGCCCCGGATGACGACTTGGTCCCGGTTCGGCGCTGGGCGCTCATGGCCTGCTTCCTTCCGTCATCGCTGCTTCGATCCATCGGCAAACGGACACGAGTCCAGATGCAGTAAAAAGGGGCGTGCCACTCAGGCGCCGCCCCACCGCCGCTCCTCGTCGCCTTCGGTTCTGGCAGGGCCGGCAGGAATCGAACCCGCAACCTGCGGTTTTGGAGACCGCTGCTCTACCAATTGAGCTACGACCCTACGTGCGCGCTCGTTAACGCGTCTCGCGGTGCAACTGGTGACTTCGGCAACGAACGCAGAACTTCTTGAGCTCCAACCGCCCAGGATCGTTCCGCCGGTTCTTTTCGGTTGTGTAGTTCCGCCCCTTGCACACCGTGCATTCGAGCGTGATCGTCAGCCGGTCGGCCTTCGCCTTTTTTGCCATCGTCTTCCCGTTTCCCGCCCTGCCTCAGGGCAGGTGATAGCCGGCCGATCTCGGCGACACGTCAGTATACACCAACGCGCCGCCGAGAGCATACCACAATCGTCCGGTCTCTACTCGTCGATGGCGGTGACGACGCCGGCCCCCACGGTCCGCCCCCCCTCGCGGATGGCGAAGCGCAGCCCCTCCTCGATCGCCACCGGCACGATCAGCTCCACCCCCATCTGGACGTTGTCCCCCGGCATCACCATCTC
>DATBFX010000541.1:0-12257 GCA_036558305.1 Thermomicrobiales bacterium | reverse complement strand
AGGGTCTTGGTTTTGCCCGGGCAGGGGTCGCCGAAGAGCTTGCTGGAGACGGTGAAACTGAGGCGCCCGTCCTGGACGAGCGACTGCAACCGCGGGGTGACGTCGATCCCTTCGTCGCCCCTGCCGTACGTGGCTTCGTGGATTCTCACCTGCGTTCGCCTTCCGTGCCGACGTGGGAGACGCCCGCGGGGCGTGCTCTTTCCAGAAACGCGCTGGTCTCCGGTTCGTCCGCACGGCGCGAGCGCGGTCGCGTGTCCAGGCGTGCCCGCCGCCATGGCGGCGGGCCGGGTCACCCGGGAGGCCGCCGCCAATAGTGCCCGAGATTTGGTGCGAGGTCTATGCCCTGGCAACGGATTCGTGTCGAGAGCGGCGGTGGGAGGGCTACGGAAGGCCGAACCAGCGGGCACGGCGGTTGGCACCGAAGGCTGTCTTCTCGGCGCGGAGGGCAGCCGACGGCATCTGCAACTCCGCCCACCTGGTCGGGCCGCCGAGGAAGTTGACGTCGACGCGGCCGACCGTGTCGCGGCCGAATTCGAGGTAGCAAACCCCGGCGCCCTCGTAGCGGGCCGAGTCGGTCTGGGACCGAGCCCGCGCGATGAGCTGCTCGGCAACGACCTTGGCCTGCCCCTCGGAGAAGACGCCCGCGCGGGGGACGCCGACGCCGGCGACGTCGCCGAACGCGTAGACGTCCGGGAAGCGGGTCTTCAGCGTGTACTTGTCGGTCGGGATCCAGCCGTCTTCGGTCAGACCGGATTCGACGACGACCGGCGGGGCCACGTGGAGCGGCACACCCAGGACCAGATCCGACGCGATCGCCGTGCCGTCGGCGAGCCGGACCGCGCTTCCGTCCGCATCGATGCCGGCAATCTGGGCGTTACCGACGAATTCGATTCCGCGATCGGTCAGCTCCGCGAGGATCGCCCCGCCCACCTCCGGCGAGACGGGGAGGGGAGTGCCGAACGGCATGACCAGGGTGACGCGCGAGGCGTCGCGGAGGTCGCGCTCGACCAGGTAGTCGTGCATGAGAAACGCGGTTTCGCTCGGTGCCGGGGGGCATTTGTAGTGGGGAGTCGTGACCGCGACGACGACCGACCCGCCTGCGAAGACCGGCAAGACGTCGCGCAACCGCTCGGCGCCGGCGACCGAGTAGAACTCGTGGCCGCCTTCGACCAGCCCCGGTGTCGCCGCGGGATCGAGATCGGCGCCGAGGGCGACGACCAGCACATCGCCATCGTAGGTGCCGCGGTCGGTGACCGCACGCTTGCGCTCGGGGTCGATCGACAGGATGGTCTCCTGGCGGAACTCGACCCCCGGTTTGGCGATGGCACTGTATGGGAGACGGGTTGCTGCCGGCTCCTGCTTGCCGAACATGACGTCGAGTTTCGAATAGCCGAAGACGAAGCAGTCGCTCTTGTCGATCAGCGTCACCGCGACCCGGTCGCCGAGGGCATCCGAGAGGCACGTGGCGAGTTCGAGACCGCCAAAACCCGCGCCCAAAATCAGCACACGCACGCCAAACCCCCTCCTCGGCTCACGACGGCACCGGGTTCGACCCGGAGCGAATGACCGCGCGGCAGACTGCGATGCCGGGCGCCGGCCTGCCGCGAGATCATATGCGAAACGGTGCTAAGCGGGTTGGACGGTTTTCCGCAGATAGGGCTTGATGGTCGTGTAGCCGGGGAAACGCACGGCCGTAGCGGTCAGTTGCGAGGAGTCGACCACCCGCAGGATCGCCCCTTCCAACCGCGCCTGGATTCCCGATCCCATCGGGGACTTACGCGGATGATCTCGACGAGGGTGGGCATCAACGTGGCGCGGCGCCCGCTTCCGGCACCAGCCGGTTCGGGTCGGCGAGGAACGACGTCGCTCATCGGATGCGCACGCCCTGCCGTTCGATCTCTGCCTGGACCGTGGGGACGTCGACCTCGCAAAAGCCGTGTCCGGTGCGGACGGAGACCGCCGCGGCGACGCCGGCGGCCTGGCCGACGACCGCGCAGCACGACATGTTGCGGGTGGCGGCATGGGAGATGCGGTCGCCGCCGATGGCGCGGCCGGCGACGAGGAGATTGCATACCTTCTTGGGTACCATCGCGCGATAAGGGAGGTGGAGATAGCGGCCGGTGGTGGGCAGGATCAGGATGCCGTAGCCGTCGATGAATTCGGGGTAGATGCCGATCGAGTCTTCGAACCGGGCCTGGTTGCGGACGTCGTGCTCGGTCAAGTTGTAGGCGGCGTCGATCTTGCGGGTATCGCGGATACCGATCGTCATTCCGAAGTTGCGCAGTCGCGCGCCGTTGCAACCGGGGGTGTAACGACGGAGGGCCTCGATCGCGAGCATGGCCTGCTTGCGGCCCTCGATCTCGAAGCGGGTCAGGCTGTCGGGGTCGGTGCCGTCGCAGCCGTCGAGGTGGACGAGGTTCATGTAGGTGAGCTCGCCGCTGTCGTGGATCGCGCCCCATGTCCCGGCGATGGTATTCAAACGGGCGGGGATCAGCCCGTCCTCGATCGCCTGCGCGAATGGCTTGCCGAGGAAGGGCGAAAACAGATCGTCTTCTTTGCCGCAGGTCTCGATTTGCCATTCGCCGCCGCCGCTCCAGTCGGCGTAGGTCTGGGGATCGTTGCGGATGCCGTCCAGGAACTCCCGCTTGTCGACGCCGGCCAGGTGGAACATGACCGACGCCGCCATCATCGACTCGAGCGGCGTCTTGACCGTCGGTGCCCCGGCGCGGAAGGCGACGTCGGCGTCGCCGGTGGCGTCAATGACGCGGCGGGCGAGGATCGCTTCCCGTCCGGCCTTCGACTCGGTGACGATACCGACGACGGCGTCGCCGTCCATCACCGGGGCGACGAACTGGCGATGGAGCATCGGATGGACGCCGGCTTCCTCGACGAGGCGATCGGCGACGAGCTTAAAACCCTCGGAATCGAGTTCGTAGGACAGCGACTGGCTCTCGGGGACCGCGGCCCCCATCGCTTTGGCGCGGTCTTCGAACTCGCGGCCGATACCGCCGGCTTCGACCGTCTGCTCGTGCCGGTACCAGGCAAACCCCTCGACGCCGACGACGGTGATGTTGCCGCCGAAACAGCCGAAGCGCTCGACGAGGGTGACATCGGCACCGGCGCGCGCGGCCGCCAGCGCCGCGGCGAGCCCCCCCGGTCCCGAGCCGACGACGAGCACCTCGGTCTCGTGGATGACCTCGACCCGGCGCGCGGGCTCGGTGATGTACGGCGTCGCGGCCATGCGGCTTGCCCCATCGCGTGAATGGGAGGACGGGAATTGTCGGCAGAGCTTACGTCCCCCGCGTGAGGGTGTCCATGGGATGCCGCGCCCCGTGGGACCCGCATCGGTTTCGTATCATGCCGGCCGACCGCGAAGGAAGGGTGGTGGTGGCTATCAACCGGAACTTCGACGTCGTCGTTGTGGGCGGTGGAATCGCCGGCTCGGTTCTCGCGGGCGTGCTGGCGCGGGCCGGCTTCGGGGTGCTGGTGGTCGAGAAGGAGACCCGCTTCCGCGATCGCGTCCGGGGGGAAGCGGTGTTTCCATGGGGCGCGGCGGAGGTGCGCCGCCTGGGACTCCGCGACCTCCTGGCGCGGGCGGATGCCGTCGAGTTCTGGGCCAAGCAGCGCTACGACGACCGCCGGCCGGTCGCGACGCCCGCCTGGGAGACACCGGGGATCGCCGTTTCGCACCCCCGCCTGCAAGAAGAAGCGTTCGTCTGGGCGGGCGAGCAGGGGGTCACCGCGCTGCGACCGGCCAGGGCCGTCGCGTTCGCGCGGGAGAACGGGATACCTCGGGTGTCGGTGGTCGCCGGCGATCGCGAGACGGAGATCCGGGCACGCCTGGTCGTTGGGGCCGACGGCAAACTGGCGGGGACGCGGCGCTGGGCCGACGGGCGAACCGAAGCGGACCGGGAGCACCACCGGATGGGCGGGGTGGCGGCGACCGGGGTCGTGCTGGACCGCACGCGCGTCAGCTACGCCTGGACTCCCGGTGTCGCCGTCAACTGGTTCGCCCAAGGGGTCGAGACGTCGCGCCTGTATCTCGTGACGTCGGCGGCGCGGCTGCGGGAAAGCGGCGCCGACCGCTCGTTCGACGGAGTAAAGGCCTTTCTGGCGCCGTTCATGCCCGAAGGAGCGCTCGTCGACGCCCAGCAGGCCGGGCCGATCGGCTACTACCCGAACAACGACGTCTGGGCGAGCCGGATCGCGGGCGACGGGATCGTCCTGGTCGGGGACGCGGCGGGGGCGCCCGATCCGAGCCAGGGCCACGGCATTTCCCTGCTCTTCCGCGACGTGCGTGAGTTGAGCGAGTTGCTGTTGTCGGAGCGCGATTGGCACCTGGCGACCGCCGAGTTCGCGGCGCGGCGAGAGCGGACCTTCGCGGTGTTACGAGGATTCGACCGCTGGTGCGCCCTGCTCTGGTTCGAGGACGGGCCGGAGTCCGAGCGCCGGCGCGAAGGCTACGCCAGGGCGGCCCAGGCCGACCCCACCCAGGGCGGGTTCGCCCGCCTCGAGCCGTGCGGCCCGGACGGTCTGATTGCCGACGAGGCGACTCGCCGCCGGTACTTTGGGGAAGACCTCGCGTAACGGCATCGCAAGCGAAATGTAGGTTGGCGCGCATCCGTATGGGCACGGCGTGCCGTGCCCGGTCCGCGAAGGCGGCGCGCCTGCCCTTGTGCCGGGCGATGCGGGCATAACCCGAACCGCCATGCGAGCAGCCGCAGGACTGTGGCACTGCGGTTCGCACGGAGGGCTTCGTCGCGTGTGAAGCAGTACCAACGGGCCAGGAAATAGGTACCGGAGTTGTGCTCGCTACACTATTGACATAGACGCGAATATATGGATAATACGCACCTAAACCCCGACAGATTTGGTGCATCGGCACCTACCGCCGAATGAAATATCTCTGTGTCTCGGAAAATCCTAACCCTCTCGGGGCGATTCCCTCATTGAATCGTTCGTGACAGAGCCGGTATGGACCGGCGGCGTGCGGATCGTCGTTTGCCCCCGTCGTGCCGATCACAGAGTCAGCCACGTCTCGTCGCCGGCACCGGCGCGCTCGCACCCGGTTCCGTCGCCGATCGTTTGGTGGATTCCGTCCCTGTCGAGAAGGAGGCGCCGATTGACGAGCTCCCATTGCGTCCCGCGTTCGACTGCCTGCGAGGTGAGCCATGCCCAATGAACGCGATCTTGTTCAGACCGTTGCCGCGGCCATCAAGGACGAGAACCTGCCCTGGACCGCCGGCCCGACGTCCGTGTCCGCGCTGCCGGCCGCGGAGCAGCAAAAGCGCCTTGGGGTGCTCGTCACCGATGCCGAGCGGCAGCGGTTGGCGGCCGATCGCGCCCGCTTCGCCGCCCAGGAGCAGCAGACGCTCGGCGCCGCGGTCGGCGCGCCGGCCGCGGTGGACTGGCGGAACCACAACGGCAACTACGTCACCTCCGTCAAGGACCAGGGCCAATGCGGGTCCTGCGTCGGTTTCTGCAGCTGCTCGACCATCGAATCGGCCGTCCGCGTCAAGCTGCAAAACCCGAGTTACGCGATCGACCTCTCCGAGGGATTCTTGTTTTTCTGCGGAGGCGCAAGTTGTGCGAACGGGTGGGGTCTCACGTCCGGTCTCGACTACGCCAAGAGCACCGGCGTCGTCGACGAGGCGTGCATGCCGTACGCGTCGAGCACGCTCAACAACGGCACCGATATGAACTGTGGCGCGAGCCGTTGCTCCGACTGGCAGAACCGCCTCACCAAGATAGCCAACTACAGCGGGTACGCCACGATGGAGGCACGCAAGAACGCCGTCGCCGCCGGGCCGGTGCTCGCCGGGATGGCGGTCTTCTACGACTTCTTCGCCTATTCCAGCGGTGTCTACGTCAAGTCGTCGAACACGACATTGGCCGGTTACCACTGCATCTCCGTCGTCGGCTACGACGACAACCAGCAGTGCTGGATTCTGAAGAACAGTTGGGGTACCGGGTGGGGCGAGGCCGGGTTCGTCAAGATCCGTTACAACCAGGCCCCCCTGCTCCTCGACAGCGACTGGTCGTTCTACTCCGTCGACGTGCTGATCCCCTTGCAGTGGTACAGCAACGTGACGGTGGCCCAAACCTACGCCAGCCGCGATTCCCAGAACGCCTGGGCGTACATCCAGGGGCTGGGCTGGCGCAAGATCTATCCGGGCGCGGCCGACGGCGTCACCAACATGCTGATCCTCTTCGCCGAAGCGTCCGCCAACGGGCGGCCGGTCACGATCTACGCCGACGGCACCTACGTCTACCAGGCCTACTTGCTCTGAGGCGGAGGAAAACCGTTCTCTCGACTTCGGCACGTGGACTCGTCCGTACCACCGTGGACGGGACGAGACGTCGATCAAACGAGGGGGGCTCCAGCAGTGTGGACGAACATCAACCAGGTCTACTCCAGCCGTGACGGACAGAACGCCTGGGCGCACCTCGCCGGGACGAATGCCTGGCACCGCATCCTGTGGGGGGCGGCCGACGGGGTCACCAACTGCTTCGTGTTGCTCTGCGCCGCCAAGGCGAACAACCGCCAGGTCTACGTCGTGCTCGACGCCAACAAGTACATTACCGCCGTCTACATGTAGACCGACGGGCGCGGGGTGGACTCGGACCCGTCGACGACCGGTCGGCCCCGTCGCCGTGCGGCGACGGGGCCGGTCGAGCGAAAGCGAGGCAACCTGGTGACTCCTGACGTGACGATCCACATCTCCTACGGCGCCGGCGGCGCGGCGGTCGCCCAGACCGGTGCGACGGCGGTTTCGGCGGGGAGCGAGGCACCAACGCCGCTCCCGTTGGATCAACTCCGGGCCAGCGGCGCCGGGACCGCGCCGGCGCCGCAAGCGCCGCACGAGTTGGCGACGCAGGTCGCCGCGACCGCCTCAACCGAACCGCCGCCGCCGATGCCGATCGACCAGTTACAATCGACCGCGCTGACCGCCGCCCCGGCACCGCAGGCGCTCGGGTCGCTCGAAAGCGTGGGCGCGGCCGGTCCGCCGGCGCCGCAACCGCTGGAACAACTCGGCGCGGTCGAGGCGCCGGCACCGGTCGATCCGGCACAACTCGGCGAGCCGCCCGCGGACGAGCCGGGAACGCCGCCGCGACGGCGCGGCCGCGAATAGTCCACCGGGGCGGGCGGGGCCTGCTGGGATCGACGATGACGAAGACCGTAACGACGGCCGACAATGGCGCAACGATCGAGGTGCAACCGGGGGACGAGATCGTCGTCCGGCTGGAGGAAAACCCGACCACCGGCTACCGCTGGGAGACCGACCGCGTCGGCGGGCCGCTGGAGCCCGCCGGTGATTCCTACCAGATGTCCACGCCGGGGACGATCGGCGGCGGCGGGGTCCACGAATTCCGCTTCCGTGCGACGGCGCCCGGCACCGCCCACCTCGCGCTCAAGAACTGGCGCTCCTGGGAGGGCGAGAACTCGGCGACCAGGCGGTTCGCCCTCGACGTTCGCATCGGCGGTTAGGGCGACGGTGCCGGCGCGGCCGTTTCGGCCGGGGCCGTGACGAAGCGGTAACCGCGGCCCGGGACCGTGGCGATGTACCGCGGTCGTTGCCAGTCGTCGTGCAATTTGTGGCGAAGGTTCCGGATGTGGCGGTCGATCACGTTGCTCTCGGCGGCGAAGTCGACGCCCCACAGGTGATCCAGAATCTCGTCCCGCGTCACGATGCGTCCGGCATTGGCCGCCAGCAGGTAGAGCAGGCAGTGTTCGAGCGCCGTCAGGCGCAGGTCACGGCCGCCGACCCGAACCGTGCGATTCACGGAATCGATCTCGATCTCTCCCAGGCGCAGCGGTGCGGCAAACGGGATCGCGGTGCGATAGGCCCGGCGCAGGAGCGCCAGGATCCGCGCCGCGAGCTCCTCGGGAAAGAAGGGGACGGTGAGGATGTCGTCCGCGCCTTGCTCGAACGCCGCCAGTTTCGTCGGCAGGTCGCGGCGGCGGGTGAGGGCAACGATCGGAACGCGACCAGCGCGCGGCATCGTGGCGTCGAGCCGATCCAGGAGCCGGCCGTTGGCGATGTCGAGGTCGACGATGGCGAGGAGGGGTTGCCACTCCCGCACCGAGGCGGCCATCTCCTCGGCGGTCCGCACGAGGCGAGTGACGTAGTGGCCGCGTCCGAGTGCCTGCCTGACGCGGGCGCTGGATTCGGGATGGTCGAGGACGAGGAGCAAACGGGCCGGCACCGGTGACGGCCGCATTCGGGTGCCCATGGTCGATCCTTCACTCTCGCATCGCACCGCTATTGACACATCGTCAGAGGACGAACTGGCACAGCCGCCGGGGACGGCACGCCGGCGAGCCGGGTCCGGCTCGCGTCCAGGGTTGGGGACAGAGTGACGCAATCGCTCGTCACATATATGGACTCATCCTAACAGGCGAGCGGACCGTCGGCGTCGTGAAAATGAAGGACGCATGACGAAACTTCATGACAGCCGGGTCGCGGGCTGCCAGGATGGCTCACGTCCTCTCGATGCGTTCATGAGGGGACGCTCAGTGCTCTGGACGAGCCCGATTCGTCGACAAAGGGGACACCAACAGCCCCGTCGTTGCGACGATGCCGGCGATCTCTGACACAACCCCGACTCGCCGGGTCAGCGAACGATGCTGAACGGAGGAGAACCCCAGCGCGTCAAACGGTCGTTTGCGCCTGCCGGATTTGGCAAGGGCGTCCTCATGGCTCCGACGACCCGGAGACCACGCGTCGTTGCGAAGGAGGAGAGCTTCGATGACGATTCAGGTCCAAGCGATCGCGGCCGCCGTCAAGGCCGCCGAGGCGGACTGGTCGTGGGAGGAGAACTTTCTCACGGCGATGAGTTCCGCCGAACGACGGCACTACCTCGGTTACGTCCCCGGGCCTGGCGAACCGACGCTCCAAGAGGCCGAACGCGCCGCCCAGGCGAACTACGAGGCGATGCAGGCGGCGGGGGCGAGTCGTGCCGCCGCTGCGCCGAGCGCGTTCGACCTGCGCTCGGTGGGCGGCAAGAACTACATCACCGCGGTCAAGAACCAGGGCAACTGCGGGTCGTGCGTCGCCTTCGGTTCGGTCGCGACCGTCGAAGGCACGATCCGGTGGCGGCGTAGTCAGCCCGACCTCGCGATCGACCTGTCCGAGGCGCACTTGTTCTATTGCCTGGCGCGCAAGCAAGGCCGGACCTGCAACAACGGCTGGTGGGTGCCGCCCGCGCTCGACTCCTTCCGGGACACCGGCGTCGGCGACGAGGCTTGCTACCCGTACACGGCCGGCGACCAGAACTGCACCAACCTGTGCTCCGACTGGCAAAACCGGGCCGTCAAGATCACCGCCTGGAAAGAACTCAACACGGCAGCCGCGATGAAGGACTGGTTGTCGACCAACGGGCCGCTGGCTGCCTGTTTCACCGTCTACGACGACTTCTTCGCCTACAAGAGCGGCGTCTATCGCCACGTCACCGGTGACCTGGCCGGCGGCCACTGCGTCTGCTGCGTCGGCTACGACGACGCGGCCGGTTGCTGGATCTGCAAGAACAGTTGGGACACGACCTGGGGCGACAAGGGATTCTTCCGCATCGCCTACGGCGATTGCGGAATCGACGCGCGGATGTGGGCCGTCGAGACCCCCAAGTCCGACGTGACACCGACCTGGCTCGAGAAGAAGCAGATCACCGGTTTGTGGGTCACCAACGAAAAGCGGAACGCGTTCGTCTACGTCGACGGTGTCGGCTGGCGCAAGATCGTCGCCGACAACGACGCCACGTTCCTGGCCATGGTGACGGCGCTCGCGTCGGCCAAGGTCGGCAAGTCGCCCGTCAACCTGCGGATCGAGGGCGAGGGCATCAAGGAACTGTACGTGTTCTAGATCGCGCCGCCACGGGCGTAGCCGGTTTTCGACCGAACCGATGCAAATGGAGGAGAGCAGATGGCACCTTCCGTTCCCACCCAGGTTCCCCCGCAGACGGAGACGACCGAGATCAGCCCCAACGGCTTTGCGTCGGACAACCCGGCGGGTGCCGGCGCCGGCGCCGTGCGCGGCGGCGCCAACATGTACGGCGGATTCAGCATGGAGAAATTCTGCAACGTCGGGGGGTTGAGCTATACCCACGAAGACGCGGGTGGGTTCCTCGACTACGTGAAGCAGTTCACGCCGCTCAATTTCTGGTACAAGGACGCCGGGGTGCAAATCTGGGCGTACTACGAAACGTACGACAACTGGCTGGACACCTACGGCATGGACGCGGTCTGTGCGGTCTACCACTCCGGTCACGGCGGTATGGACGGCAACGGCGTCTTCTACGCGCCGATGGGGTCGGCCTGGGCGGGGAACGACTGCACCGC
The DNA here is from genome assembly GCA_036558305.1 of Thermomicrobiales bacterium. Classification (GTDB taxonomy): domain Bacteria; phylum Chloroflexota; class Chloroflexia; order Thermomicrobiales; family UBA6265; genus DATBFX01. The sequence continues at coordinate 1,921 of DATBFX010000541.1, read as the reverse complement.
GATCTCCAGCAACATGCGGCTGGGGAACGAGCACGTGAAATACATCTTTTGGTCGACGTGCCTCTCCTGTCGCGTGCTCGGCGGCCAGAATCCGATCCGTACCTGGCAAGCGGCCAATCTCGGGTTCCGGATGCTGTTCGGGTTCGAAACGGTCAGTTGGGACAATCCCGACTACGGCAAGAATTTTTGGCAGGAGTGGAACAAGGGCAAATCGTTCAGCACGGCCTGGCTCGACGCGAGTTGGCGCATCGCCCACGATCAGGCGCCGTCCGTGGTGGCCTGCGGCGCCACCGCGGCCGAGGCCCAGAACCGTCTCTTCAACGAGCGCTTATTCTATTGCAGCCCTGTGAGCCACGACTACTGGTGGTGGCGTTGGTACTACGCCGCGACGGCGACGCGGCAACCGCTCCTCACGGTCCCGTCCAACCTGCTGGTCGCCCGACTCCGACCGGTCGATCTCCAGGCGGCCTCGGCACAAGCGCTCGCGGAGCGATTCGAAGTGGACCTGCCCGGCGGCGAGACGGCCAGGGCGGCCGACGGCAGTTTCCGCGCAGCGGCCGGCGATAAGCTGATCGCCGTCGGTGCCGACGGGTCGGTCGACGTCCAACTCGCGAAACCCAACCTCGACAACCGCCAGCAGATCGAGCAATCCCAGGCGAGCTCGATTGCCCAGGCCGCCGTCGACCGCTTCGGGCTCGGTGAAACGGCGACGCTGGTGCCGGATCGGGTGTTGTTGGCCTACGAGGCCGGCGGGACGGAGTCGGGATCGGGAGAGCTGCAAGGACCACACGTCACGGGCACCGTCGTGCAGTTCCGGCAGACGGTCAACGGCATCCCGATCCTCGGGAACGACGCGGGCGTCGTGCGGGTGTCGATCGACAATGACGGCACGGTGACGAACGTGCACTCGTCGGTCCGCGCCGTCGACTCGCTGAGCGAGCGCGGGGGAGCGCGGCAGTCCGCGCCGACGCCGCCGGGTGGGGCGCAAGCAGAGCCGTCGCCGGAGCCGGCCGACTACCAGGACGCGCTCGCGGTCAGTTTCGGCGAGAACCTGACGCGCTGGGCGGCCTCCGGCGCGATGCCGATCGCGTTCACGACGGTCGCGGAGTCGACCGAGATCGGGTACGAGTTCCGCGGCGACGAAGCCGTCGTCGTCGCCCGCCAGGCGATCGAAGTCGACTTCGGCCGGGGCTATCGCAAGCGCTACTGGGTGACGGCGCCCATCAGCTAGCCACGCCCGTGACGCCAGCCGGCCGCCGTGGCACAACACGGCGGCCGGTTGGCACGTCGTGTGCGCCGACCATCATCGCGTTACTGGCAGGCAGCGGCATGGGGCGAGGACGTAGGTGACACGGCAAGAGATCGAAGCGGCGATCGCATCCGGCACCAAACCGAATCTGAATGGGCAACATCTGGAAGGCCTTGACCTGTCCGGACTCGACCTTTCCAGAATCGATTTCGGCTACGCGAATCTGGAGGGCACGAAGCTCGCCGGCGCCAATCTCGAAAACGCGATCTTTTGGTCGGCGACGGCGCGCCATGCCGATTTCGGTCGGGCCAGACTCCGCGGCGCGAATCTTGGCACGGGGGATTTCTCCGGCTCGAACTTCCACGATGCGGACCTCGGCAGTGCCGACCTGCTGGGCGCGACGCTCGACGGTGCCGACTTGAGGGGCGCCGATCTCCGGGGGGCCAATCTGCAAAACGCGATCATCGGCAACGCCGCCCACGATGCGACCACACGGTGGCCGGATGGGTTCGCACCTTGATTGGTCGCCGCGCTGCCGCCAATCGCCTGTTCGCGCCCGACGGCGCGATGCAGAGGAGTCGGACGACCTCGCCCGTAGGGGCGGACCGGGTGCCCCTTGGGCGCTGTCCGCCCTCCTCGAATGCGCGTATGCACGAGGGCGGACAGCGCCCA
>DATBFX010000540.1:0-34178 GCA_036558305.1 Thermomicrobiales bacterium | reverse complement strand
CAGGGGCTAGGGGTCAGGGGTCAGGAGAGCGGCCCGTTTCCCTGATCCCTGACCCCTAGCCCCTGACCCCTGTTCAGGAGGTCCCAACGTGGCAAAACGCATCCGTGCCTACGTCAAGCTGCAACTTCCCGCCGGGAAGGCGACGCCGGCGCCGCCGGTCGGCCCGGCGCTCGGTCAGCACGGCGTGGCGATCATGAACTTTTGCAAGGAGTACAACGAGCGAACGGCGTCGCTGGCCGGGCAGACCATCCCGGTCTTGATTACCGTCTACGAGGACCGCTCGTTCACGTTCGTCACCAAGACGCCGCCCGCATCCGACCTGCTGCGGCGTGCCGCCGGCGTCGAAAAGGGATCGGGCAACGCGCGCACGACCCGCGTCGGACAGGTCACCGCGCAGCAGGTCCGCGAAATCGCCGAACTCAAGATGAAGGATCTCAACGCCATCGACGTCGACGGCGCGGTTAAACAGATCGAGGGCACGGCTCGCAGCATGGGCATCGAGGTTACCGCGTAATTCCGCGGCCGGCCAGAAATATCGAGTGGGAGGAGCCGGACCGCTCCGTTCGCACCACGGGAGGAACGTCAATGCCGAAGCGCGGCAAGAACATCAGAGAAGCACAGAAGAAGGTCGATCCCGAGAAGCAGTATCTCCCCGACGAGGCGATTCCCCTCCTCAAGGAGATCGCGTTCGCCAACTTCGACGAATCGATCGAAGTCCATGCCCGATTGGGCGTCGATCCCCGCCAGGCCGATCAGACCGTCCGCTCGACCGTCGTGCTCCCGCACGGGACCGGCAAGGTCGTTCGCGTTCTCGTCTTCGCCCAGGGCGAGGCCGAGCGAATCGCGCGCGAGGCCGGTGCCGACTACGCCGGGTCGGACGACCTCGTCGCCGAGATCCAGGGCGGCTGGCTCGAATTCGATGCCGCCGTCGCCATGGCCGACATGATGGGCAAGGTCGGTGGTCTCGGTCGCATCCTCGGTCGCCGCGGTCTCATGCCGAACCCGCGATCCGGCACGGTCATTCGCAATCCGGAGGACCTCCCCGGCGTCCTGCGCGAACTGAAGGGCGGTCGCGTCGAGTTCCGCAACGATCGCCTCGGCATCGTCCACACGGTCATCGGCAAGAAGAGTTTCACCGGCGACCAGATCCGCGACAATCTCCATGCCTTCGTCGACGCCCTCGTGCGGGCCAAACCGACTGGTGCGAAGGGCGTCTATTTGCGTACACTTAGCATCACGAGTTCGATGGCGCCCGGCATCCCACTCAACGTTTCCCAAACGGTGGCCAACGCGACGGCTGCCGCGGCGTAGTATCGCAAGGAGTCGCGCCGATCTCGCTCGACGACAATCGAATCCCCGGCCCAAGACCGTCGGAGCGGTTCGCCGCTTAATTTCCGACCGAGGCCCCTGGTCCCGACCGGACGCATCACGCGCGTCCGCGCTCGTGCGCCCCGGCCTCCCGCCCGGGGCGCTTTCGTTTTTGTCGTACCGGAGTTGCCAGTCGCTAGTCGTCAGTCGTCAGAGATCTAACGACTAGCGACTGACGACTAGCGACTTGAAGACGGTCCTGAGCCGGACCTCGTGACAGGGAAAGGGGGTGAAACGATGCCAACAGTACAGAAGGCTCGCACGATCGACGAGTTGGCCGATCAACTATCGCGCGCCAAACTCGCGATCCTCACCGACTACCGCGGACTCAAGGTCTCCGACCTGCAGGGCCTGCGGGGCACGCTCCGACCGCTCGGGGCTGAGTTCCGCATCGCGAAGAACACGCTGACGAAGATTGCCGCCGATCGGGTCGGGATCGCCGGTCTCGACCCGGTGTTGGAGGGGCCGCTCGCGCTGGCGCTCGTCTACGACGACGTCGTCGGCGCCTCGAAGGCGGTGACCGACTTCGCGCGCACCTCGCGCATCCTGACCGTTAAGGGCGGGGTGATCGACAACCGGTTCATCGGTCCAACCGACGTCGAGGCGCTGGCGACGATGCCGCCGCGCGAAGTCTTGCTCGGTAGATTCGTCGGCCTGCTTGCCTCGCCGATGGCGCGCGCCGTCGGTGTCCTCGGTGGCCCGAGTCGTTCGATCGCCTACCTGCTCAAAGCGCGGGAAGAGCAGTTGGGCGGCGGCGAAGCCCTCGCCGCGGACTAGTGCCGGCCGCGTCACATCGTTCCATTTGGGCGGGTCGTCTACCCGCGTTCGATCAGGGGGTCACGGTGGATTCTGAGCAGATCATCTCCGCACTGGAGAAGATGACCGTTCTCGAGCTGAATGCGCTCGTCAAGCAACTCGAAGAGCGCTGGGGCGTCACCGCGGCGGCTCCGGTCGCCATGGGCGCGGCCCCGGCGGCGGGCGCCGGCGCGGCGGCTGCGGCCGCACCCGAGGAGGAGCAGACCGAGTTCGACGTCGTCCTCACCGACGTCGGCGCCAACAAGATCCAGGTCATCAAGGCCGTCCGCGAGCTGACCAGCCTCGGTCTCAAGGAGGCCAAGGACCTCGTCGAGGCCGCGCCCAAGCCGGTCAAGGAGGCCGTCTCCAAGGAAGAGGCCCAGGCCGCCAAGGCGAAACTCGAAGAAGCCGGCGCGAAAGCCGACATCAAGTAGCCGGACAGACGGACAGACGGACAGACCGATGATCGTCGGCGGTCAAGCTCAGCGTCTTCTGGCGACTGACGACTGACGACTTTCACCTGACCGTCTGTCCGTCTGTCCGTCTGTCCGTCTCTCAAGGCCGTGCTATACTCCGCGGCACGGGGCGTGGCGCAGTCCGGTAGCGCACCGGTATGGGGTACCGGTGGTCGGAGGTTCGAATCCTCTCGCCCCGACCAACCTCCAGCAGGCACGATCGGGCGAAATGGCGCAAGGGCGCAACCCTCCCGTCAGGCTCGTAGGCCACGATGAGCTGCGGCGCCGTCCGCGTTCCTGATTGGACAGCAGATGAGGAACCCCGTTTCGACCCGTAGTGCCCCCTGCCGCATCGTCATCGCCGACGACGAGTCGCTGATCCGGCTCGATCTGCGGGAGATGCTTGTCCACCTCGGCTACGACGTCATCGGCGAAGCCGGCGACGGACGATCGGCGATGGACCTTGCGCGGAAACTCCGCCCAGACCTCGTCATCATGGACATCAAGATGCCCGACCTCGACGGTATCTCCGCCGCCGAGGGCCTGACCGAGGACCGCATTGCCCCGGTCGTCCTCCTGACCGCCTACTCCGATCAGGCGCTTGTCGATCGCGCCAAAGAAGCGGGCGTCGTCGGCTACGTCGTCAAGCCATTCCGGGAAGCCGAGTTGATGCCGGTGATCGAGCTCTCACTGGCCCGCTTCGAGGAGTTTCAGGCACTCGAACGCGAAGTCGGCGATCTCAAAGAGGCGCTTGAATCGCGCAAGGTCGTCGAGCGCGCGAAGGGCGTCTTGATGGAAGTCCACGGTCTGCGCGAATCCGAAGCCTTCCATCGCATCCGCAAGACTAGCATGGACGCGCGAAAATCGATGCGCGAAGTCGCCGAAGCGATCCTCTTGACCCACGAGATGGACTTCGGCGCCAAAACCGACGACGGCGTTTCTGCTGCCGGAGAGTGAGCGCAGCCCGACCAAACCGCCGTCGTTTTTCACTTTCCGCGCGGGCCAGCCCGTCCGATAATTTTGGCAAGGCCTAACTCTGTGGCAACGGCGACGCGACCGGCGTCGCCGAGAGCGGTGCCGTCGGTACTAGACTGATCGTGACCTCGACCATCTCCGGGTCCGTACTGATCCATTGCACGTTCGGCGGCACCGAAACGGTCGGTTTCAGCAGATGAACTCCCGGCCCCAACCCGCCGGCATCCACCCGAATGGTCAAGTCCTCGGTCCGCAACTGAGCCAGGACGTCGGCCGAACCCACCACCACGACCGCCACCTCCGTCGGCGCTACCACGGCCTTCAATCCCGGATCGAGATTTGTCACCTCCACCGGTAGACCGGGAAGCTCCTGCCTGACGCTTCTTTGGGCGATCTGGACCGAGACCTCGACCTTGCCGTCGGCCGGATCGATGACGCGGACCCCCTCCGGCAATCCTTCGATTCCGACCCGTTGACTGACATTCGCCGTCGCTCCGGTAATGTCCACCGGCTCGGTCTGGACCGACAGGAGCCCTTCGAGCACGTCCTTGTCGCCTTCGACCAACACCGTCGACGGGATGACGGCCCGATCCAGCACCTCGAGTCCCTCGGCCGGTGTCCCGACCAGTGTCGCAAACACCGCCACGCTCTTGCCCGCGGCTTCGATCGGCACCGTCGCCGAAATCGTCGCGGGGGAGATCGTCACTTCGGTGACCGGTTGCTTGTCCTTGTCTTGAGCGATCGGGGTGAAGTCGCCCGTGAAGTCGCTCGTCTGATTCCCGATCGTGACCGGCAAAATCACCCGATCGACCCGAGCGACGACCGACGACGGCCCACGCACGGTGACATCCGACACCGCGGGCACGATCTGCCCGACCCGCCTCCGCGGATTCACCTCGTCTTGCACCTCCGGCACCACGGGGAATTGCTTGGCGACCGACTCCTCGACCTGGATCTGCACCCGCGCCGGCGTCGACTTTCGGTCCCAGACTCCATCCGGCGCGGAGACGACGACGTCGACGTTGTACGAACCGGGCGCTTCGATACCGTCGAGATTCAGGTGAGCGGAGACGTCGGCCGGATCGACCCCGTCCATCACCGACCGCGGTCCCCTGAGTCGTATCTGGACGTTAGGCGGCGCGCTGACAACCACCAGGTTGCCGTTGAGCTCTCCGACCTGGACCGGCACGTTCGAGTAAAAGCGCGTGCGTTCGGGATCCTCGCGCGTGGTCACCCAGCCCCAGAGGAGCAGGGCCAGAACCAGGGACGACCCCAATCTGACCAGATCGGCGGTCGTCGTGCGGGCGCCGATCCACTCGCGTGCACGCTTCATGACCGCTCACGACCCCGTTTTCGTCGGCTCGGCGTCCCGGCGCGCCCCCGTCTCGCTCTGCCGAGCGAGAATCGCCGGTCGGCTGGGCAAATGAAGCCGGCCGTTGGCGCCGGTGACGCGACCCTCTTGCCGATCGAGCCGGAGCAACGTCCTCAACACCCGTCGGAGTCGATCCTGATCGAGATTGCGGATCAGTCGCCCGTTGTGAGCCACCGCGATCTGTCCCGTCTCCTCCGAAACCGCGACGGCCAGGGCATCCGAATCCTCGGTGACGCCGATCGCGGCGCGGTGGCGCGTCCCGAGCTGACCGGTCGCCGAGATGTTGTCCGTGAGCGGCAACACGACGCTGGCGGCCAGGATCCGGTCGCCGCGTATCAACACCGCGGCGTCGTGCAGCGGCGAATTCGGAAAGAAGATGTTGATCAAGAGTTGGCGCGTCAGGTACGCGTCGATCGGCACTCCCCGATCCGCGTAGTCCTGGAGACCCGTCTCCCGCTCGATCACCATCAACGCGCCGTACCGCTGCCGGGCCAGTTGCGCCGCGGCGCGGACGACCTCGTCCACCGTCCGCTCGAGGATCTCGTTTTCGTTCCCGGCCGGAAACGACGTCCGCAACCACGACCCGGTGTGGCCGAGTTGTTCGAGCGCACGGCGCAGCTCCGGTTGAAAGATGATCGGGATCGCGACGATCAGCGCGGGCCAGGTCCGTGCCAAGATCCAATTCAGCGTCGACAGGTCGAGCGACGACGCCAGGAAGTAGCCCAGCGCGAGGAATATGATGACGCCCCGGATCAGCTGCGTCGCTCGAGTGCCCTGCGCGACCCAAAGCAACCAGTAGATGATCACGGTAACGGTAATAATGTCGAGGATGGCCCGGACGTTGCCGAGCCGAGAGAGCAGCCAACCGAATTCGGGCATCGATCCACCGGCGCGTCACGCGAGTCTGGCCCAGACCTGGGCGATTCTACCACTTGCGCGCCGGTCGTCCCTTTCTGCGGCCGCGACGCGACTACGTCACCGGTTGCGCGGTCTCCCTGAGCGCGGCCATCGTCGTCGCCTTTGCCTGCGCGATCGGGTCGGAGGGATTCATCAAGACCAGCCGGCGGTAGACGCGCTCGGCCTGATGATACTCGCCGAGCGAGGTCAACAGGTCGCCGAGCTGGTAGTAGGCGCTCGCATCGTCCGGCGTCAAACCGATCACCTGGTGCAGGGCGGCGATCGCCTCGTGCTTGCTGTCCTGCTTCACCGCGATGTCGACCACGGCGCGCTGGTGCACCGCCGCCTCGTCGAGCCGTCCCATCTGCAAGTAGAGATTCACCAGCGCATGACGGTTGCCGGCGTCCTCCGGCATCAGCCCGATTACGCGTTGGTAGACGGCAAACGTCTCCTCGGCGAGCCCCATCGTCCAGCTCAGGTCGGCCGCCCGTTGGAGACTGGCCACCGCATCCTTGATCAGCCCCGATCGCTCTTCGAGATCGGCCCGTTGGATCAGTTCCGCCCTCGCTTCGGCGACGAAACCGCGCTGGAGGTAGGCGTCGATCAGGCGCGACTTGACCTTGATGTTGTTCGGTGCCAACTGCGACATCTGCCGCAACACACCGGCCATCGCCTCGAGTTGTCCGCTCGACCGGTAGTGCACCGCCAGTTCGTCGAGGACGGTCAGCGCCGACCCGAGTTGACCGACCCGAAAGTACGCTTCGGCCAGCCGATCGCACACCTGACCGTGGTGACGGCTGCGCGCATGTGCGGCCCTCAGCACCTCCGCCGCGCCCGCGGCGTCCTGACGCGCCAGCAACGCTTCGCCGAGTTCGAGACTGAGGTCTTCGTGGCGGGGAATCCGCCCGACCAGCCCTTGCCAATTCGGATGGGTCGCCACCGCCGGCAATTCCAGCAATTGCAGCGCCGTGCGCACCGCGGCCACGTATTCGTCCGCCTGCGCCGTCTCCTTGAGCAGCCAACTCAGCGTCACGGCGCTCACGGCCCGCGCGAACGCCGAACCGCTGCGATCGCCGGCCGCCGCCGCCAGCAACTCCCGCGCCCGCTCGTCGCCCGCGGCCGCCAGCAACAATCCCTCACCCGCCTCGAGCGTCTTGGTCGGTGTCTCGACCGCCGCGGTTCGCACGTAGGCATCGACGATGTCGCGATCGCCGCTTTCGCGGAGGAGAGGAACCACCTCGCTCAACATCCGCCAGTGGTCGTCTTCGTGGACGGACGTCATCAGCGCGGCCATCGACGACTTGGCGATCGTCGGGTCGGCCCCGGCCGCAACCGCTGCTTCCCAGCGATCGACCGCACCGCCGCGATCGCCGTTCTTCAACAAGAGGATCGCGTTCTCCAGCGCGGCCCGCGTGTCGCCGGGGATGAGTTTGCACAGCCGCACCGAGTAGCCCAGCGCCTCTTCCGAGAGTCCTTCGGCATCCAGCAACTGGATCAGCTTCGCCGCGTAGAACGACGCCTGCTCCGTCTGACCCGCCTCGATCAGCAATTCCACCAACTGCCGCAGACTCGGCAGGTCGCCGTCCGTCGTGTGCAGCAGGAGCCGGTAGACCATCCACAGGTGAGTCCGCTCACCACTCGCTTCGGCGAGCCGGAGGAGCGTCTCCGCCTGGGTGCGGGCGCGCCGAACGAGTCGTTGGGCGGCGTAGATTTCGGCGATGCGCAGGTGCAGCGGCACGTGGTCTGGCGCCAGATTGAGACCGTACAGGCACAGATCGAAGGCCGCCTGGAGATTGCCCCGTTTCAGGTCGTCGGACGATTGCTGGACGATCTCGCGCACCTCGAGCGGGAGACGCTGTTGGTCCGGTAGTGGGATCGTGAACGCGAGCGATTCCGGCCCGAACTGCGGCGTCGGTTGCGGCGTGAGAAGGCGCGATTGCAAACGCGCCGGTCGACCGAGCGCCGCCGTCGACGGCGAAGGCAACGGCGAGGTGTGCCGGGGCAGTGCTGCCGTCAGAGTTGCCGTGGCCGGTCGTGGCGGCAAGTCCTCGGTGGCAATCGGTCCCGTCTTCGGTGCCGCCAGCATCCCCATGATCCGCATCGCCTGGGAATGCTGACCGCGCTCTTGATAAAGCGCCACCAACTTCGTCAGCGCGTCGCGCGCCTCCCGCCGCTGTCCTGCCCGATGAAGCGCCACGGCAAGCGCAAACAGCGCGTCCGAATCGGTCGGATTGTCTCGTGCGCGGTCTCGGAGCGTGGCGAGTTGCGCCTCGTCCTCGGCGCTCAGCGCCGCGCTGAACTCAACCGTCGAGTCGGCGCCGATCTCCTCGATCGGTGCCGTCGCGGCCGCCGCACTGAGCCCACCCGTCCCCCGGCTGCTCGGAGTCCGAATCGGTCTCGTGGCCGCGACCGACTCGACATCCGCCCCGCGCAACCGAATCGACCGCAGCAGTTCGGCCGTCGTGGTCGCGGTCGCGATGGGAGCGGTCGCGGCGCCCGCGATCTCGCCGGTGGGGGCCGCGGCGAGCGCCACGGTCGCCGCATCGCCTACCGGCGCCCCGATCTGCCGCGTTGCCGGCGCTGACGCAACACCCGATAGCGGTACCGTCGAGGTGACGCCCCGACCGGGATGACCGGTCGCGACCGAGTCAAGCGCACCACTCTGAGCCGGCGGAAGCGCCGTCGTTGGTTGGACCGCGTCGCCCGTGTTGAGATCGATCGTTGCGGTCGGGGATGGCGAGGAGGGCGCGAGCGGTAACGTCGCGCCGTTCTCGGGTGTCGGCAATTGCGAAATCGCGGCGGTGGCGCCGTCGGCGTTGCCGATTTGCCAAGAGCCCAGGCGACGCCGGGGTCGTGCGTCCAGCCCGATCGTCGGCGTGGTCGCCTCGGCCGCCGCTCCGGCATCGGTACCGAGCGGCTTGGCTCCGGCTGTCATCGTTTGCTGGGTCACTGTTTCCCTCCGCTCCGCCGAACCGCTCGCGCCAACCGGGCGATCGGTGTGGCCAGTGTACGAAGGGGTGCACGCGTGGAGAATAGGAGCGTGGTACGAAGTCGCCGCGGTCGGGAACCGCGCCGGGGTCAGCGTCGCTGCGCCGGCGCCTCCGCGTTTGCGCGCCGTTGTCGCCGGTAATCCTCGGCGTCGATCCACAAGTAGCGCGTCAGGCGCGTGTCGGAAAGCCGAGACAGGATGCGTTCCTCAATCCGCTCGAATGGTTGATTCGACGTGATCACCGTTGGTCGGTGCTCGTTGTAGCGGTGGTTCAGGATTTGGTAGAGCTTCTCGCGAGCCCAGGGAGTCGTATTCTCGGTACCCAGGTCGTCGAGGACGAGCAATTGGCAATTGCGGATCTGGTTGAACCGATCGTCGTAGGCAACACCGTTGGCGGGATCGAAGGTGGCACGCAACTGGTCGAGCAAATCCGGAACGACACTGAAGTAGACGCCCAATTTCGCGCGGTCCATCGCGTATTGGGCAATCGCCACCGCCAGGTGCGTCTTGCCGACGCCGCAACTGCCGTGGAAGAAGATCCAGCCGTGCAGCGTCCTCGCGTATTCTCTTGCCTCATCGTACGCCTCGCGCAGTCCGTCGACGGACGAATCGAAATTATCGAACGTCAAATCGCCGAGGGCATCGAGATTCGACAGTTGCCAGAGTTCGTCGACCAACCGCTCTTCCCGGCGCTTGACGGTGCATTCGCACGGGAACAGCCGCCCGAAGTTCGGGTGACCGACCGGCGCCTCCATCCGCAGGTAACCCGCGTCCTGGCAAATGGGACACTTAGGGACGTCCCTTCTGGGAGAGGTACCGCCCGTTCTTGTACCGATCGGGATCGAGATGCTCTCGCGGATCACGTCGCCGATGTGTCTCATGTCTGCCGTCCCCGTCGGGAGCCCACTGAGCGCCGTCGCCGCGTCCGCTCACGGACCACTTTTCCAGGATACGCTGCACGTACCGCCAGCTCCGGCGGTTGTACTCGACCGCCTCGGCGATCGCGTCCTCGATCCACTCGCGGGGGTAGTTCTCCAGGGCGTCGACGAGGTGGTCGGCGATCAAGGGGGTCAACAGCCCGATGTTCTGCTCGTAGAGCCGAAACACGTTGGGCCGCTCGGGTCGAACCGCCGGCGCCTCACCCCCCTCCCAGAGTGCCTGCGGTGGCGCCACCGCACCGCGTGCCATCGCCGCGACGAGCGCCTGGTTCACCGGCGTGTTGACATAGTACCAGACCCGACGCTCTTTCCCACCATCGGTCACGAACCGGAGCAGCGTCCCCCGTCCAACCGCCAGATCGAGCCCGGTCGCGATCCGCTGATCCGGCTCTCGCGGGCTGCCGACGACCCGAAGCGCGTCTCGCACGGCACGGTCGCGCACGATGGTTCTCTCTCCGACCGCCGTGTCGATCCCGCCGCCCGCCTCTGCCAGCCGAAACACCGCCAACATCACCTGCGCCTCGGCGATTTCGGTGATCTGTGGCAAGACATCCGTGAAGAATGTCAGCGGCACCGGCACCCACGGATCGGTCGCGACGAGGAACCCCCCGAACCGCTTGGTCACGACGGTGGTCCCACGGCCAGCGCAAATACCGGCCGTAAGGGCACGGCACGCCGTGCCCTTCGCGTAAACGCGAACGCCGCGTCAAGGAGATGGGCACGGCACGCCGTGCCCCTACGACGACGATTCACGGTACAACTCCAAGTCGGCAAAGCGCGCGGTCTTTTCGAAAAACCGGAGATTCACCGTACCGACCGGTCCATTTCGATGCTTCGCGACGATGACTTCGGCGATCCCTTTTCGTTCGGTGTTTGGATCGTAGATCTCATCTCTGTAAAGGAAGATCACGATATCGGCGTCTTGCTCGATGCTGTTGTGGACGATGACGTCTCCTGCGACGAAATTGTGCAACCCCTCGATAGTGAGATCAAACACATCTGCTTCACCGTCCGGCTCGATACTTACGACTTGGTCCCAATAGACATCACTCCTTGCCAACCGGGCGAGTTTTTCGCACGCCACAATTTGTGCAATACGAGCTGCTCGTTCGCGGCTTACGTTCTGGCGATAGAGGCCCGATCCACAATAGTGATTGCCCAGCGCAGCTTGAAATCTCCTCTCCGTCATGCCGATTGCTCGCTTGGCTGGTAAGGCGTAGATCTGCCAGACATCCCGGGGTAAGATGTCGCGATTCGTGTTGGTGATTTTCGAGGCGTTCCGTTCGCTGATCGACTCCGCTGCGCGCAACTTCCTTTGACCGACACCTCCGACGATCTCGAGAAATCGTTGTTGATCCGGAAGACCGTTGACGTCGACATGGTATTGGTCTCGTCCTTTGCTTCCTTGGCCGTGTCGACTAACGGACGCGAGGATGCCGATCCGCAATAGGAGTGACTGGACTCCGGAAGCAAGCTCGGGACTGCTCGTCGCGTAATAGATACGAGGAGCGGCCTTCGTGCTTCGGGGCAGCCACAATGAGCCGTCGGTTGACCATAGATGTCTTAGGAAACAAGCAATTTCGTCTCTCGGCTGCGCAAACACGGCGACAGGAATTCTCTTCTCCCAGGACCGAAGATTGAAAATGCCCATGCCGTCGAGCCAGGCAGCGACCGCGTTCCGAGTCCCGTGGCCAAGCGGTCCGTTGGCTGCCAAGTAGACCTGATACCACTCTCTTTCGCGCGCGACTCGCGGTCTGATCTTGTCACCGAAGACCTTGCTGCCGAGATCAGATACGAGGATTGCCAGATCCTCGTCGGCTGTCGTGTAATGGATCGGTTGCCGCGACAACGTGCAGCCGTCGCCAATCAGATGGCCCAGGAGCGCCAATTCGTCTTTGGACATGGATGGGGTGCCAGAGCCCGGGAGTTGCCGCGGCAGTGCTATGTGGCAGCTGACGTCCAGTTCATCTAAGCGCTTCCACCCTTGAACCGTCAGAAACTTGTGATTCGCCGTCGCCCGGATCACACGTCCCAAACGCGTCCTCAGTTTGAAAACGGGTTTGTGGCCGGTCGCAAACGCGCTGAGGATCCGTTGGGGCTCCAACTTCCACGTATCCTCGTTCAATGCGAGAACGCGAACGTCCGCGCGTCCGACCAATGCTCTTATCGGCACCCACGTGCCTTCATCCGGCAGGTAGACTGGCGTGTCGCCGTCCAGGCAGCCCGATTCGCGAAGGTCCGAAAGCATCGGATGGTGGTCCGACCGCGTCTCGACCGCGCGCGACAACTGCGAGAGCGCGATGACGGGAATATTCAATTCGCGCGCCAATCCCTTGAGGCCGCGCGAGATCTCCGAAATCTCCTGAACCCGGTTCTCGCTCCGGCGGGCGTGCATCAACTGCAAATAGTCGATCACCAGCATGTCGAGTCCGTGCTCTGCCTGGAGCCGGCGCGCCTTCGTCCGCACCTCCATCACGTTCAGACCGGCCGAATCGTCGATGTAGATCTGGGCCTCGGCAAGCCGGCCGAATGCGCGCGATACGCGGTCCCACTCGTGGTCGTCGATCTGGCCCAGACGCAGCCGGTGCGAATCGACGCCGGTTTCGGTCGACAGCAACCGCTGCACCAACTGCTCAGCGGCCATCTCGAGCGAAAAGACGCCGACCGTCCGCCCGTGTTGCACCGCCGCCCCGTAGGCAAGCCCGAGGGCGAAGGCCGTGTTGTGTACGCAGACATCGTTGGCGACAAAGTTTGCGCCGTCCGGCACGGTCAAATCGTAGACCTGGTGCGAACCGATATCCTCAATCGCATCGATCTGGTCCCAATAGATATCTCGGCTCGCCGCCAGCAAGAGCCGATCATCGTCCAAAATCTCCGCATACTTGCCCAACCGCCGCGACGGCACGGAACGGTTGGTATGGAGGCTGTCAGGACGATCGCCCGCTCGGCGGTTCAACTCGGCAAGCGACAAGCCCCGACCCCGAGAAACCTTTCTGATGGTTTCCCATACGTCAACCGGCGCGTGGCCGTTATTCGAACGACGTCTTGCCGGATCGTATGACTTGAACACGCGCTCGGCCTTCTCGCCGATCCAGCCGATCTCGGCATAATATGCCGCCACTGAGGCAGGTTCCGTAATGTGGACACGCCATGACTGTGCCGTCTTCGCTTCCAACTTTGCCACGATGCCAAAGCGGAGAAAGGCGTGTTGGACGTCGAGGGCCAATCGCTCGGAAGCGACCGTAAATTCGATGCGGGGGAAACCGTCGGCTTGGTAGACTGACCCATCACAGCTCATCAGCACGCGCATGAACGTAGACAGCGCCGTTCGATCCCATGTCCAAATCTCTTGTGGAAAGGCCTTGTCGCGAGCCCCCTTGCCCCACAGACCGTACCGACGTAAGAGCACAGTGACAGGATTCGGGTCGTGTCCGCCGCGTCCGCGCAATCGGCTCACAAGATAAGTGATTCTCTCTTGCCGCACTCGCGTCGTCGGAAAGTGGTCGCGAATGATCCCCAGAAAATCGTCGACGATGATCGGATCGGTGTTGGTGAACTCGGGCGTGGTATCGGTGAGGCATCCTTCTGCAATGAAGTAAGCGAGAAACCTTGCGAGCCAGGCTGGAGCGGAGACCGTTCCAAACACGGGGATCTTCCGAGGTACGGCGATTCGATCACCTGGCTGCAATTCTCCGATCGATCGCCAGCCCCGAACCGTCAAGAACGGATGATGGCGGGTGACCTCGATCGCCCTCCCTGTTCTCGTCACCACGCGGACACAGGGCTGGACTCCGCTGTCGATCCAGTCTGACACGGCGGTCGACCGGATCTGTCCTGTGGCGGAGAGCCCAAGGACACGACTGATCTTCCGGCGGACGCAGTCTTCGATCGTTCGCCGTTCCCCGGTCAGGGGATCATCGATCAGACTCGCCGCGGTCAGGCACTTGCCGACACTCGGCCTCGCCGCGACGATGATCAGGTCGGACTTTTGAAGCCCGCCGGTGAGTTGGTCGAGGTCGGTGAAACCGGTCGGTACGCCGACGACGCTGCCGCGGTGCTGCTGCAGGTAATCGATCTGGTCGAAGAACTTTTCGAGGACATCGGCGATCGACTGAAAGTCGCGACTCGACCGGTGCTGCGACACGTCGAAGATCGTCCGCTGGGCCAGATCGAGGGCCTCCTCGGTGTCGATGCCTTCGCGGTAGCCGATGCCGACGATCGCCGCTCCGGCGTCGATCAGGCGCCGTAACGTCGCCGTCCGCTCGACGATCTTGCCGTAGTACTCGACGTGGACCGCGGTCGGGACGGCGTTGAGGAGCGACGACAGGTAGGCGATTCCTCCCACCTGATCGAGTCGCTCCTTCCGCGTCAGTTCATCGGAGAGGGTCAGAAAGTCGGTCGGTTCGCGCCGGTTGTAGAGGTCGAGGATCGCCTGATAGATGATCCCGTTCGCGCCGTGGTAGAAGTCGTCCGGTTTGACGACCGACGCCACCCGGATGATCGCGTCGCGGTCGATCAACAGACTGCCGAGCACCGACTGCTCGGCTTCGAGGTTATGGGGGGGAAGGCGGTCGACCGCGGCAACCATCCGGCGAAACTCCTGCTTCGGCCGGCGGGGATCGGCGACGTACGAGCCGTCGGCTCGTCGACCAGTCCGCACCGGTCAGCGGGGTGCTCACCGGCGCGGCAGATGCGAGTAGTCATTTTTGGGTAGCCAGTTGTCAGTTGTCAGTAGAAACGACCCGTGCTGACGACTGACGACTGACGACTGACGACTCCGTTACTCGTCCTTCGCCTCGGCCTCGGCTTCGTCCGCGACCGCGTTGACGAGGACGGTGACCTGCGGCCGGAGTTTACCGACGAGGTGGACGCTGACCGTGTGCTCCCCGACCGTGCGGATTGCCTCGTCGAGCACCACCTTGCGCCGGTCGATCTCCTGCCCGACCGCCGCCGTCAATTTTTCCGCGATGTCACCGGCGGTGATCGAACCGTACAACCGGCCCTGGTCGCCCGCCCGCGCCTCGAACGTCAACCGCTGCCCGTTGAGCCGGTCCGCCAACGACTGGAGTTCGCGCTCCTGTCGCGCGATCTTCATGTCCTTGACGCGCTGGTTCTCGGCCAGGACTTTGAGTTCGCCCGCCGTCGCCACGACCGCCAGGCCCTTCGGAATCAGGTAGTTGCGGGCAAACCCGCCAGAGACGGTCTGGACCGTCCCGGCCTCCCCCACATTCTCGACATCCTTGCGGAGGATGATCTGCATCTTCATCGAGACGAACCTTCCAATGCGAAGCACCGGCAGCCGTCCGCGGGTGGACGGGCGCGGCCGGCAGTGTACGTACGTCTGCGTCAGCCGGTCTAACTATACGTTGCCCCCACCTTCCGTGCAACGAACAAGGATTCCCGAATGGAGACTCCCCTCTCTAACCCCGAAGGGGTCTCGTTTCGTCAGCCGGGTGCCCTCTGGGCGATTTCAATCTAGGGCCTCGACGGGTTCACAACTCAATCAAGCGCCAAATACTGACCGACGCACCATCCGTCCCCGTACGCATTGCTCGACACCTCGTACCAAGCGTATCCGTCCGACTCCCGCGGACCACCGGTCACCGTCAACGAGGCGCCGTCCGCCATCACCGTCAGCACGCTCCTGTCGACTCCCGGTCCGGAACGGAGATTGAGCCGCCCGTCGATCACGTGCACCTCGTCGCCGGCTGTAAATCCGCCGGCCGCGAGGTATTGACCCGCACACCAACCGGATCCGAATTCCCCGCTGCTGACCTTGTACCAGGTGTAACCGTTTGCCGCACGAGGCGTCGACGTGATGGTGAGCCGCGTCCCCGAAGGCATGACCGCGATCACGCCGGCCGAGACACTCGGCGATGTCCGCAAGCGAAGCCAGTCGGTGTCCACCGTCACGGCGTCCCCGCTCTCGAATCGGCCCGAAGATCCGCCCGCTGCGACCAGGTAATCGCCGACGGACCAGCCCGTCCCCTGGTCGGTTTCGAGACGATACCAATCGTACCCGTCGGCGCGGTTGGGCCCGTCGACCACCTGCCCTTCGTCATTCGTCGCCAATCGGGCAATCACCGTCGCGAACAAACCGGGCGACGCGCGGAGATTGAGGATGTCCGTGTCGACCGCAACGCGATCGCCGACCCCGAAAGCCGCCGTACTGCCGCCTCCTGTCGCCTCCAGGTTCTGCTCGATACACCACCCAAGTCCCCGATCGCCCGTGACCTTGTACCAAACGTAGCCGCCGTTGCTGACCGGACCGTCGTTGACGACGAACTCGCTGGCGAACGGCAACGTCCGCAGGACGGAGAAGTCGGTGCCGGGTCCCGAACGCAGATTCGTCTGGTCGACGACAATCCTGACCTCGTCGCCATCGACGAACGACGGATTCGGATCGGGATCGACCCGGTACGATAGCACCTGCGCCACCGAATTCCGGATGTAATTGAGGTCGGCATAGAGCATGTCTCCCGGACACCCCTCCGGGTAGCAGTCGCGATGCCCGCCGATCGAGGGGAACGAGGGTTGCTCGTGAAACGGCGCTTCACCGAACGGATCGAGGAAGCGGCCAACCCAGGCGGTGATCCAGATCAGCGCCGCCAGCGCCTCCGCCGTCGGTTCGACCGTCATGAAGTTGCCGATCGTGCAGATCCCCGAGCTGCCGTGCGAGTACTCGAACGCGTGCCCGCCGATGACGTTGTCGCCGCCGACCCGTCCCTCGTAGACGTTCCCTTGCCAATCGACCAGGTAGTTGTAGCCGATGTCGCCCCACCCGCGCTCGACCGCGTGGTAGTAGTAGATCGATCGCACGGTCGTCAAAGGGTCCTGGAAATTCGGCGTCGCCGAATGGTGGATGATGACGTGTTCGACCGTCTGGTACTCCGGCGGCCAGATGATCGGTTTCGAGAGCTTTTGGTCTTCGTGCCGGTAGCGCTCGTCCGCGCCCCAGGCCTCCCGCGAGATGATCGGCGGTGGATCGACCGTCGGCGTCTCGGCCGCGCTGAAGACGTCGTCGATCGTCGGTCCGTCCGTGGCGTCGATGTAGGTGAACGCCAGAGACGGCAGGTTGGCGGGATCGCCGTTCGCATCGAGCGCGCGGTACTGGACGTGATTCGCGCCGCTCTCCAAGACCGCTAGCTGACCGAAGATTCGACCGTCGCGGTCCACCTGGTCACCCGAATCACTGGCCGCACCGACGGTCACGGGATCACTCCACGATGTGCCGTCGTCGCTGAACTGCATTTCGACCGACGCCGATGGATCGCCCTCGCCGGCCCAATGCGGTGCGATCGCATAGAACGTGAAGTCGGCTTGGAAAGAGGACACCGCCGATGCCGCCGAGAATGCCTGTACGTGGTCGGATTCAACCCACTTGCCGGCCCTGGTCCCGCCATTTCCGTCTTGGGCAGCGACCGTGTGGAGCGCCGCCGTGCCGATTGCGGCCATCGACGCGAATGCGGCAGACGCCTTCAGCAGGACGCGACGGTTGAACGATCGGTCGCCCAGCAAACAGCAAGGAGTTCGTGAAACGGTCATCCCTTCCCTTACCCGTGGCCACAGCGCCGCTGCAACGGGCACCGTCGGGTGCGCCGAAACGGTGTCGGCTCAGGTGTCTGAGGACGACGCGTCAGGGGATGAACCCACCGCGCGGGAGCGCCGGTTGCCAGTTGCGGGGATAACGGACCCTACCACCTGGGTCGGAATGCGTCAACAGCCGCCCGCGGCTTTTACGCGTGAGGCGATCGGTCCTCGGGTTCGGCAAATAGTCGGGAAAACCAACCGGCGACGTCCGAGCGGGCACCGACGTAACCGAATATCGCAACCGGCACCGTGACCACCAGAGGACTCATTTCGCCACCGGCACCGACGACGATCGCCACCAGCGCCGCGATCAACGGCCACCACAGCGACCGGACGTAGAGCCCGCCGAGGAACGGACCGATCACCGCGGCGGCCAGAAATGAAAGAAGCGAATGCCCCGCCAGATCGAGTCCGATCACCACGATCGCCTCAACGATGCCGGCCGCAATCGTGACCGGCAATCGCCGGCTATCGATCTTGGGGAACATCCCCTGGCGAGCCGGGCGGGACGTTTGAGGCTGCCTCGCCGGTGCGGGCGGTTGTGCGGTCGGCTCCCGCCGGGTGCCCCAACCCAGACTCGCTGCCAGGTCGCTGGCCTGTTGTCGTCCGAATCCATCCCACCTCTTGTCGAGGCCGAGGACCCGGCGGTAGCGCCAGGCGAGATAGACGATGACGACGATCGTCAGGAAGAGAGCCACGCACCTGCTCCAGTCACACGATCTCCAGATTTGCGGATGGCTTGGCCGCCAGTCATGCTCATACCTGGTTCAACGAGGCTTAGCTCCAGAGGCCTGGGCGGGGAGAGTGGGATTCGAACCCACGGGAGGCTCATCACCCCCTCTCGTTTTCAAGACGAGCGCGTTCGGCCGCTCCGCCATCTCCCCGTCTGCAAAGTATAGTCGGCGGCGCGGCGCGGCGATTGATCGTCCAAGGGGGCTCGACTATACTTCACGTCGTTGAGCCGACGAACAAGGGTTCGACGTGCCCGGCGTGCCAGAAGATGTCACGAGCGATTTGGCGCGCGACAACCGAATAGCGACCACGGGGAGGTGCCAGAGTGGTCGAATGGGGCCGCCTGCTAAGCGGTTGAAGGGGCTCTAACCTCTTCCGAGGGTTCGAATCCCTCCCTTCCCGCCGCCAAAGCGACGCGATCGCGTTGTCGCCGACCCCCGTAAACCGTATACTCTTGCCAGTGCGCGCCTGTAGCTCAGGGGATAGAGCGTTGGGTTGCGGACCCAAAGGCCGCAGGTTCGAATCCTGCCAGGCGTACCGATCCGAAGCGCCCCGGTCATCGCGACCGGGGCGCTCTTCATTTGCGGCAATCCCGGAAGCAACAGTCCTCGCATTTCGTACGGGCGGACCGCCGTGGCCGCCCTTGTTCGTGGGCGCATACGTGGCCGGGCGGACATCGCTCAGAGGGCACCCGGTCCGCCCCTACACCCCGATATGCCTCCGCTCCTCTGCGATGCTGCTCGCCACGTGGATTCGTCGTGCCGCCTGCTATAGTCGGCACCAAGGGACGAACGGGGAGTTGGTCGCCAGCGTGAATCCTTTGGTACAATCACGGATGGAGAGGTGTCCGAGTGGTTGATGGTGCCGCTCTCGAAAAGCGGTCTGGTGATGAGCCAGCGTGGGTTCGAATCCCACCCTCTCCGCCAGGACCGGCGAACGCTTCGTCGCCGGTGCGCGCTCTCGGAAGGGTCGCATAGTTGGCCTAGTGCGCGCGACTGGAAATCGCGTAGGCGGTGACCCCGCCTCGAGGGTTCGAATCCCTCCCCTTCCGCCCCTCGACAACCGAGTCCCTGGCCAGGCCGGCGCTTTGCGGCCGACCGGTCACGCCTCCCTCAGCATCTGCTCGATTTCCTCCCGTCTCGGCATCGACGGTTGCGCGCCCGCCCTGGTCACCGCAAGGGAACCCGCGATCACGCCGGCCCGCGCCGCTGTGAGCAAGTCGCCGCCATCGGCAAGTCGTGCGGCCACCGCGCCGCAGAAGGCGTCCCCCGCCCCGGTGCTGTCGACCACCTCCACGCGCGGTGCCGGAAGCTCCGCCGCGATGCCATCTCCCACGACCACCGCACCATCGGCGCCGAGGGTCACGATGACCGCGCTCGGTCCGAGCGCCAGGAGCGATCGCGCCACCGCTTCCCAATCGCGATTGCCGTTCGCCGGCTGCAACTCGCTCGCCTCGGTCTCGTTCACGATCAGGATGTCCGCGGCACTCGCGAGGTCGCGCCCCCGCGAAGGTTCCGGCGTCGCATTGGTGATGATCGTCGCGCCGAGCGTCTTCGCTTCCCGAAAAAGCGCCGCCAACGCCGCCACCGGCAACTCCAGCGTCGCCAGAAACACCCGCGGCCGAACCCGGCGCAACCCCGCGATTGCCTGCTCCGCGACCACCGTCGCCGTCGCCCCCGGCACGTAGGCGATCCTGTTTTGCCCGGTCTCGTCGACCACGATCAGCGCAACTCCCGACGCCGCGCGATCGGTCGTCGCCACGCTCTCCGTATCGATCCCTTCCGCGATCAGATCGCTCAGCCGCTGTCGACCAAAGTCGTCTCGCCCGACCGCACCCAGCATCGCCACGGCGGCCCCGGACCGTGCCGCCGCAATCGCCTGGTTGGCTCCCTTGCCGCCGCCGAAGATCGCGAACGAACTACCGGTAACCGTTTCGCCCGCCTCCGGGGCCTTGCGGACATGCGCGACCAAGTCGGTGTTGATCGATCCGGCAACGAGAACCCGCCCGCCCGCATCAGTCACCGATGGCCCTCCGTCGACCGGTTGCGACCCGCCGCCGCCGCCAGGGCCGCCAACGCAGCAGTGAGGCACGAAGTTCGTGCCACGCGGATCGACCCGCCGTCAGATCCACCGAACTGGCCCCCTGCGTGCCGTACTGCTCCTTGGTGTATATCTCCGCGACGGCGCGGATGGCGGTCCGCGCCGCCGGCACACTCCGCCCAAACTCCGACGCGAATTCGCCGGGCGTCATCGTCGGATCGGGGCGCACCCCCCAGAACCGCGCGACCCGCAATGCCCGCGCGTAGAGCGCCGCCCCCGGTCGCAAACCGCGGAGTCCCCACAGCCACGCGACCACGAGTCCCAGGATGAGACCGAGCGTGACCAGACCGACGAGCGCGGGAAGCCAGGTCAGCCCGTCGAAGAGGCGTCGATAAAACGGCTGCCCCTTGCCGCCGGTGTCGATCGGGCCGGCGACCGGCGACGGCTGCGCGGCCACGGTCGGCGTCGGTACCGGCGTCGGCATCGGCGTCGGCATCGCCGAAGGAGTCGCCGCCGGCTTCGCGGCGTCCGGCCCGTAGGCGAACGCGTCCTCCGAGGGCGTCGGCTCGAAGGGGATCCACCCATATTCCGGGTAGTAGACCTCGACCCACGTGTGCGCCTGGTCCCCGCGATAAACGTACCCCTGGGCACTCGGATCGTAGTCGCCAACGTGGTAACCCGACACCAGCCTCGCCGGGACACCCAGCGATCGCATCAACACCACCATCGCCGTCGCGAAGTGCTCACACCGGCCCACCTTCGACTCGAACAGGAAGTCGTCGACGAAGTCGAGGTTCTCGTTCGGTGGTGGACTGTTCAGATCGTACGCATACGTGGTGCGCAGATAATCCTGGATCGCGATCGCTTCGTCGAATGCGTTGCCAGTGCCGGCCGCGCCGACCACCTGCGCCGCGAGGTCGCGCGTGCGTGCGGTAACGGTACCGGGCAGTTGGAGATACCGGTCCTTGACGTATTGCGGGTAATCGACACCCGCCGCGCGGAGATCGCCGGGTTCGGCCACGCTCCGCAACCCGGTCACCAGATACTGGCTCTCGATCCCCGAGGGATCACCGGCGTAGACGGCCTCGATGTCGTCGTAGTTCGGCAACCGTCCCGAAACGTGGAGGACCGGCTTCCCATTTACGAGCTCGAGGCGCGTCTCCAGCGGATATTGCTGTCTCAGCGACCCGCGCAGCTGCCCGATCTGTAACGCCAGGTCTGCCTGCGCCACGCTGGGCTCGCCGCCGTTCGGATCGGGAGTGAACTTTGCCTGTTGCAAAAGCGCGATCAAAGAGTAGAGATCCACGGGGACCGTGCTCGCGTCGACGCTGTCGAGCGGTATCTGAAAATCGTCGAGTTTGCGCCATCCCAGCAGCGCGGCCGTCTTTTCCGACGTCATCGAGTACGTGTCGATCGTAAAGATCAGACCATCCGTCTGCCGCAAGACGTGGATCACCGCGGTTTCCGGCTCGCGGTCGCGTGAGACGGCAGGCGAGAGCGTCACCGGTTGCGCGGGCTCGAATGTGGCCCGCGTCGCCCGCACGCCCTTGCCGTCACCGGGCAAGCGAAACGTGTCGTCGACGTCGGTCGACCAGTTGTGCCCGTCATAGACGTTGTACCGACGGACCGCGAGGTAGGAAGGCGGCCCCGCCGTCAAGATCGCGACCGGATCGTGTCCCAAATTGATCGGGGCGCCGATCCGGAACGTGTCCGGGAACTTCGAGTAGTTTTCGACTCGATCGCCGCTGCCGCCGATCGACAACCGGTTCCATTGCCGCTCCACCTGGCGCCACGTCTGATCGGCGCGGTCGGAGATCGAATCGAGCACACTATCCGGCGCTTGCACCGGCAACACGATGCCGATACTGACCGCCAGCGTCGCAATCACCACCCCCGCGCTCAAAAAGCGGTTCGGCAACGCCGGCGGCGCGGCGATGCGGGCCCGCCGCCAATCCTGCTGGCGCCGAAACGCGAAGTGCCGAGCCGCGAGCACCATCGCCAGGAGCAGGTAGGCAAAGATCGGCGCCGCCGAGGCGTCGCGGTCGAGACCGAGACTGGTCAAGATCACGACCCCCGGCAGCATCACCGACGGTCCGAGCCACCGGCGCCGGTACAGCATCCAGGCCGAGCTGTACCCAACCAGCCAGATCGTGATCCCGATCACCGCGACCAGGAGATCGTCATCGAGCGGCTTACTCTGCTGAAGCGATCGGTACAGTCGCTCCGCGCGCACGTCGAGCCGGTGCAGACTCTCCCGCCACCCGCCCCCGACGTCCCCATAGTGCACGGCCGTCATCCCGACCGCCGCCGCAACGCCGAAGACGAACGCACCGAAGTGCGCGAGCAGATCGACCGACCGCGTCTTCGCGAGCGCCAGCCCAATCGCCCCGCCCCCCAGCGCGAGTGGCACGAGGATCCCCACCCGCTCGCTCCGCCCGACCCGGCCGATCTCGTCGGCCATCATCACGAGCAGTGCCGCGTGCAGGGCGACCGAGACCCACCCCTCCGCGGGCGACCGCCGCGCCGGTCGCACCGGCGTCTGGGAGACTGCGTTCCGTCCGATCGCGGTGCTAACCATGCGCGACCTTCCCGTTGGTCGCCATCGGTCTGCCGCCGTTCATCGCCAGCGCCGTCGCGATGTCGTCGCCATACTTAACGACGTGAACCGGAACGTTGGCAGAGAGGAGAGCGTCGACAACCGCGTCTACCGGCGGCGCCGGGCCGAACGACGTCGGGTCGACGACGATCGCCGTCGCCTTGACCCGTCGTCCCGTCAATTCCGAGAGGGCGGCGACCCAACCGAGATCCGACGACGACGTGACCACGATCAACCCACTGTGACGGGTAAAGCGCCGGGTTTCGGCGACCAAAACCTCCGCCAGGCGCCGGTGACCGTCGGCCTCGATCACCGCCAATGATTCCAGAATCTTAACGTACTGGCGGTCCGACCGCTCCGCCGGTAGCACCTCGTAGTGCGCCGCCGTCGCGATCATTCCGAACGACCGCCCCTGCTCGAGACACCGCCGCGCCAGCGAGGCCGTGATCGTGACCGCGTACTCCTCCGTCGCATCGAGCCAGACCTCCACCGGCCAGCGGTCGAAGCGTTCGGCCGACGCCCGGAGCGGTTGCGAAGCGCGGACGCTGTATTGATGGTCTAAATCGAGCACCAGCCACACGTCCGACGTCGGATCGACGTCGAACTCCTTGACCATCAAGCGTCCGAGCCGCGCCGTCGCGCTCCAACTGATCCGGTTGAAGGCATCGCTCGGCAGGTAATCCCGGATGCCGGCCACGCTCGGCGTCAGAATCGGCGTGCGCCGATCGGTCGTGACGCCGCCGCTCAGCATCCCGATCGGCAGCGAAAACCCCTTGAGATCGACCGCCGCCGGGTAGACGACGAGTTCGAACTGCACCGGCAGCGGTTTCGCCGTCGGAAAGATCCCGAAGGGATCGCCCGCTCGCGCCACCAGCGGACCCGTTCGGTATCGCCCGCGGCGCGCACAGACCGTCTCCACCACCCACGATCGCCGCTGCTTCCGGCCGAGGTGGACGACCCGGCTCGCCTGGTGACCCGGCAGCGACGACAGATCACGGATCTCCAACCAGAGCTTGCCGAGACGCGCCCGATTCTCGACGGCGATCTCCTCGCTGACGGTCTGCCCGACCTGGGCGCGGGTCGTGGATATGCGCCGGCTCGCGGCGATCCCCGTGACGCTGACGCGACTCCAGAAATACGCGAGCACGATCAGCGCGACCAGCGCGATCGTCAACTGGTCGAGCAGTTGCCACTCGTTGACCTGGACGAAGATCAGCGTCCCGACGACGAGCAGCCCGAGCCGGAAGGCGCTCATGTCCGGCCACCGGCCATCAGCGCGGGACCCCGGCCTTGACGGCGCCCGGCCTGGCACCGGGCACCGGCAGCGCGCGCAGGATCTCGAAGATCACCGTGCGGCTGTCGACGTTCTTGATCCGCGCCGACGGCGTCACGATCACCCGGTGCGCCAGCGTCGGTTCCGCCAGCGCCTTGATGTCGTCGGGAATCACGTATGGCCGTCCCTGGATTGCCGCGCGCGCCCGCGACGCGTTGTAGAGCGCGAGCGATCCCCGTGGGCTGGCACCCAGTTGGACGTCCTCGTGATTCCGGGTCGCTTCGACGATCGCGATGATGTATTCGCTGACCAGCGGATCGACGTGGATCTCGCGCACCGCCGTCTGCGCGGCGACCAGGTCCTCCAGACCGACTGCCTGGGTCAAACTGTCGAGTGGGTGGGCCCGGTGCTGCCGTTCCAGCATCTCCAACTCCCCGGCCCGGCCGGGATACCCCATCGAAATGCGCAGGAGAAATCGGTCCAACTGTGCCTCCGGCAGCGGAAACGTCCCTTCGTACTCGATCGGGTTCTCCGTCGCCAGCACGACGAACGGGGCGGGCAACCGGTGCGTCACCCCGTCGACGGTGATCTGTCCCTCCTCCATTGCCTCCAGGAGCGCCGATTGGGTCTTCGGCGTCGCCCGGTTGATCTCGTCGGCGAGGACCATCTGCGCCACGATCGGCCCCGGCCGGAACTCGAAGCGGTTGGTTTGAATGTTGAAGACGTTGACACCCGTCACGTCGCTCGGCAACAGATCCGGCGTGAACTGGATCCGCTTGAACGTCGATCCGATACTCCGCGAGATCGCCTTCGCCAGCACCGTCTTGCCGACACCGGGTACATCTTCGATCAGCACGTGACCGCGACACAGCAGCGCGACGAGGACGAGCTCGACCTCCCGCCGTTTGCCGACCATCACGCGCTCGACGTTGGTGCAGGCCCGATTGGCAACCTCCTGCACGGCGGTCGGGTCCATCAAGGGAAAGACTCCTCCCGCCGGCAACGAGCGGGACCGATCGATCCAACCGGCGACCCGGCACGGCAAACCCCGCCCGGCTCGGTCGCGACGACTCAAAACGCTGGGCGGAGCTTCCACCGGCGGTGACGCCGAACCAGATAAACACCACGCCGATATGGCAGTATACCAATCCCGCTCCCGCACCCGAATACCAGGCGCGCGCTCTCACGCGCTCAACGATCGTACGTTCTATACTCGCGATCGGTTTGCCGCCTCGTTCCGCGATCGGGCTGACGGCGCCACCCGAAGCGAGCGAGAGCCCAGGGGAGATCCGTCTTGACGACGACCGGTGACCAACCCACGACGAGACCGACCATCATGCTGGTGGACGGATACGGCCTCATCTTCCGTGCCTACCATGCACTGACCGCGACGATGTCCACCTCATCGGGCGAAGTGACGAACGCCGTCTACGGCTTCGCCTCCATGCTCCTCAACGTCCTCAACAATCAAAAACCCCAACACGCCATCGTCGCCCTCGAAGGCGGCAGGACGTTCCGCCACGACGCCTACGAGGGCTACAAGGCCAACCGCGCCGCCATGCCCGACGACCTGCGCCACCAGGTCGTCCGCATCCGCCAGCTCATCGACGCCCTCAACATCCCGATCCAGGAGCGGGAGGGCTTCGAGGCCGACGACGTCATCGGTAGCCTCGCTGCCCGTTGCTCCCGCGACCTCGGACTCCGCGTCATGGTCGTCACCGGCGACACCGATCTCCTCCAACTCGTCGACGACGACGTCGAAGTCGTCCTCCCCGGCGCCCCTCCGAGGCGCTTCGAAGACCTCCGGCGCTTCGACCGGGCCGGCGTGTTCGAGCGTTACGGCTTCGGACCGGAACACGTCCCCGATTACAAGGCGCTCGTCGGCGACACTTCCGACAACATCCCCGGCGTTCCAGGCATCGGCGCCAAAACCGCCACCGCCCTGATCACGCGCTTCGGCGGGATCGGGGACATCCTCAAGCACGTCGAGGAGGTCACGCCGCCGCGGGCGCGGGCGGCACTCGAAGCCAACGCCGATCAGGCGATCGAAAGCAAGCGCCTGGCGACCATCGTCCGCAACCTCGACGTCACCTGCGACCTCGAACACAGCACCATCCAGAACTTCGACCGCGACCGCGTCGTCGAGCTCTTCCGGGAACTCGAATTCCGCACGCTCCTCAATCGCCTGCCGGAACCGCAGAAGGTCGTCACCGCGGCGCCAAAGGTCGAGCGTCCCCCCTCGTCGCGGTCGATCGTCCGGACCAGCGACGATCTCGCCCGACTCGTCCAGCGGATCGGCGAAACGCGCGCCTACGCCATCGACGTCGAAAGCACCTCGACCGACCCGATGCTCGCTCGACTCGTCGGTGTCGCGATCGCGGTCAGCCCGTCCGAGAGCTATTACCTCCCCGTCGGCCACGCCGGCGGCACCCAACTCTCGATCGACGACGTCCGCACCGCCCTCACCCCGATCCTGACCGATCCAGGGTTGGACGTCATCGCCCACCACGCCAAATACGACCTCCAGGTCCTCAACCGCAGCGGTTTTCCCCTCGCCAACGCGACGTTCGACACGATGATCGCGGCCTACCTCCTCAACGAGAGCAACGTCGGTCTCAAAAACCTCGCCTTCACCAAACTCGGCATCGAGATGACCGAGATTTCGCAACTGATCGGCTCCGGCCGCGGCCAATTGACGATGGACGTCGTCTCCCTCGACGAGGCCGGCGACTACGCCTGCGGCGACGTCGAAGCAACGTTCGCCCTGGCCGATTATTACCGTCCCCTCCTCTCTGCTCAGGGCCAGGACCGGCTGTTCGCCGAGATCGAGATGCCGCTCACCCCCGTGCTGGTCGACATGGAGCGGGCTGGCATCGCCATCGACGCCACCTATCTCCGCGAACTCGGCGACGAAATCCAGGGCCGCATGCGTGAGCTGCAACGCCAGATCGACGAGAAGGCGGGACGCGAAATCAACGTCAACTCAACCCGCCAACTCGCGACGCTCCTCTTCGAAGACCTCAAACTCCCCTCTGGCCGGAAGACGAAGACCGGCTATTCCGTCGATCAAGACGTGCTCGAACGCTTGCGCAGTGAGCACCCGATCGTCGAGCAAATTCTGGAGATCCGTTCCCTCGGCAAACTGCAATCGACCTACGTCGAATCCCTGCCTCTCCAGGTCAATCCCGAGACCCGCCGTATCCACACCTCGTTCAATCAAACCATCGCCGCCACCGGTCGCCTCTCCTCGATCAACCCGAACCTCCAAAACATCCCGATCCGGACCGAACTCGGCCGCCGCGTCCGCCGCGCCTTCATCGCCGACCACCGGCCGGAGAGCCGCCTCGTCGACGACGCGGTCCTGCTCTCCGCCGATTACTCGCAGATCGAGTTGCGTCTGATGGCCCACGTCAGCCAGGAACCCTTCCTCCTCGACGCCTTCCGCGCCGGCGAAGACGTCCACCGCGCCACCGCCGCCCTCGTCTACGGCATCGATCCGAGCGAGGTGACACCCGACCAGCGCCGCGTCGCCAAAACCGTCAATTTCGGTCTCCTCTACGGCATGCAGGCCTACGGACTGTCCCGCGACACCGGTCTCCCGCGCGCCGACGCCCAGAAGTTCATCGACCAGTACTGGGCGCGCCTGCCAAACGTCAAACGCTACTTCGACGAAACCCTGCGCTTCGGCGCGGCCCACGGCTACGTCCAGACGCTCAACGGCCGCCGCCGCCTGATCCCCGACCTCCAGTCGTCCAACGGTGCCCGCCGCGCCGCTGCCGAACGGATGGCGATTAACATGCCGTTGCAAGGAACCGCGGCCGATATCGTCAAGATGGCCATGATCCGGCTTGCCCAACGTCTCAAGGAAACCCAGCTCCGCGCGCGCCTCCTCCTCCAGGTCCACGACGAGCTCGTCCTGGAAGTCGATCGCCCCGACCTCGAACCAACCGCCCGCCTCGTCGTCGACACTATGGAAAACGTCTACGACCTGACCGTCCCCCTCGAAACCGAAGTCAGCTCCGGCCAGAATTGGGAGCAGTTGGCCTCGTTGCCACTCTCGTCAGGCGAACCACTATGATCGGTGGAGCGCTTGGTGTGGGGCTCGTAGCGGCGCTGTTTGCGGCGCCCGGCTCAAAAGCACGAATGTGGCATCTGTGAGCCGGGCGCCGCGAGCAGCGCCCCTCCCACGTTGGTTTCCGAACCTAAGTGTCTTCGGTGACCGGCTTCGATGATCGAGCCGCAGACGATTCGACACCATTCACGTCCGCCCCCCACAATCAAGACTTCAGTTTTGATACCTTGTGATTCTCCCCTTGCCTCGCTACAATCTCTGACATAACAGAGCACTTTTCCTACGATCCAGGAGTTGATCGTCGAATGCCCACGTACTCGTATCGCTGCACGACCTGCGGCCACCAGTTCGACCAGTTCCAACGCTTCAGCGACGACCCGATCACCGAGTGCCCCGAATGCCACGGTCTGACGAAGCGGGTCCTCCATCCCGTCGGCGTCGTCTTCAAAGGCTCCGGCTGGTACATCACCGACAGCCGAAAACCGGCGCCAGGCGAAAACGGCACCGCCGACAAGGCGGAAAAGACCGACGGCAAAGACGGGAAGAAAGCGAAGTCCGCCGACTCGGCCAAAACGAAGCAAGGTTCAGAAACCACGACCGCCACGAAGTCCAAGGTGGCCGCCAAAGCCGACGACTGAGTAAGGATGCCCCGCATGCGCGTCTTGCGCCCACTCTGCCACTTCCAACCGGAGCCGTGCGGGTCCTCTGCCGGAGGCCATTGCTCCTGTCCCTAGGGGCGCGCTGCCCGTCGGGCACCCGTGCGCCCCACCCGACCCATCCGACGTCTTCCTGAGTAGGCGCCGGAAGTGGACTCGAGTTGTCCACGAGTTCGGGATGACAGGAGCGAACCATGTGGCTTTCAGAACAGATTCGAACCATCCGCGAGCGCGACCCCGCCGCTCGCTCGGCCATCGAGATCGTGCTGACCTACCCCGGTCTGCACGCGCAGTGCTTTCACCGCGTCGCCTCGACCCTGCGCAAGCGACGTCTCTTCCTCCCCGCCCGCGTGGTGTCGCACCTCGGCCGGTTCCTCACCGGGATCGAAATCCACCCCGGTGCGACGATCGGGCGGCGCCTCTTCATCGATCACGGCATGGGCGTCGTCATCGGCGAAACCGCGGTAATCGGCGACGATTGCACCCTCTACCAGAACGTCACCCTGGGCGGCACCGGCAAGCAGCGCGGCAAGCGCCATCCGACACTTGGCGATCGCGTCGTGGTCGGCGTCGGCGCCAAGATCCTCGGTGCCGTCGCCATCGGCAACGACGCCAAAATCGGCGGCGGCGCGGTCGTGCTGCGCGACGTGCCACCGCACACGACCGCCGTCGGCGTCCCGGCGCGTGCCGTCGCCTGGACCGATCCCCACTCCGGCGAAACGCGGCCGTTGGAAAGCCTGCCCGATCCCCAGCGAGACGCGCTGCTGGCCCTGATCCAACGCGTCGAAGAACTCGAACAGCAGGTGCGCGCGCTCCAGGCCAATCAGCCTGTCGCCGACGAACTCGCCGCGTTAACATAACGCGGGCGGCGAAGGAGCGACGACGATGAACGGACAGATCCGCCTCTACAACACGCAGACGCGTCAAATCGAACCCTTCGAAACGATCGAGCCGGGCGAGGTGCGGATGTACGTCTGCGGCGTCACGCCCTACGACAGCGCCCACGTCGGCCACGCCATGTCGCTGATCGTCTTCGACATGATCCGCCGCTACCTCGAGCACCGCGGCTACCGCGTCCGCCACGCCCAGAACTTCACCGACATCGACGACAAGATCATCGCCCGCGCCAACCGCGACGGCGTCTCGCCGAACGAGATCACGGAGCGCCTAATCGCCGATTGGCACGCCGAATCGCGGGCAATGAACGTCACCCCGGCGACGATCTACCCCCGCGCCACCACCGAGATCCCCTCGATCGTCGAGATGATCGAGGGCCTGATCGAAAAGGGCTTCGCCTACGAGGTCGATGGCGACGTCTATTACCGCGTCCGTGCCTTCCCCGGTTACGGCAAACTCTCGCACCGCAACCTCGACGATCTCCTCGCGGGCGCTCGGATCGAGGTGGACGAGCGCAAGGAGGACCCCCTCGACTTCGCCCTCTGGAAAGCCGCCAAACCGGGCGAGCCGACCTGGCCGAGTCCCTGGAGCGCCGGACGCCCAGGCTGGCACATCGAGTGCTCCGCGATGTGCTCCCACCACCTGGGAGGGACCGTCGACATCCACGGCGGCGGCGCCGACCTGATCTTCCCCCACCACGAGAACGAGATCGCCCAGTCGGAGGCGTATCTCGGGCGCGAGCCGTTCGCCCGCTACTGGGTCCACAACGGGCTGCTCAACTTCGCCGGTGACAAGATGTCGAAGTCGCTCGGCAACTTCATCAAGGTCCGCGAGATCCTCAACCGCGGTTTGGGCCCGGCGTTCCGATTGATGATCCTCCAATCCCACTACCGGGCACCGCTCAACTTCTCGGAGGAGGGTTTGGAGTCGGCGGACCGCGGTCTCGATCGCCTCCGCGCCGCGGCCAAACCGTCTGCCGTCGATCGGTCGGCGCCACCCGCGGCGGATGCCGAAGATTTCGCCTCGCTCGCCGCGCAGGCGGACGACCGGTTCCACGCGGCGATGGACGAGGATTTCGACTCCCCGGTCGCCGTTGCCGCGCTCTTCGACCTCGCCCGTGCCGTCAACCGAGCGCGTTCGGAGCGACGCCAGGACGTCCAGGTGGAAACGGCTCGCCAAAAGCTGGTCGAATTGTCCGGCGTGCTCGGTCTGGTGCTCGACACCGAGGAGGATACCGCGACCGGCGACGCCGCGCCGTTCATCGAGTTACTGGTGGACGTCCGCGACCAATTGCGCGCCGCGAAACAATGGCAACTGGCCGATGTCATCCGCGACGGGTTGGCGGAGCGGGGGATCGCGATTGCGGACGGACCGACGGGATCGGCCTGGCGGAAAGCCTGACCCGAATCCTTCCCGGCGGGTCGATCCCCGCCCCGCCGGGGACCTCCTCTACGGCCGCAACGCGGTCGCCGAAGCCCTCGGCGGCCGCCGCCGCAACCGCGTGCTGCTCCTGGCCGAAGGCGTCAAGGAGGACGACCGCATCCGCCGCCTGACCGATCTGGCTGCCAAAAACGGTGTCGCGGTGTTGAGACTTCCCCGCGGCGACCTCGACCGCCGGACCGCTTTTGCCAACCATCAAGGAGTCGCTCTCGAATCATCTGCCTTCCCCTACACGCCATTCGAGGAGTTGACCTCGACCCCGGGCACCATCCTCCTGCTCGATCACCTCCAGGATCCCCAGAACTTCGGCACGCTTCTCCGTGCCGCCGAAGCCACCGGCGTCGCCGGCGTCGTCCTCCCTCGTGACCGATCGGTCGACGTCACCCCCGCCGTCGTCAACGCATCCTCCGGTGCCGTCGAGCACCTCCGAGTCGCCCGCGTCCCCAACCTGATGCGGGCAATCGAGGACCTCAAGTCCGCGGGGTGGTGGGCCGCGGCGCTGGACGTCGGCCACGATGCCGTCGACCTGTTCCGGGCGCAAATCCCGACACCGCTTGCCCTGGTGGTCGGCGCCGAAGGCGCAGGCGTCACCCAGAACGTGCGCCGCCACTGCGATCTGGTTGTCTCCATCCCAATGGTCGGTCGTGTCGCCTCCCTCAACGCTGCGACCGCTGGCGCGATCGCGCTCTACGAACTGCTCCGCCGCGCCCAAATTCAAGACGGGCAAGGGGATTGACAAATAGAATCATACGATCTCATATCATCCCAAGCGGTCACCTTCCTTCGCGTGGGCGGGCCTGGGCAGGCAGCGGGAACCCTCTGGGTGCCGCCCGGCACAGGCCACCTGCGCTCGGAGCAGCCAACGGCCCCGGCAGCAGACCCCGGTGATCCCGTGCCCCTCCCGGTTGCGCCGCAACGAGCCGCCACCCTCGCCGGCGCCGCGCCCGCCCCTCACCCCCGGCCCCTCTCCCGCGCACCGGGAGAGGGGTCGGGGGTGAGGGGCCATCCCACGATCCGACCCGGAGGGAACCTCAAATCTCTCGCCGCGTTACCGTTTGCAGCTGTACTCGATCCCTCGCTCCAACGGCAGGGTCACCGACTCCACGTCGTCCCGCGCTCGCAACATCGCCTGGTACACGCTCAAGTCGTGCGATGCCACGTTGTCGGCAAGGACCAACCCACCCGATCTGAGCCGCGGAAACGCCGCCGCGAAGTGCTCGACATAATCGTCCTTCTCGGCGTCGATGAAGACCAGATCCAGCGGTTCGCCCATCGCCCTCGCGGTCTCCCGTGCGTCGCCCAGTACCACCGTGCCGAAGTCGGCCAACCCGGCCTCGGCAAGATGCGCGTTGGCTTCCTCGACGCGGCCGGGCAGGATCTCCGTCCCGGTCACCCGACCACCCGTCGATCGCATCGCGAGCGCCAACCAGATCGTCGAGACACCGTTCGACGAACCGATCTCCAACACGAACCTGGCGCCCGTCGCCCGCGCCGTCAGGTAGAGGAACCTGCCGGTTTCGACGGTGACGTTGCGCGTCCGCGCACTCGACGGCAGACCGGCTCGCCGCTGCTCTTCGTCCTCGCGGTACAGCCGTTCCAGCACCGCCGCAACCTTGGGATCGGCCACCAACTCACTCATCGTTGACCACCAGAGCCTCCAACAAGGCGTTCAGATCGGTAAAAACGAGGTCGGGCAGCACCGGGGCCGTCGGGATTTCCTCCCGCGTCGAAACACCCGTCAACACGAGCACCGACACCATCCCGGCCCGTGCCCCCGCCACGATGTCCGTGTCGAGCCGGTCGCCAACCATCACCGCCGACCCCGCATCGGCCCCGAGTCGCTCCAGCGCCATCTGCAACAACAGCGGTTCGGGCTTGCCGATCACCGCCGGCGACTGGCCCGAAGCCGCGGCCACCGCCGCCACCAGACTGCCGCAACCGGGCACCAATCCGGCTTCCGTCGGCAGCGTCACATCCGCGTTCGTTGCCACGAATCGCGCGCCTCCCCGAATCGCCTCGTTTGCCATCGCCAGCTTCTCGTACGTGAACGTCGTGTCGAGTCCGACGACCACGGCATCCGGTTGCTCCTCGCCGTATTGCACCGGATGGAGGGAAGTGCCAAAGAACAGTTGCTCCCGCAAAGCCGGCATCCCGATCACGAACACTCCCGCCTCCGGCGGCAGCGTTTCGAGCAGATAGTCTCGCGTCGCCATCGCGGAGGTCAGGATCGAAGCTTCGGGGACGCTGATCCCCATGCGGGCCAGTTTCCGCACATAGTCCGCCGGCGTCGCCATCGAGTTGTTCGTCGCCAGCATGTACCCCCGGTCTCGCAGGGTCAACGCATTCAAGAGGTCGTTTACACCCGACAACGGCTCGTCTCCGCGGTAAAGCACCCCGTCCATGTCGAACACGAACGCCTTCGCCGCACGCAGCCGCTCACGGGCGTTTTTCTCCGCCGTCGCCGCGTTTTCATCTGTCCGGTTCGTCTGATCGACCGAGCGCGTTTCCGTGGTCATCGATGTCCGACTCCCGTCACCGTCGATCGATCAGGCACGCCCGGACTCGCGCCTGCGCCGGAACTCCTCCGCACGTGTTCGCATCTCCAGTAGGCGGTCGGACCGCTCGCCGGGCGGGGCGAATGCAATCCGGACATCGACCAACTCGGCGCCAAAAAGTGCCTTTACCCACACCCGGAATGCCTCCCCGATTTCCTCCGCCGTCGGCTCCGCTTCAACTCGCCAACCGATCTCCAACGACTGTCCGACCATCGCGCTCGTCACGCCGTTCAAGAACGATGGGATCTCGGCGACAGGTCGCTCCAATGCGGCGGTCGACTCGGCGGTGATTCCCCGACCTCGCACGCCGATTTCGATCCCGACCCGCTCGCCGAACGATCCGGTGACGTCGAGACCGTCTCGCTGCCCCTCATTGTGCACGACGTACGTCGAACGCGCGTCACCGCCGATCCGGCCGTCGACGATCAGGTGTTGAAACGAGAGCGCCGGGTCGTGCGCCCGCGGAATCGCTGCTCCGTGAGCCCTTCGACGCAAGGCAAACGACCCGAGCGATGCCAACGCCGATTGCAACTCCCTC
>DATBFX010000539.1:0-10601 GCA_036558305.1 Thermomicrobiales bacterium | reverse complement strand
CCGAGCGCTGGACGTTCTCCACCGGCGGCCCGATCGCCACCTCGCCGACCGTGGCGGGCGGACTCGTCTTCATCGGCAGCAGCGACGGCGACCTCTACGCGGTCGACGCGGCGACCGGCACCCAGCGCTGGAGCCTCCCGGGCGCCGGCGACAACGTCGGCACCGTCGCCGTCGACGGACCCTCTACG
Organism: Thermomicrobiales bacterium; assembly: GCA_036558305.1. Classification (GTDB taxonomy): domain Bacteria; phylum Chloroflexota; class Chloroflexia; order Thermomicrobiales; family UBA6265; genus DATBFX01. The sequence continues at coordinate 10,413 of DATBFX010000539.1, read as the reverse complement.
TCGGCGCCGACGCCGGCGTCCTCGCCCTCGACGTGGCGACCGGGACCGAGCGCTGGCGGTACGCGGCCGGCGGCGCGGTCTCGTCCCGCATGCCCGCCTTCGCCGACGGCGTCGTCTACGACGGCACCACCGACGGCAATCTCAATGCCCTCAATGCGACCGATGGTTCTATTGTCTGGCAATTCAAGACCGACGGCGGGCGCTTCACCACGCCAACCGTCGCGGACGGAATCGTCTTCCAGGGTAACCCCGATGCCCCGGTCCAGCGTCTTTACGCCCTCGACGCGAAAACCGGGGCCGAGCGCTGGCGGTTCGCCGCGGGCGTCCAGGCCTACGCGGCGGCAGTCGGCGGCGGGCTCGCCTATGTGAACGCCGGCGATGGCGCCGTCTACGCCCTCGACGCCGCCACCGGCCAACTCCGGTGGCGCTTCGCCACCGGCGCCCCGAACCTCGGCAACGGGCCGGCCCTGGTCGGCGACACGCTCTACGTCGCGGGCGAAGACGGCAACCTCTACGCGCTTGACGCTTCGAGCGGAGAGCTCCGCTGGCAGGTCACGGTCGGCGAGTCCGCCATCGCCCCGGTCATCACCGGCGGCATGGTCTACTTCGAGACCGTGAACGGGTCGCTGGTGGCGCTCGGCGACGCGTCCGCGGCGCCCGGCGGCACCACCGCCGTGGCAGGTGGCGAGGGGGCCACCCCAGCAGCCCCCACCACCGCTGCCACACCGAACGCCGCCACGCTGATCTGGACGACCCAGGGCGGCGCGGACGGGCTGGTCAACCCCGCCGACCTGGCGATCGATCCCCAGGGGCGCCTCTGGGTCGCCGACAACGCCCACTCCCGCTTCCAGCTCTTCTCCGCGGACGGCACGTTTCTCCAGACCTTCGGCGAGGGCACGTTTCGCTTTGGGATCAATGGCGCGAGCTCCGGCGAGGTCGCCTTCGCACCAGACGGCACCACCTACGTCGTCGATGCAACCGCCCGGACGGTCAGCAAGTTCGATCCGAACGGGCGGCTCGTGGCGGCGTGGGGCGGCACCAGTTCCGTTCCCGTTCACCTGAGCCAACCGGAGAACCTGGTCGTCGACGCGGCGGGGACGGTCTGGGTCGGCGGCGACGGCCTGCACGCGATCTTCCATCTCGACCCCGACGGGCAGGTGCTCGGCACCATCACCGACTCCCCCGACCTGCGCCTCGAGGCCATCGGCGGGATGGCGATCGATGGTGCGGGCGACCTCTACCTCGTCAACGGCGCCTCCCACATCGTGGAACTGCGCCCGGACGGCACACTCCTCCGGACGCTCTCCGACTTCAACGATCCCGATGGCACGTTCAACGGCACGCCGATCTTCATGACCGTCGACAAGAGCGGCAACCTCTTCGTCACGGCCGTCGATTGGTCGGCCAATCCGCTCCGTGGCCGGATCGAGGTGTTTGCCCCGGACGGCACGGTGGTGGTCGCCTCGGGTTGGGCGGGACAGTTTCCGACCGGAATCGCCTTGGACGGAGCGGGTAACGTCTACATCGCCGACTACAACGAGAACACCGTCCAGAAGTTTCGCCTCCTGCCACCACTGGCATCCGCGCCCACCGATGCAACCGTCGCACCGACTTCCGCCGCGACCACTGCCTCGCCCGCTGCCACAACCGGTCCCGCGGCCGCGCTCGTCCGGCAGGCGCCGGCCGAGTCCGTCGACGGTTGGCTTGCGTCGGACGGTAAGCTGTGGGTCGCCGATGGCGATCGCAACCACTATCGCATCCTTTCGCCCGCCGACGGCCACGAGGTCGAGGTCTGGCAGGCGACGATGCCGGACGGTGTGGCATACGGCCTTCTCGCCTTCGGACCTCAGGGCGAGATCTACATCTACGACATCGCTACGCACCGGGTCGCCAAGTTCGACCGCGACCGCCACTTCGTCTTCGTCTGGGGCGGGACGGGTACCGGCGACGGGCAGTTCGTCGGCGACGTCTACGGCCTCGTCGTGGACAGGGCCGGCAATGTCTCCGTCGCCGACGGCGGCCGCAACCTGGTCCAAAAGTTCGACGCCGACGGGCACTTCCTCCTGAAGTGGGGAGGCACCGGCCCCGGCAATGGCCAGTTCGCCGACATGGGCTGGCCCACCGTCGACGCGGCAGGCAACGTCTACGTGCCGGACATCGGCAACAACCGGGTCGAGAAGTTCGACCCGGACGGCACCTTCCTCTCCGCCTTCGGCAGCTTCGGCCCGGGCGACGGCGAACTCAATGCGCCCAACGACGTGGCGGTCGACGCCGCCGGGAACGTCTACGTCGCCGACTGGAAAAACAGTCGGGTCGAGGTCTTCGACGCCGCGGGCCGCTACGCCGCAGAGTGGGGCGGTTTCGGCCACGCCGAGGGGCAGTTCACCCACGTCGACGGCGTCGAATTGGACAATCAGGGCAATATCTACGTCGCCGACCCCGACGCCCGCCACATTGACAAGTTCCACCTCCTACCGCCGCTCGCTCCAGCCACCTGACATCTCTCCAAACACCTCGGCAACACCCTCTTGACAACTACACGACACCATAGTACATTTGTTCGCAATCTGACGCCTGCCGTGGTGCGGAGCGCATGGGTAGGTCCGAACGCACCCGATGAACGGCCACCTCTGCTGAGATAGCCAACGGTCCCGGTACGCAAGCGCCGGTCAGACGCCCTTCGGCAAGGCGCCGGGTGCCCCCTGGGCGCTGCCCCGCCCCGCCGCACCGCAGCGGACCGCAACCCCCGCCGGCACCACCGCCGCTCCGCCACCCACCACCCCGCCAAGCACACCAACGCTCCCCTCTCCCGCGCACCGGGAGAGGGGCCGGGGGTGAGGGTCTTGCCAGGAGCCCCGCGAAATCCCACGATCCGACCCGGAGGGATCAAACCGCCTTTATCCGCCCTCTTCCGCCTTCCGCCCTCCGCCCTCCGCCCTCATCCGCTGCCGCACCGCCCGGAAGATCGTCTCGTGCTCGGGAAAGCCGCCCTCCCGGTGCATCCCGTGCACCAGATCGCCGCCGACCCGCACGTCGAACGACCCGTCGTGCCACGGGATAATCTCGATCGCCGCCAGCTTGTCGCCGAACTCCTCCATCAACGCGCGGGCCAGCGCCGCCGTCTGCGGTTCGTACCCGCACTCCGAGCAATAGGTGATCGACACCCTGACCGTTTGGGCGCTCATCGGCTCCTCCTTCATGCCTGCAATCCTACGCCATGCGGCTGATCACGCGAGAGGGGAATTCCGGTCTTGCCGACCGGTCCCAGGGGATGTAAGGTGAGCTACTGAAGAAGCCCTCAGACCGTCAGCTCCAACGACCAGAATCTTCGACGACGCCGGTTCCAGACCATTCCGCGAGCGTGCCGAAGTGGACACCATGGACAGACCGGACAGTTCGGCCGAACTAGCCGGCGCCATCGACGCCATCGCGACCGCCACCCTCACCGCCCAGGCGGCCGCGGCGGAGTTGAATGTCCACCACCGCACCATCCGCCGCGCCATCGCCCGCGGCGATCTCCCCGCCGTCAAATACGCCGGCACCTATCGGATCGCTCCGGACGATCTCGCGCGCTACCGGGCGCGTCTCGCCCAGCCCGTTTTGCGCGTCCCGGTTGATCGGGTGGTCGCCGGCGCTGCTCCTGCCCCAGGACCGGCCCCGACCAGACGCTCGCCGGTCGGGGCCGTGCAGCCGCCGCCGACGCCCCTCACCACCCTGGTCGGACGCGACCGCGAAGCTGCCTCGGTCGCGGCACTCCTGCGCCGACCCGATCGACCGGACGGCGCCCGTCTCCTGAGCCTGATCGGTCCCGGCGGGATCGGCAAGACGCGACTGGCGATCCGCGTCGCCGGTCAACTCCGGGACGCCTTCGCCGACGGCGTTGCCTACGTTGCCCTTTCGCCGATTCGCGACCCGGCGCTCGTCGCGTCGGCGATTGCCGACGTCCTGGGACTCCGCCAGGCCGACCGCCGCCCGGCGCCCGAACGGGTGCAACACACCCTTCGGTCCAGGCGCTGCCTGTTGGTCCTCGACAACTTCGAGCAGGTCCTTCCCGCCGCTTCGCTCGTCTCCGATCTCCTCGCCGCCTGTCCCAACCTGACGCTGCTCGTGACCAGCCGGGCCCCGCTCAACCTCTCGGGCGAACATCGTTTCCCGGTCCCCCCACTGGCGCTACCCGACCCCGTCGGCTGGTTGTCGTTCGATCGGGTAGCCGCCAGCGACGCGGTCCGCCTCTTCGTCGAACGCGCCCAGTCCGTTAGATCCGACTTCACCCTAACCGAGACCAATGCCCCGGTCGTTGCCGAGATCTGCGCCCGCCTCGATTCCATTCCCCTCGCGATCGAACTCGCCGCCACGCGGATCGGACTCCTCGCCCCGAGGGCGCTGCTGACCCGCCTGGAACGGCGCCTACCGTTGCTGACCGGCGGTCCCGTAGACGCACCGGTCCGGTTGCGGACGATGCGCGATGCCATCGCCTGGTCCTACGACCTCCTGGCGGCGGATGAGCAAGTCCTCTTCCGCCGCCTCGCCGTCTTCGTCGGCGGCTTCACGCTGGAGGCGGCGGAGGCTGTAGCTTCGAGCTTCGCGCTTCGCGCTTCGAGATCTGGCTCCGGTGTGGCCCATACCGTCCTCGATGAGGAGTGCCGCGACGTTGGCCGATCCAAACTCGAAGCTCGAGGCGCGAAGCTCGCTACTCTTGAGGGGATCGCTTCCCTCCTCGACCACAGTCTCCTGCGCCCAGAGCACTCCGCTGGTGGGACGATAAGCGACGAGGCCGAGACCGATTCGCCCCGGTTCGTGTTGCTGGAGACGGTCCGCGAGTATGCCCTGGACCTGCTCGCCGGGTCCGGCGAACTGGAGACGAGTCGCGATGCGCACGCCGCGTACTACGTCACCCTGGCGGAACGGGCCGAAGCGGCATTCTGGGGCGAGGGGCCGGGGGATTGGCACGCCCTGTTGACCGGCGAGCTCCCCAACTTCCGCGCCGCGCGAGACCGGCTCGCCGAGCGCGGTGCGACCGCGGAGACATTGCGACTCGCCGCCGCCCTGGAGCCGCTCTGGTGGATCGTCGGCGGCCCGGGCGAAGGTCTCGGCTGGCTTGAGGAATCCCTCGCGCTCGCCTCCGACGTTGCCGCCGAGACGAGGGTCAGGGCGCTTGTCGTCGCGGGCCGGTTACTCGTTGCCCGTGGCGAGTACCCACGGGCGATCTCGCTGGCGCAGGACGCGCGGCGCCTCTCCCTGCGCCACGGAGACCGCCTGGGACTCGCCCGCGCGACCGAGGTGCTGGGACTGGCGACGCAGTTTTCGGGCGATGGGGACGGCGCGCGCGCGCTCCTGGAGGAGGCCGTCGCGCTCTACCGGGAACTGGCCGAACCGGCTCGGCTGGGTCGCGCCCTCGGCCAATTGGGAACGCTGGGCGATCTCGGCACACTCGACCGCGCCGGCGATCCCGCCGACCAGGACGGCGCGGCCCGTTGCTGCGACGAGGCATTGGCGTTGTTCCGCGCCCTCGGCGACCGGGCCGGTCTCGCCTGGGCGCTCAACGTCCGCGCCTGCCTCGCCTACAAGCGCCGCGCTTACCGGCAAGCCGAGACGCTCGCCCGCGAAGCCCTCGCCCTCCGTTGGACCCTGCACGACATCTGGGAGATTCCGGCCTCCTTCGACGACCTGGCCGACATCGCCGGCATGACCGGCCGGCCGGAGCGGGCGGCCTGGCTGTACGGGGCGTCGGAGGCACTCCGGACGGCCATCGAGAAGACCATCTCGCCGTACTACCTGGAGGAGTACGAACGGGAGGTCGCCGTCACCCGCGGTCAACTGACCCCGGAAGCGTTCGCCGCCGCCTGGGCAACCGGTTTCGCCCTCCCGATCGAGGAGGCGGTCGCCCGCGCTCTCGCCGGCGATCCGCCCACATCGGGCGATCCCCCCGGAGCCGTCTTGACACCCCGCGAACGGGAGGTCTTGCGACTCTTGACGACCGGGGCCGGCAATCACGAAATCGCCGGCGCCCTCTTCCTGACGCACGCCACGGTCAAGCGCCACCTCGCCAACATCTACGCGAAGCTGGACGTGCACTCTCGTGCCGGCGCGGTCTCCTACGCTCACCGGCACGGTCTCGCCCCCACCGATCCATCCCCTCGGTAGCCTTCCTCGGCCACCGGCCGGGGGAATTTGCACCCCGCTCCCTCGCGAACTACATCTCCCGGGCGATGCCGGCCGGCGATCGTCTCGGCCATGCTGTCGCCACTTCGCCTGACCGTCGACGCGCGGTCTCGCCGCTGTCCTCCCGTCATGGAGGTTATCGTGCCGGAAGAGCAGGGATACGCCAATCTCACGGCCCTCGTCGACACGGCCTGGGTTGCCACGCACCTCGAGAACCCGCAGATCCGCCTCGTCGAAGTCGACGTCGACACCAGCGCCTACGAGATCGGCCACATTCCCGGCGCCGTCGGCTGGCACTGGCAGCGCGACCTCCAGCGGCAACCCGTTCGCGACATCCCGTCGCAACGGGAGTGGGAGGCGCTCCTCGGACGCTCCGGGATCGCGAACGACACGCTGGTCGTTCTCTACGGCGACAACCACAACTGGTTCGCCGCCTTCGCCTACTGGCTGTTCAAACTCTACGGTCACGCGAACGTCCGCCTGATGAACGGCGGGCGCGCCAGATGGATCGGCGAAGCTCGCGCGGTGTCGCAGACCACACCCTGGGTGACGGCGACCGGCTACCGGGCGCGACGACCGAATCCGGCCGCGCGCGCCTTCCGCGACGACGTCGCCCGGGGTCTCGTCGCGGCCGAGCATGCCCTGGTCGACGTTCGATCTCCCAGGGAGTACGCGGGCGAACTGCTGGCGCCGGAAAACCTGCCGCAAGAGGGGGCGCAGCGCGGCGGGCACATCCCCGGCGCCCACAACGTCCCCTGGGCAACCGCCGTCGCCGACGACGGGACCTTCCGATCGGCCGGCGAGTTGCGGGCGATCTACGACGGCGCGGGCATCACTCCGGACCGGGCGGTCATCACCTATTGCCGGATCGGCGAGCGCTCCGCCCACACCTGGTTCGTCCTCACCGAACTCCTCGGCTATCCGGACGTCCGCAACTACGACGGGAGTTGGACCGAGTGGGGCTCCCTGATCGGCGCCCCCATCGAGCGGTGACGGCGGGTGCAACGACCTGCGCGCCGTGCGCGCCGTGCGCGCCGGCTGGCGCCTGGGCGCAGCCGACACGGCGCTACACGCTGGAGGAGAAGCGATGGACGGAGAGCATTTTGACGAGTGGACGCGGGCGTGGGCCACGGGCCGCACCTCCCGCCGCGGGGTGCTGCGCGGCCTGCTCGGGGGCGGTGCCGCCCTTGTCGGGCTCGGCCGCGCCGCGCGCCCGGCGGCGGCGCGGGGGCGTCCCTGCTCCGCCGGTCGCCCCTGCGCCGATGACGGCGACTGTTGCGGCCGGGATCGGTGCAACCACGGCCACTGTACCCCGGCCGCCCCGCCCTCGACCGCGTGCGGACCGAGCCAGACCTGCGCCGTCGACGCGGACTGTTGCCTGGGCGAGGCGTGCGTCAACGGCCGCTGCGCGTGCGCCGGGACGCGGTGCACGGGCACCTGCACCGACCTCACGAGCGACGAACTCAACTGCGGCGCCTGCGACAACGCCTGTGCCGACGGGAAAGTCTGCGCGAATGGGGCGTGCCTGACCGCCCAGAGCGGCGCCTGCGCCGGCGACGCGGAGTGCGCCACCGGCCACTGCGCCGACGGCGTCTGCTGCGACACCGCCTGCAGTGGCGAGTGCGAAACCTGCAACCTCACCGGCGGCGTGGGGACGTGCACGTCGGCACCGGACGGCACCGGGTGCGGCAGCGGCGGCCAGATCTGCCAATCCGGAGGCTGCGCCTGTCCGTCCGGGCAGATGAATTGCGGCGGAACGTGCCAGGAGTGCTGCAACGACGGCAACTGCCCAGACCCGGCACGGTCGTGGTGCTCGCCCGACGGCGGCGAGTGCACCTGCCGCGCGGCTGGACTGTTCTGTGATGAAAACCGCCTTTGCTGCGGGGGCAACATCTGCTCGCCGAGCAGCGGAACGTGCTGCACGGCAGGCGGCCAGCCCTGCGTTACGGCCGAGCAGTGCTGCAGCGGTGGCTGCGAATTCGACGTGGATGTCAGCAGGCACATCTGCGGCGGCTAATTCAACGGCCAGCCCTGTTGTGCCACCCCGCTGATCCCGCGCGCGGTCCGCCGGACGACCGGCGGACCGCCGGGCTTGGTCACCGGGGTGGAAGACGACGGTCGAAGGCCGACGGCATGCCGGGAGGAGCTTCGCGATGGACGGTCGGCGCTTCGATGTTATGACGCGGGCGTGGGCTACCGGCCGCGCCTCCCGCCGCGGCATGCTCGCCGCGATCGCCGGTAGCCTCCTCGCCGCCCTCGGTCCGCGAGCCGCCGCCGCGACGTGCCGTCCGGTCGGCCGCTCGTGCCGTGAGGACGCCAACTGCTGCTCCGGGCTCTGCGGCGACAAGGACGCCACCGGCCGCCGCCTCTGCGCCTGCCCATCCCCACTGGAGCCGTGCCGTGCCCTCTGCGTCGATCCCACCACGGACTACCTGACCGACCCGATGAACTGCGGCGCCTGCGACCATCGCTGCCCCCGCACCCGCTGCCAACTGGCCGCCTGCGAAGCCGGCCAATGCACCCTGATCCCCGATCCGGTCGCCGTCGAGGGCCGGCGCACCTGCGACGACGGCGACCCCTGCACGGAGGACGACGTCTGCCAAAGCGACGGCTCCTGCGCCGGCACGCCCATCGTCTGCACCCCCCTCGACGCCTGTCACCTCGCCGGCAGCTGCGACCGTCGCACCGGCAGTTGCCCCGACCCGGCGGCGCCGGACGGCCGCGCCTGCGGCGGCGATCGGCACTGCTGCGGCGGGGTCTGCTGCCCCCAGGCCACCGATGTCTGCACCCGCACAGGCTGCTGCACCCCCGAGGCGCCGGAGACCACCTGCGAAGGGGCCTGCGGCGGCACAGTCACGAACAACTGCGGTCTGGCGGTCGACTGCCCGGGCATTCCTTGCGGCCCGGAGTGTTGCGACGGGAGCAGCGAGGTCTGCGCGGGCGAGTCCCCGCACCAACTCTGCTGCGCGGAGGGACGGGAGGCGTGCTTCGCAATCGGTGAAGACTTAGCCGCGGATACCGTATGCTGCGGCGCGGACAGGGTCTGCGCCCCCACGCCGACCTTCGAGGAGAACGGCCTCGGCGCCTGCTGTCCAGCGGGGCGGGCGGGGTGCGTCACGGTGACCGAAAGCGGCAACACTCCTTTCTTTCCCCAATCCGCCTGCTGCGACGAGGGCGAGGTCTGCGGCGAGACGGCATTCCCGTTGCTCGGCGCCTGCTGCTCGGAGGGACTCGAGGCGTGCGCCAGTCAGTTCGCCTTGGGATACCTGGTCGGCTGCTGCGCCGCGGGCCTGGTCTGTAAGTACACCCTGAACTCCGGCGCCTGCTGCCCGGCGGAACTCGAGGCGTGCGCCACCGACGAGGGCGTCGGTTGCTGCCGAGAAGGCGACGTCTGCGACTACCCCTCAGTCTTGTCCCCTGTCGGCGCCTGCTGCCAGGAGGGGCGACAGGCGTGCCACACCCCCGACGGGACCGTCTGCTGCGGCGAGGGCGAGGACTGCGCCGAACTGGCGCCGGGGACAGGCATCGGCGGCTGCTGCCCCGCCGGGCGGGCGGGATGTGTCTCGCCGACCGGCGAGTTCTTCTGCTGCGGCGCGGGCGAGCGCTGCATCGATGGGCTGCCCGGCGGCCCCATCTGCTGCGCGGAGGACCGGATCATCTGCGTCACCGACGCCGCCGCCGTTTGCTGCGACGAGGGTGAGGTCTGCACCGAGATGGGCGGGGGGTCCATCGGCCTCGGCGACTGCCGCGCCGCGGGGTCCTGAGCCCGGTTCGTCACCGGTGGTCTCGTCTCCGTGGACCACTGCTGTCCTCCTGGCGCGCCACCATGCCGGATGCCGGGTGAAGCGACGTCTGCCGCGGCGACAGTCACATGTGCCAGTCGCTCGACGGGTTCGATTTCACGTTTGGTTGGCCAACCGGGACCTCGCCGTGCCGAGGCGCCGACAGCCTCGTGTCCTGCTGCGCGAACACGGAACCGTGACCCGGCAGGGTCGGGTCACGGTTCCCATGGACCTTGGCACCGACGTTCCCTTGACGGAAACGACCGCCTACGTACGGACTCCCATCGGACGGGAATCTCACGGGTTTGCCGGTGGTTCGCGCACAATGGGCGCAAAATATCCCAGCGGCAAGTGGATTAAGACCCTCCGCCACCGCTTTCACCCTCCAATCGTCCGCCGAAGGGCTCGATCTGATCGCCGTACGACTGGGCGGACGCGCTGCGGCCGCCCAGTCTCTCGCCTCACTCCT
>DATBFX010000538.1:0-7603 GCA_036558305.1 Thermomicrobiales bacterium | reverse complement strand
GGGGGTGAGGGCGGCTACTTCGGCGTCGGCGTTACCGTCGTGGTGATCTTTTCCAGGGTGGTCCGTTTCCCCTTTGGTCGCGGTCCCTGGGAGAAGCAGAGTTGGCGGGCTTTGCCGGCGTCGCCATCCATGATGCGATGGAAGATGCAAGAAACGTCGCCGGTGAAGGTGTGCTTGCCGCTCCGGCTGTCAACGGGCACCTGCTTCCCGTCCTCCACGAACGCGACCTTGGGCCACCGCTTATCCCACCCGGCGGCGTAGAACGCCTGCTCGTAGAGCGGTGAGAAGAGCAGCGCGAGAATGACGATCGCGAGCGCGATCAGGTAGATCCAGCGCGAACGGGCGGGCAGCGCGACGTAGCGCCCCTCGGCCGTCACCGCGTCGCCGGGTGGTTCGAACGGCGTCGCGGCGACGCTGAACGTCAGGGAGGCCGCGCCGCTGCCGCGCGAGCGTTTCCAGGGCGTGACCTTGAGCGGGACCTTGACGTTGCCGCGACCCGCCGGCGGCAAATCGACCGTGTCGCGGCCGAGTTGGACGCCGAGCCCGCCGGAGCGGTCGGACGCCGTCATCCTCACCTTCATCGGGATCGTCGTCGGGTTGGTCAGGATGACGTCGAACTTGCGCCGCCGGCGACCCCGCCGTTCCGGCGGTGAGAGCGTCAGCGTCAGCGTCGCCGCGCTGTAGATGAGGATACCGGCGTCGCGAACGGAGGCCCCCGGCGGCGAGACGGGTTTTGCCTCGACGTCGAACTGCCAGCGCGCGTCGGGTCGGTGCTCCTTCGGCGGCGTGACGGTGAGCCGGACCAGCGCCGTGCTGCGCCCGTTGATCCGCAGCCGGGGCAGATCGAACTCATAGGTGCAGGCGCCGGCCCGATCGGACGCGCTCAGCGCGACACTCACCTCGCTCCGCCCGGCGTTTTCGATCTCGACGTCGAAGGTGGCCTCGGCGACGGCCTCGATCTCCTTGCGCTTGAGCTGCATCGTGATCGCGGCCGGCGTGAAGATGTATTGCCCGGAGACCTCGTTGGCGCGGGACGGCGCATCGACCGGCGCCACCCGGACGCTGTAGCCGCTCGGTCGCCCCGCCGTCGTCGGGCCCATCGCCTCGGCATTCGGCGTCAACTCGACCGGCACGGTGACCCGGTCCTGGGCCGGTACTTCGACCTCGGCGGTGCCAACCGCCACCGCCAGCGAGGCATCCTTGCTCGTCGCGGCGACGCTGAAGGTCGCCGCCCGCCCCGAGACGTTCTCGATCGTCAGTTGGACGCGTTCGGCCGTCGTGCTCTCGACCAGCTCCGGTTCGAGGCGCAGCCGGAAATCGGCCGGTCCCGGCTGCGTCACCTCGCCCTGGACGGTCCGCGGATCGCCGGACGGCTGCACCGGCGTCGCGACGACGGTAAAGAGCGTCGGCGTCGGCGCCGGCGACAGCTTGGTGCGATCGAGACAGGTGATGCGGATCGGGACCCGTAACGAATCCTGCGCCGGCACGGTCACGCGGTCGCCGCCGACGAATTCGAAGGCGAGCGCGCTGGCCTTGTCGCTCGCCTGCAACGTCATCACGATCGGGATCGCGGCCTTGTTGCGGAGCACCAGTTCCGTCTGGGTGTGCTGCCCGCTCAACTCGACGCTCTGGGGGGTCAGGACGGGCGGTTCGTAGGTGCCGGGGACCGTCTGGAACGTGACGAACGTCGTTTGCCGTGCCAATTCCGGCGCGACGGTCTGGGCCGGCACGACCTCGACGATCGTGCCGCCGATCGTGATCTGGTAGACCGCGGCGGTACCGAGACTTTCCGCCTTGGGGCGCGCGGTGACCGTCACCTGCTTCGTCTCGCCGGCGCCGACCTGCACCTGTTGCTCGTCGAAACCGAAGTCGAGTTGCCCCGTCTCCTCCGCCGCGTCGAGCGCGATCGTCAGGCGGGCATTTCCGGTGTTGGTCAGGCGGACCTTGAAGGCGCCTTCGACTTCGCCCGTCACCTGGCGCGGTCCATCGAGATCCAGTCCGAAGCCGACGAAGGGGTCGATCGTCAGGGTCCCGGTCGCCGTGTCGGTCAGCGCCGGGTTGTCCGCCGAGACACCGGTGACGGTGAACGGGTAATCGCCCGCCTTCACCCCCGCGCTCCGGGGCGGTTTGAAGGAGATGGTGACGGTCTCGAACGCCTCGGGGAAGATGCGCGACGTGCTGGCCGGGATCTCCACCCACGAGGGGTCGATCCCCGACACCTGGAGCTGGTATTCGTCGACGATGAGACTCGTGTTGTAGACGGTGCAGCGGGTCGTCACGGCGCCGCCGGGGTTCGCCGCCAGTGTCGTCTCGCTCAGTTCGAGGCGTAGTCCACTCGCCATGAATCGACCTCTGACAGTCGGGCCGGTGCCGCGCGGGGCTGAAGTCCCCGCGCTGAACCTCCATAAGCCTGCTCAAGCAGGCTACATAGGACGGCGCTCGTCAGCCCTCTTCAGAGGGCTTATTGGGATGAGCGCGGGGACTTCAGCCCCGCGCGGCGCCGGTGCCCTACAGCATATCCGGAACAGCCGCTCTTGACCCGTCCCCGAAACGCCGTAACAGCTACTCCAAGAACGTCCGCGCCAGCGCCCGTTCGCGCGCCGTCGCCGCCAGATTCGTCGCGAACTCCTCCAGCGCCTGGATCGCCGCGCGGGACGGCGGCGGGTCGCCCGCGCCGCTCAGCACGCAGCCGTAGTCGCTGGCGCAATAGACGATGCCGCCGCCGGCGAGAATCATCCCCGTGTCGGCCTTGGCGAGACCGGGCGGCGCCGCCGCGAAGAGGTGATGCGCCCAGAGCAATCGATCTCCCCCGACGACCCGTCGCATCTGCCGGTTGACCGAGCGCGAGAGTTTGTCGAAGGCGCCGCCGAACGGATCGGCCGGTGTGGCGTGGCAGCCGTCGCCGACGAGCGTGCCGCCGCCGTCGAGGAACGACCGGAGCCAGGTCACGACCCCGTCAGTCGCAGAGAACTCGCGGTTGCCCGAGGTGTAGAGGATCGAGGCGTCCGGCAGCGCGTCGCCGATCTGGACCGGGCCGACGTAGCGGGCGCGGTAGGCGCCGTCGAGTCCGATCGCCCGCGCCAACAGCGCCGCCACGCCGACGTGCGCCTCGCCCGCATCCGGCAACGTCACCTCGGCGACGGTCACCTCGCCCCGTGCGTGCCCTCCCGCAGCCAGCCGGTAACGGACGTCGAGTTCGCCCTCGCGGGGATCGAGCGGGTCTTCCGGGTAGGCGATCGAGGCTTTGCCGGAAACCCTGACCCGCGCCAGTTCCAGATGCGGCCCTTCGGGCGGTGTGCCGACGACCTGGACGACCGATTCCTCCTTGACGCGCCCGTCCGCATCGGCGCCGATCGACGGTTGGAGGAGAACGACGTAGGCGATCCCGGTCAGCGAGGCGCTCTCCTCGATCGTCACCCTGGTCGGCGACGAGACGACCAGGAAACGACCCAGCGGATCGATCCCGACGCCGGGGAGGACGCCGAGTGCGGCCCCGCCGACCGGCACGACCTCAAGCCCGACGAGGATCCCGGCGCCGTGCGCGGCCAGGTTGTGCCCGCGCCCGCTCTCGACGTGGTAGGTGTGGGCGATCTGCCAGGTCTCGGCGTCGATGACGAGACCGTCTCTCGGTTCGAACCGGGTGAGACCGCGCGCCAGCGGCGACTCTTCGGGCGGCGCCTGCGTCGCGGAGGATCTGCTCGGACTTCTGCTGCTCACGCGTTTGCCTCTCTCGTCTGCCCTTGCTCATCGTCCGCCGGCAGGACGAAGAGGGCGTAGGTCGTGTGGGCCGGGCGTTGCGCCTCGATCACGGTTCGCAACCGGTTCCGATCGAAGGCGGCCGGATCGGGCACGCGCAGGATGACGGAGAAGTGGTTGGAGCGGTCGCCACGACCGAGCACCGTCTGGTGCCCCAACCGGCTGTCCTTGCCGAGTTTGAGGCCCGATCCCCGTTCGACGATCTCCGGTTTCGCCCCAGTATAGAGGAGCAGGTGGTCGGTCAAACCGCGCACCGTCCCCCGCCAGCGGTGCAGCTCCATCGCGTTCGCCAGCACCGCCCGCCGCCGCTCCACCGGCCACCCTTCGTCGACCACCAATCCGACCCAGGAGGCCAGCCACGGCAAAAACTCCTCCGGTGCCGAATCGGCCGCGAAGAAGGCCGGCAACTGCCCGATCGTCAGATCGACCGAATCGAAGATCGTCTCGAAGATCAACAGATACCGCGCCAGGAACGACGACTCCTCCCCGTCCGAGAAAATGCCCGGCAGGTAGTGCAGGAGCCGACTCCGCAGCGCCATCCACTCCGGCGTGTAGCCGACGTCGACGCGGCCGTTGGTGGACACCGGTAATTGAACGACTTCCAGCACCTTGGCGACTCCATCGGCGATCGCGCCGCCGTCCGCCCGGGGTTCAAACCCCGGACTCATCCCCATAAGCCTGGTCAAGCAGGCGAGCGAAGACAGCCCTCTTCAGAGGGCTTATCTGGGTAAGCCCGGGGTTTAAACCCCGGGCGGCGACGTGCGGATCGTCCAACACCTGCACCCGCGGTCGTCGGCATGCTCGCGCATGAATCATCGCCGCCGCCCCCCCACCGTCACCGTGTGCTGGGCCGAGGCGATCAAGGTATCCGGCGGCACGTTGACCCGCGTTCCGGCGTCCCGCACCCGGTCGCGGTCGTCGACCAGACTCAGGCGGACATCGGAAACGAGCTCGATCCCCGGCACGCGTTGGATCGCGGCGTGGACGTCGTAGATCGACAGATCGCGCCCGAACGGCCAACCACCCCGCCCGTCGGGTCCGCCGACGAACGGGTTGAGCAGCCGGTACAGCGCCTGCTCGACCTGAAACCGGACGTGCTCGGTCTGACCGGGGACCAGGCAATCGACGCTGGCCCGCACGGCCACGCGCAGGCACCGGGCGGGGCGGACGTCGACCACCGTCGTGATGAGGCGCCGCTCGTCGAGGAAGGCGCGAACCGTCTCGATCAACTCGGCCGGCGGTTTCAACTCGTCCGGTTCGAGCGCCCGCTCGGGGTTGGCGACGCTCGGCAGGATCGCGACGGCGACCGTCCCTTGCTTCGGCGCGTTCCGCCCGGACCCGGCTGGGAAATCGGACGGATCGAGACAGCGCGCCCGCGCGACCGCGGTCGATGCCTGCTGCGCCAGCGATTCGTAGTCCGCCGCGGTCACCGCGCGGTCGCGCGTCCGCAAGAACGCACCGGCCCGCATCTTGGCGTGCTCAAGCGACTCGACGTCGGCGCCGCCGGTCGCCGGCAAGCGGTTGGTTACCGACGCGACGTAGGACAGCGACGACTTCAAGACGATGAGGCGATGCGGACCGAGGTTCCCCGCCGTCCCGCCTCCGGTGTGGTAACCGCTGAAGCGGAGCGGCGTCCCCTCCGGCGGGATCGCCCCGTGTTGGCGAAGCGAGCCGTCCGGCGCGCGGACCGCCGGTCCGAGCGCGATCGTCCCGGTGGCGTCGTCGAGCGTGTAGTGCCGGTCGTCGGGACCGGACTCGGCGAAGTTCGGCCGCTCTTCCCACGGCGACCAGACCCCGTTGGCGTCCGCCATCTCCAGGTATTCGCCTTCGCGGCGGGGCAGGATCGGCGCCCGGTTGAGGGTGAAACTCTGGCTCGGTTTGCCGTCGCTGAACCCGATCGATTCGCCGCGGATGCGCTCGGCGTGCCGGGCCGCCGCCGTGCCGCCGATCGTCTCGGCGGCCACGCCGAGGATACGCGGCGTCAGGTCGTACGGGAACTGACCGGGCCGGGCCGGGACGATGCGGGCCCGCAACCACGATCGCGCCCGCTTGTCGCCGAGCGTCGCCCCCAGCAACCCCGGCGGCAGGTGAAGCTCGATCAGACCACCGCGCAGCAACCCCTTCGTCGTATCGACCTCGACCTCGACCGCCTGCCAGCCCGCGTCCTCTCCGAGCCAGGCTTCCCACACCAGCGGGGTATCCTCGGGATTCGGCCCCGTCCCTTGATCGGCCTGGAGGCGCAACCGGACCATGTGCCGGCTGAGGTTCCCGGCAAAGCCGAGGTACCAGGCGTTGCCCGGTTTCGGTTCGTGCTCGAACGCCTCGAACGCCAACCCCTCCCCGATCAACCGATCACGCCGCTCCGTGAACCGCTGACCGTCCGGCGACGTCAAGAGCGAGATCAGATTGGGCGGTTCCAGTTCCAACGTCTCCGTCGTGGAGAACGTGACCGCTTCCCAATCCGGGGTCCGAACCGTCGCTACCTCGGTCCCGCGCGGGATGCGGATCGGTGTCGGTTGCGGCGCGGACAGCCGGAACGTCAAATCGGCGACCGCCGCCTGCGCCGGCAACAGCCGGATCCCGACCATGTCGAGGAAGGTGATGTGCGTCTTCTCCGGCACCTGGTTGAGCCGGTAGATCATCGACTCCGTCATCCAGGCAAAAAGCTCGATCATCGCGACGCCGGGATCGCTGACGTTGTGGTCGGTCCACTCCGGGCAATACCGCGGAATGAGCCGCTTCGCCTCGTCCACGATGTCCTGGAACGTCCGATCGTCGAGATTGGGAGCGAGCGTTAGGAGTGCCATATTCGTTAGCTCCTAGGTGCGAGCTTCGAGCTGCGAGCTGCGAGCTTGGACGTGGTCGGCATCGGTCGGGTCTGCCCTCGGGGACTTCTTGGATGTCGTCGCTCCGCCTTCCGTTGTCGGTCGACTGTTGCGCGCAGACCGGCGAGGATGCGTGCGAGTTCATCCGTCGCATTCAGCAGGTGCTCAAAGGTCGCCCAATCGATGTAGCCGGCGTCGAGGGCGACGTAGATCATGGATCGGACTTCCCCGCATGAGCCCTTGGCGATCGTCAGAAACTGCGAGGACTCCGCCCGCCGGTTGCGCGCGAAACTCTCGGCCACGTTGTTCATGACCGATAAGGCAGCGGCCTGAAACTGCTCACAGAATCGCCAGCGATGACTCAGCGGTTCCTGTTGCGTCAACCAAGACACCAGCCGCGTCAGATCGCGCGCGCGCTGCCACGCAACCAAATCCTCAAACCGCTGAATACCGCGACCATTCTCCGACATCACGCACTCCCAAGCCCGAAGCTCGAAGCTCGCTACTCCTCCTCCGGAATCGCGTAGAACGGGAAGACGAGATTGCGGCGATCGTTGGTCGCCTTGATGCGGTAGAGGATGTTCAGCGCCATCGCGCCGCGATCGGCTTCGGACCAGGAGACGGTGACGTTTTCCACGTCGATTCTGGGCTCCCATCTCGCGAGCGCCTGGCGAACGTAGAAGTCGGCCAAGCCGGCGCTGGTCGCGTTGTTCTCGGCGAAGACGAGGCGATGGAGATCGCTGCCGAACTGCGGCCGCATCACCCGCTCGCCCCGCGCCGTCTGGAGGATGAGCCGGATCGACCGCTCGATCGACTCGAAGCCGGAGGTCAGCGCGACCCGACCGCGGAGATCGAGCTCAACCGGGAACACCCAACCGCGCCCGACAAAATCGAGCCGGTCGTCGCGGATCGTACCGTCGCGTCCATCCATTACCGCCCCCTATCCCCCAGCACCGTTCCCCCGACGTCGGGGGAACGGGGAGCATCTTATCCGATCATCACGGTCATACCGGTACCCATCA
>DATBFX010000537.1:0-1649 GCA_036558305.1 Thermomicrobiales bacterium | reverse complement strand
TCCGACACGCTCAACCGCCGGGTGCAGAAGTTTGGCGAGCCGCAAACGGTCTCGCAGCCGCCACCCGGCACCCAGCCGTCACCGAGCCCGCAGCCGCCGGCGAGCACGGCGACCGGCAAGAAGAAGAAGTGCAAGAAGAAGGGGAAGAAGAAGCGCTCGGCCTCCGCGGCCAAGAAGAAGAAGTGCAAGAAGAAGAAGCACAAGTAGTGCCGCGGCGCCGGACACGCCTCACTGCGGTTGCCGTGACGGCCATCGCGGGCCTCTGCGCCTTCGCAGGATCCGCACCCGCCGCGACCCCGACCGTGACCGAGTTCAGCTCGGGCATCCCCGAGGGGGCGCGGCTCGTCGGGATCACCGCGGCCTCGGACGGCAAGGTCTGGTTCGCCGACCAGGGCACCGACACCGCCGGCTCCATCAACCCCTTCAACCAGATCACCAGCGAGATCCCGTCGGCAGATCTCTTCCAGATCGCCGGCCTGACCAACGGCTCCGATGGAAACCTCTACTACGGGCGCACCGACGACTACAACTCGGTCGGCGGGATCATCCCGGCGACCGGTGTGATTCGCAACACGTACCTCGGCGGCGCCCTTTCGGCTCGGTTCTCGCCGTACGTCCCGGCGACCGGTCCCGACGGGAACATCTGGATCACGGACCCGGGCGACGCGGTGTCAACGGCTAACGACAACGTCGGGCTTGCGACCCCGCGGGTCGACCCCAACCTTGCTCGAGAGAGTGGCGGCCCGATCTTCCAGGGTGTGTTCAATCTGACGGCTAACTCGGACCCCCAGGCGATCGCCGCCGGCCCGACTGACACGAGCAGCAACCCCAGCGAGGGCCTCTGGGTGGCCGAGTTCAGCACGAACAAGATCGCGCGCCTGACCCCCGTCTTCACCGCCGGCGGTGAGGGGGCGCTGCTCACCGAATACACCGGCCTGAGCAGCGGTGCCCACCCCACGGGCATCGCGCTGGGGCCCGATGGCAACATCTGGTTCTCGGAGTTCGACGCCGGGAAGGTGGGCAGGCTGATCCCGCCCTCGACCTTCGGCGGCTCCCCGACGATCGACGAGTTCGCCATCCCCACCGCCGGCTCCCACCCGTGGGGAATCGCGGCGGGTCCCGACGGAAACCTCTGGATCGCCGAGTCCGGCGCGGGCAAGGTCGCGCGGATGACGACGTCGGGCGTGGTCACCGGGGAGTTCCCCACGCAGAACGGCTCTCCCTTCTTCATCACCGCGGGGGCCGACGGGAACATGTGGTTCAGCGAGGGCAGCGAGAACAGCGTCGGGCGCATCACCACAGGCCTCGACCAGCCCGCCTTCCGGAGCACGAGCGCGATCCCGATCCCGCTTGTCGGGGCACCCACACCCGACACGCCCGCGCAGATCAACGTCTCGGGCCTACAGGGGACGATCACCGACGTCAACGTCCGCCTCACCGGGATCAGCCACACCTTCCCCGACGACATGGACGTGATCCTCCAGAGCCCGACGGGCCAGACGGCGCTTGTCATGTCCGACGTCGGCTCGGCGGTCGGCTCGAGGGCGACCAACAAGACGTCGTATCCGGCCGACGGCATCACGCTCACGCTGGACGACCAGGCCGCCCGCCAACTCTCGGACACGAACCCGTTGGTCTCTGGCATCTAC
>DATBFX010000536.1:0-19841 GCA_036558305.1 Thermomicrobiales bacterium | reverse complement strand
CGTCTCGATCTGGTCGACTTCGCCGGGCCCACGCCGGGTTTCTCCGAGCGCACCGACGACGCCGGCTGGTCTCCGTTCACTCCTTTCGCCTCCCTTCCCACCATCGCCTGGGACGACCCCAACCTGCGTTTCGTGGACCTGAGCGGAGACGGTCACGCCGACGTGATGATCGCCGAGGATCGGGGTTTCACCTGGTACCCATCGCTGGCGGAAGACGGTTTCGGGCCGGCCCGTCGCACCGCGAAGCCGGCGGAGGAGGAGCGCGGCCCGCACCTGGTCTTTGCCGATGGCTCGCAATCCGTCTACCTGGCCGACATGAGCGGCGACGGCCTGAGCGATCTGGTGCGCATCCGCAACGGGGAAATCTGCTACTGGCCCAATCTCGGCTACGGCAGCTTCGGGCCCAAGGTCGCGATGGACGACGCGCCCATGTTCGACCGCCCCGACCAGTTCAGTCAGCAGCGCGTCCGACTCACCGACATCGACGGTTCCGGTGTCACCGACATCGTCTACCTCGGCACCGACGGCATCCGTCTCTACTTCAATCTTTCCGGCAACCGCTGGAGTCAGCCTCGCCTCCTTTCCCAGTTGCCGTCCACGGACAACCTCACGACGGTCACGGCGACCGACCTCCTCGCCAACGGCACCGCCTGCCTGGTCTGGTCCTCGCCCTTGCCCGGCGACGCGCGGCGACCGGTGCGCTACGTCGATCTGATGGGCGGCCAGAAACCGCACCTCCTGACCGGCATCCGCAACAACCTGGGCGCGGAGACCCGGATCGCCTACCGCTCGTCCACCCACTTCTCCCTCGCAGACAAGGCGGCCGGCACCCCCTGGATCACGAAGTTGCCCTTCCCCGTCCACGTCGTCGAGCGGGTAGAGACCTTCGATCGGGTCAGTCGCAACCGGTTCACGACCCGTCACGCCTACCACCACGGGTATTTCGACGGCGTCGAGCGCGAGTTCCGCGGCTTTGGCCTGGTCGAGCAGTGGGACACCGAATTCCTGGAGGCGCTCGGCGGCGCCGACAACGTCGCGCCCGAATCCCACGTCCCGCCCGTCTACACCAGGACCTGGTACCACACCGGCGTCTACCTGGGACGGGAGCACGTCTCCGACTTCTTCGCCGGGCGAGCGCCCGGTCACGCGCTGGACGAGTACTACCGCGAACCGGCCTGGCGCGGCGACGACGCGGAAGCCGCCCGGCGCCTCCTCGCCGATACCCTCCTCCCCGCCGATCTGACCACCGAGGAGGAGCGGGAGGCCTGCCGCGCCCTTAAAGGCGCGATGCTGCGACACGAGGTCTACGCGCTCGATGGCACGGCCACCGACCAATACCCGTACGGCCACCCCTACATCGTCACCGAGCAGAACTTCGCGATCGAGGTGGTGCAAACGCGCGGCGTCAACCGCCACGCCGTCTTCTTCACCCATCCCTTCGAAGCGATCACCCACCACTACGAGCGCAACCCCGAGGACCCCCGCATCGGCCACGTCCTCACCCTGGAGGTTGACAGTTTCGGCAACGTCCTCAAGGAAGCCAACGTCGGCTACGGCCGCCGCCAACCCGATCCGCTCCTGACCGCGGACGATCGGGCGGTCCAGTCCCGACGCCTCGTCACCTATACCGAGAACCTGTGGACCAGCCCCATCGCGACCGCCGACGCCTACCGCGCGCCGATACCCGCCGAGACGCGCACCTACGAGTTGACCGGTTACGAACCGACGGGTGACGCCGGACGCTTCCAGTGGAGCGACTTCGTGCGGTTGCCCGACGACCCCAACGTCGACGGGCTGATCCATATCTTCGACGGTGAGGTCAACTACGAGGACGAACCGACCGGCGGCAAGCAACGGCGCCTGATCGAGCAGGTCCGTACCGTCTACCGCCCCGACGACTTCGGTGTCGCCGCCAACGATCCCGACGCCCTCCTCCGGCTAGGGGAAACCGGCTCGCTCGCCCTCACGGGAGAGACGTACAAACTGGCGTTCACACCGGGTCTGCTGGCCAAGGTCTACCAGCGCGATGGCCAACCGCTCTTTGCGGATCTCGACGGCCTCCTCGGCGGCACGGACGGCGACCAGGGCGGTTACCTCCGCGGCGAGGATCTCGTCGCGCTCGGCGTCTTCCCTGAGTCCGACCCCGCGGGTCACTGGTGGATTCCCGGCGGCCGGGTTCATCTCTCGTCGGACACCGCCCACGACGCGGCGGCAGAACAGACCGAAGCCCGCGCGCACTTCTTCTTACCGAAACGCTACCGCGATCCCTTCGGCCAGACGACCACCGTTACCTACGATCCCCACGAGCTGATGCCCGCCGCCACGCGCGACCCGCTCGGCAACCAGACGACCGCCGGCCTCCGCGACGCCGCCGGCAGCGTGACCGCCTGGGGCATCGACTACCGCGTCCTCCAACCCGCCTTGGTCAGCGACCCCAACCGCAACCGAACCGAACTCGAATTCGACGCGCTTGGAATGGTCGCCGGCACCGTCGTCAAGGGGGTGGACGACTCGGTGGGAGACTCCCTCGCCGGGTTCGAAGCCGACCTGACACCGGCGCAGGTCGAGGCGTTCCTCGGCGCCACCGATCCCCGGCCGCTCGCGCCCGATCTGCTCAAGGACGCCACCACCCGCCTCGTCTACGACCTCGACCGGTTCGCCCGGACGAGCCAGGACCATCCCGACGATCCCAGCCAGTGGCACCCGGCCTGCTCCGCCACCCTGGCGCGGGAGACGCACCGCAGCGATCCGCTGCCACCGCACGGACTCAGGATCCACACCACCTTCTCCTACTCCGACGGCTTCTCTCGGGAGATCCAGAAGAAGATTCCGGCCGAACCGGGTCCGCTCGTCCCCGGCGGGTCGGACGTCGACCCGCGCTGGGTCGGCAGCGGCTGGACCGTTTTCAACAACAAGGGGAAACCGGTCCGCCGGTACGAGCCGTTCTTCAGCCCGACCCACCACTTCGAATTCGCCGCCATCGCCGGCGTCAGTCCGATCCTCTTCTACGACCCGGCCGAACGCCTCATCGCCACCCTTCACCCCAACCACACCTACGAAAAGGTCGTCTTCGGTCCGTGGCACCGGACCGCCTTCGACACCAACGACACCGTCGCCGCCCGGCTGGCCGAGACCGGCGATCCCCGCACCGATCCGGACATCGAGGGCTTCGTCGCGGGTTATTTCGCGACGCAACCCGAGTCCTGGCAGACCTGGCATCAGCAGCGCGCGGTGGGAGCGCTCGGAGCCCAGGAACAAGACGCGGCAGCCAAGGCCGCGCTCCACGCCAACACCCCGGCCACGGTCCACTTCGACAGCCTGGGTCGCCAGTTCCTGGCATTCGCCCACAACGGTTTTGGCACGGGCGACGCGCCGATCCTTTTCCCGACCCGCACCTTCCTGGACGTCGAAGGGAACCAGCGCGAGGTGCGCGACACCGTCTTCGAGAACGACGGCACCCACGAACGCGTCGTGATGCGCTACGACTACGACCTGCTCGGCAACCGCATCCACCAGTCGAGTATGGAATCCGGCCGCCGTTGGACGCTGAACGATGTCACCGGCAAACCGATCCGCCGCTTGAACAGCCGCGGCTACGACGTCCGCACCGACTACGACGCCCTCCGCCGTCCCCGCCGCACCCTCGTTTCGGGCATCACTCCGGCCACGCCGGCCCTGGAGTTCTTGACCGAGCGCCTGGTCTACGGCGAGCAGCATCCGGCCGCCGAACAACACGGCCTGCGCGGCAAACTCTTTCTCCACCTCGACGGCGCGGGCGCCCTCTTCAACGATGAATGGGACTTCAAAGGCAACCTCGGCCAAACGTCCCGCCGGATCGCCGGCGACTACAAGCAGACAGCGGATTGGACTGCCGTCGACCTCGACCACGTCGCCCTTCCAACCGACCCTTCGGCGAAGATCGACCCTGCCGCGCTGGAAACCGCCCTCGCCGCCGTGCTCGCTCCAGGCACCCACACCACGCGCACCGAATACGACGCGCTCAACCGCCCGGTAACCGTGACCTCGCCCGACGGCAGCACCTACCGTCCGACCTTCAACGAGGCCAACCTGCTGAACGCGGTGGACGTCAACCTCCGCGGTGCGGCGGCCGCCATCCCCTTCGTCACCAACATCGACTACGACGCCAAGGGGCAACGCCAACGGATCTCCTACCAGAACGGCGCCCGGACGACCTACGCCTACGACCCGTCGACCTTCCGCCTGACGAAGATGCGGACGACCCGGCCCGCCACCGCCGACGCCACCGCATCGCAGGTCTTCGCGGACGCCGCCGTCGTCCAGGACCTGAGCTACTTCTCCGATCCGGTCGGCAACATCACGCGGATCGAGGACGCGGCACCCAAAACCGTCATCCACGGCAACCAGCAAGTCCTCCCGGTCAACGGCTACACCTACGACCCGCTCTACCGGCTCCTCGAAGCCACGGGACGGGAACACATCGGTCAAACCGCGTTCGACTTCAACCCGGCGAACGGTAACCGCCGCGACTTCCCCTTCGCCGGCGCGAGCGTCCACCCGAACGATTTGCAGGCGCTCCGCACCTACACCGAGCAGTACGACTACGACGCCGCCGGCAATCTCCACGAGCTTCGCCACATCGCCGGCGGCGGCAGTTGGACCCGCCACTTCGACTACGAGGAGGCGAGTCTCCTCGAACCGGCCAGACACAGCAATCGACTGACCAGGACCATCGTCGGCAACGGCGTCAACAACACCGAGACCTACACCTATCTCGACGCCAACGGCGTCGACGCCGACGGTTGCGTCACCGCCATCAACCTGATGACGATGGTCTGGGACTACGACGACCGCTTGCAACAGGTGGACCTCGGCGGCGGCGGGACGGCCTACTACGTCTACGACGCGGCCGGCCAGCGGGTGCGCAAGGTCGTCGAGTCGCAGGGCGGCACGCTCCAGAACGAACGCCTCTATCTCGGCGATGTCGACATCTTCCGCGACTATGCCGCCGGTGCCGTGAACCTCCAACGCGAAACGCTGCACGTGACCGACGACACGCGGCGCATCGCGCTGGTCGAGACCTTGACGATCCAGAACGGTGCCGCGGTCGCCAACCCCACCCCATTTCAGCGGTACCAACTCGGCAACCACCTCGGCTCCGCCGCCGCGGAACTGGCGGACAACGGTGCCCTGATCACGCTGGAGGAATACCACCCGTACGGCACCACCTCCTTCCAGGTCGGACGCGACGCGGCCGAACTCAACTTGAAGCGCTACCGCTACACGACCAAGGAGCGCGACGAGGAGACCGGGTTCGGCTACCACAGTGCGAGGTACTACGCGCCCTGGCTCGGCAGGTGGACGAGTTGCGATCCGAGTGGCTTGGACGACGGGCCAAATCTCTTTGTCTATGTCCAGGGCAACCCGATAACCAAGGCAGATCCGACGGGAAGGCAGGGGGCCTTCTATGGGCCGTGGGTCAAGGCGAGACAGACGCAGACGGCCATCGCCAATCTGGGAGCTTCTCTTGGATTGGCGTCGCCGCCGCCGCAACTGACGTCTCTGCATCTGGACATCCAGGGCCAATCTTCAAAGTTCAAGGTTGAGGACATGAAGTTCGGCTTCACCGACGTGGCCAAGTGGAAGACCGATCCCGAATTCCTCACCAAGTTCAAAGAGCGATTCGTCTATGAGCGGAGAGAGGTGATCAAGGCAGCCGCAGCGAAGTTCGACATCCCTGAGCAACTGTTGGCAGGGGTCGCGTACACGGAAATTGGGGGGAAGGATCCCATCAAACCGGCTGTCCACTGGGCGCGCACCTATGTCCCTTTCACGGAGGATCCAGACAAGACATCGCTCGGTCAGTTCGCCGTGCAAGTCAGGCGGGCAGCCGAATCGCTCGGCTATGACCCGAAGAACCTGAGTTCCGGTCAACGAGACGCGATCGTCGACTCTCTCAAAGATCCTGTCCAGGCAGTCTTCATCGCGGCAAAACATCTGAGCGACTTGAGAGACGTCGACTTCAAGGGGAAGACCGCAAAGCAACTGACGTTGAGCGACGTCGAGGTCATCGGTGCTCGCTACAATCAAGGGCCCGAGAAGAAAATCGAAGACGTCAAGCACGACCTGAGCTACGGCAAATCGATCACGAAGAGGTACGAAAGGCTCGATTGGCTCCTTTCCCATGAGCCGGCACAGGTCGAATACGCGCCCGTCCAGAACAACGTCGTCAAACCGCTCAACAGTGCGGTTCAACAGATGGAGCGCGAGATCTACAAACTGTACGGTGTCCCGTACTTCTGATGCGGTCTCCGCGGGCGCCCTCACGCCGAATGGGCGGTAACCAGGAAGGAGAAACCGTGCTGAGGACAGACCTGGTCTTCCGAGCACAGCGAGGAGGAAGCCGATGAACCCAGTCATCTCCCCATTGCGACCAGGAATGCAGGGCTCCGACGTCGGCGACCTGCAGACCGCCCTCTTGTTCCTCTTCGACCGCGCGCTCATCCTGCCGGACGACCCGGACCGGCGGAAAGAACTCTCCCGCGGCGTGCAGAACGACCAACGGAAACAGGTCTACGGCGACTTCACCGCGGAAACCGTCAAGCAGTTCCAGGTAGAGCATCGGCTGCAACCGGAGGAATCCGGTTTGGTCGACGAGGTCACGGCGAAGGCGATCAACGACATCTTGCGGAAAGCCGGCGCGCTCGACGACGAGCGACCGGCGGCCGAGCGGTCGTACGTCGTCAGCGGTCAGGTCCGCCGCGCCGACGGTCTCGCCTTCGCGGGCGCCCTCGTCCGCGCCATCCACCACTTCGGCCGCGACGAGTACCGCCTGGGCGACAACGTCGCCGACGCCGAGGGTCGATACACCATCCGCTACGAACCGCTGCCGGACACCGAGTCGATCAATCTCAGCGTCTCGGCGACGACCGGCGACGGCCGCACCCTGGCGTCTTCGGACGTCGTCTCGAACGCGGCCCCGGTGCTGACCATCGACCTCGAGGTGCCCATCGTCGAATTGCCGCCGACGCAGCGCCGGATCGAGGGCCGCATCGTCTTCGCGGACGGTCGCCCCGCCGACGCGCTCGGGGTGCAACTCCACCGCCGCCAGTTCGGTGGCACGAGCACCCAACTGAACGCCACCGCGTCCGGCGACGGCGGCCTCTACTCGATAGCCTACGGCGATAACGGCCGATCGGCCAATCTGGAACTGCGCGTCGTCGGCGCCGACGGCAAGACACTCCTCGCCAAGCCGCTCCAGGATCTGGGCGACGCGCCCCGAACGGCGGTCAACCTGATCATCCCTTCCTCCCGGCAAACGCCGGCACCGGAATACACGCGGTTGACCGACGACCTGGCGCCGCTCGTCGGCGAGTTGGCGAAACTGAGGACCGCCGAAGAAAAGGCGCAGCGCGGGGACGCGAGAAACGGCGATCAAGCCGCCCCGCGCCGGGACCTGACCGTCTTGCACCGGGCCACCGGCTGGGACGCCCGTCTGATCGCGCTGGTCGCGAACGCCGAACAGGTGGCCGCCGATCCCGAGGTCGGTCTGAACTCGAAAGCGCTCTATGCCCTGTTCCGGGCCGGACTGCCGAGGGACAAGGATCGGTTGGCACAGGTCAACGAGAAGGTCGTCGATCAAGCGCTGGACAAGGTCCGCCAGGCGGGCATCGTCGATCTGAACGACGACGACGTGGCGGCGGTCAAATCGAACTTCAAGACCTTCTCCCTCAAGACCCGACTGGCGGTGACCATCCCGGGCGCACAGTCGACGTACCAGCAGTTGCTGGATCAGCACCAATGGAGCGACGAGAAAACGCGCGAGGACTTCGCCTCCCTCGTCCTCGATCGCCCGCCGCGGAGCGACCTCTGGCAACTCGCCCGCGACCAGAAGGTCCTCGACGAAGGTCAAATCCAGCGCCTGCAACTCCAGGGCAAACTCGCCTTCCTGGCCGGCAACAGCGCCCAGGTGACCGCCCACCTCCAGGAGACCAGGAAGATCGGCGACCCGGCGGACCTGGCCGGCCAGGACTTCTACAAGCCCGGCGCCTGGGAGACCGAGGTCCGCGCCGCGGCCGGTGTCGACGCCGCCACGCCGATCGAGCAACTGTCCGAGGCGGACCAGAAAAAGCTGGCCGACGCGATCCCGCCCGCCTTCGCCGGCGAGACCCTCGCCGACCGGCTCAACGCCTACACCGAAGACATGGCGCGCAAGGTCCGCCGCAGCTATCCCACCCAGACCGTCGCCCGCATGATCGAGACGGACGACGCCGGTCACCCGAGCCTCGCGGGCGACCCCGACCCGTACGACCTGGGAACGGCGAAACAGCCGACGGCGACGTTCTTGAAGGGGGCCGCCGCCGCGGGTTTCAAGCTCGGCGTGACCCAGGTCGACGCCTTCGTCAAGAAGCACCCCGATACGATCTCCATCATCGACGATAGCCAACTCGTCGGCGCCATCGAGGGCGCCAAGACGGTGCACCGCGTCTACCAGATCACCCCCAGCAACGAGACCATCCCGATCCTGATGAAACTCGGTCTCAAGTCGGCCCACGACGTGGTCGCCCTCTCCTGGGAAGATTTCTGGACCGCCTACGGCGACAAATTCGCCTCGGAAGACGAAGCCAGACTCATCTACCGCAAGGCGCAGCAGGTCAGCGCGGTGACCTACAACCTCTTCTCGATCGCCCAGAAACTCGACAGCGAGGCGCAGGTCTACGCCATCTCCGCCCCGCCCGCAGCGCGGGAGTCGCTCAAAACCGACCTGATCAAGCAGTACCCGACGTTGGAGTCGCTCTTCGGCTCGCTCGACTACTGCGAGTGCGAGCACTGCCAGTCCGTCCTCAGCCCCGCCGCCTACCTGGTCGACATCCTGCAATTCGTCGATCCCGAACAGGTCGTCTGGCAGAACTTCCTGGACCACTGGCAAAAGGACCGCGGCGAGGACTACCTCACCCGCTACAAGAAGGCCTACGACGCCCTGATCGAACGGCGCCCGGACATCCCCCACATTCCGCTCACCTGCGAGAACACCCTGACCGCCCTGCCCTACATCGACGTCGTCAACGAGATCCTCGAGTACTTCGTCGCCCACAAGGCGTTGTCGAAGGAGGTCGCCTACGATACCGGCGACGCCACCACCGAGGAGCTGCTGGCCGAACCGCAGCACATCACCGCCGACGCCTACGCCGCCCTGGAAAAGGCGCTCTATCCGCTCGGGTTGCCGTTCGATCTCTGGCTCGAAACGGTGCGCCGTTTCTGCGAGTACTTCGAAACACCGCTCGACGAGTTGCTGGAGACGCTGCGACCGGGCGACGCCCTCTTCGCCGCCGGCCAAACCTTCGACCGTGCCGCCGTCTTCGTCGAGTCCCTCGGCCTCTCGCCCCGCGAATACGCCATCTTCACCGATCCCGATCCGCTCGCCGACCGCCGCTGGTTCGAACTCTACGGGTATTCACCACGACGGCCGGTCATCGCCAACCCGACCAACGTCGAAAACGCGACGCTCACGATCGCCAACGCGGATGCCGCCGCGCTGAACGAAGGGACCACGTGCACTTACCTCGACGTCAGCGCCAACGCGCTCAGCCCGAAGTTGCTGGAGATTCGGGAGATCGGCCTCCCCGACGCGCCCGTCGCCGGTCAGACCGTCATCACCTTCGTCGGCACCTGGGACACCCCGCCGGTCGCGGGCGATCTCCTCGTCGTCGCCGCACCGGAGATACTGGCATCGGCCAAGACCCTCTCCCGGCGACTGGGGGTGACCTACAAGGAGTTGACCGAGATCGTCCAGACGGGTTTCGTCAACCCCGATCTCGTCAAACTCGCCCTGCTCTACAAAATCGGCGTCTCGATCCAGGACGTGGTGTTCTACGACGCGAACAAGTCCTACTACGACGCCCACGCGGTCGTCGCCGGCAAGGCGCGCGAGGAACTCGACGCCGCCGGCCAAAAACTCTGGGACGAAGTCACGGCGGACAAGAAGTGGCCGGTCATGAGCGAGGTGCCGGAACTGGAAGACCGGCTCGACGCGGCCACGAATGAACACGCCGACTCCGGTATCGACGTCAAGGACTGGCTGACGAAGCAATTGGCGGCCAAAGCCTTCGACGGCATCCTTCTGCTGGCCGATCCCGACACCGGCTGCAACTTCGATCAGACGACGCTCCGCTACGCCGGCGGCAACCCGGCCGACGGCATCGCCTTCCTCAAGATCAACCACTTCGTCCGACTCTGGCGCAAACTCGGGTGGACGATCGAGGAGACCGACCGCGCGCTCCAGGTCTTCGTGCCGGAAAACGCGCCGTTCACCACCGACAACCTCGACCAGTCGCCGCTCCGCACCGCCCTCTTCCACCTGGCCCACCTGAAGAAACTCGACGCGGCGGTGCGCGTCGGCAAACAGAGCCGCCTCAAACTCCTCTCGCTCTGGGCGCCGATCGTCACCACCGGCAAGAAGCCTCTCTACGCCCAACTCTTCCTCACCCCCAGCGTCCTCAAGAGCGACGCCGTGTTCGACGACCCCCTCGGGAACTACCTCTCGCCGGTGGGCATCGCGGCCAAAGCGGCGGCGCGGATCTTCGAGGCGAGTCTCGAGAACGTCGCCCCCGACAACGCGATCGATCCGGCCGCCTTCGCCGACGACCGGATCGAGGTCGAGTACGACCCGCGGTTGCTCGTCCAGTACCTCCGGTTCCGCGGCGTCCTCTCCGACGCCGACAAGGACGCGCTGAAGGCGCTCTCGCCCTCGACCGCGCTGCCTCCGCTCCTCGACGACGTCCAGGCGCAGGGCCGCGATTTCTCGCTGATCAAGGGCCACCTGCCTGCCCTCCAGGGCGCGCTCCGGCTCACCGCCGGCGAGATCGCCGGCATCCTGACCGACGCGGGGCTGGACGTCGCGACCGCGCCACTGTCGCTGGAGAACGTCTCGCTGCTCTATCGCTACGGACTGCTCGCGAAGGGGCTGAGCCTCGCGGTCGACGACCTGATCGCGTTGAAGCAACTCTCCGGTCTCGACCCGGTGCGGGCGCTCTTGAAAGTCCCGGTGACGCAACTCGACCAGGACCACCCGTTCGTCCACACCCTCGCCTTCGTCGAACTGGTGGAGCGGGCAAAGGAGAGCGGTTTCACCGTCGAGGACCTCGTCTACCTGCTGCGCCACCAATTCGAGGAAACCGGCAAGTACCGCCCCGACCCGACGGCGACGCTGACGCTCATCCGCACCCTCGACGGCGGCATCGGTTCGATCCGCGCCGAGAACGCCGTCCCCGCCGATCCGGGGACCATCGACGAGGAGACGCTCCGCCAGAAGATCGGTCTGGTCCTGCCGCCCGACGTGGCGGCGCGCTTCCTGGCGATGCTGAACGGCACCGCCGACTTCCCCGCGATCAAAACCGGGGTCGCCGACGCCGACGCGCTGAACCCGGCCGACTTTGCCGGCGAACCCGCGATCCGCGCCGTCGGTTTCGCCGCCGGCACCCAGCGACTGACCGTCCGCGGGGTGTTGTTCGACAACGCGATCGCCGCGCTCAAGCAGCGGCATCCGGCGGCCCTCTTCGCCGAGCTGTTGACGAAGGCACAGGACGACCAACGCCGGTTCTTTGCCACGCAGCTGCAACCGCTGCTGGACGACTACCTCGCGCTGTTCTCCCCGCATGCGGCCGGGCTGACCAGCCCCGAGGTGCTGGCGAAACTCCTCTGGCTGGTCAAGCCGACCCTCGACGGCACCCCCGACGACGCCCTGCTCCAGGAGATCCTGAGCCACGACCTCGAAGACGTGCTGCCCACCGACGTCGGTCAAACGTTCCTCGACATGCTGAGCCACTCGATCGAGTACACGGCGTCACGCGCGCCCGTCGAAGCCGCCGACAAGCTGGACCCTGCCCAACTCGATCTGTCCGGAATGGGCGATCTTACGATCGACATCCTCTACAACGAGGACCAGAAACGACAGACACTCCACCTCGGCGTCCTGGTCGATGCCCAAAGCGCCGCCCTCAAGGCCCAGAACCCCACCGCGCCCCTCTTCGCCGCACTGATCGACGACGTGCAGCGGCAGATCGACCAGTTCTACGACCAGCACCTCGCCGCATTCTTCTCCAAGAGCGAGTTCAATCTGCTCCTCGCCCCGCTCCCCGCGGGCGCGACAGACGCGGAGAAGCAGGCGCACGAGAAAGCCCAGCGCCAGATTCTGGGCCGCGCCTTCGCCTGGTACCTCGTGGCCGTCGACCCCACGATCCTTTCCGGCGAGCGCTGGATGGACCTGCTCGGCACGGTCATGCCGGCCGGCGACGCGGAGACGTTCCGGCAGATGCTCACCGGCGAGATCGTCTACGAAGCGCAGGCGATCGCCGTCGAGCCGGAGGACAGTCTTGATCCGGCAGCGTTTGCCGGGACCCCAATCGCGGTCGACTACGACGCCGCCGGCAAGGTGCAAGCCTTGAAGTGGACGGGTGTTCCGCTCTCCCCCCAGATCACGGCCATCCTGGCACGCCACAACTCGCCGCTCCTGGCGTCGCTGCTCGGCCAGGTCGCGCAAGAGGCGCGCTCGTTCTACGAGACCCATCTTCAGGCAGCCGTGGCCGGCGGCGACTTCAACCTGCTCTTCACGACGCTGCCGGCGTCGAGTCTCAATCAAACCCTCGCCCAGGACCTGCTGCGTCAAAAGCAGGTCAGGCTGGCGACGACGTTCCTGACGTTGCTCCAACAGCGCCTGATCCGGCAGTTCGTCGTCCAGACGATGACCGAGCAGTTGGGCGAGGATCCGGCCCTCGTCGAGAGTCTGCTCACGGATGCCCGCCTCCTCGGCCTCGATCAGCCATTGTTGAACGCCCTCGTCGCCGTGACCAGCCGCGGTCTCGACGTCGCGTTCCGCGACAACGGCGGAGCGGACATCAAAAACGAGATCGCCGCCGACGCCGACACGGGATTGAAGGGCGCGGACGGAAACCCGTTGCGTCCGGCCGCGGCGCGCAGCGCCCGCTTCGACGGCTACTTGGAGGTGCCGCAACCGGGCGCCTACCGCTTCTCCATTGCGTTCGACAAGAAGGACGCCGCGGCCGAACTTCGCTTCGCGCACCTAACCGATCCCGTCTTGACCGGTGTTGCCCCGGCCGACGTGTCGGAGATCGGCGGCGCACCCGGCCGGACCGTCGACCTGAAACCCGGTCAGCGGTATCGGTTCACGCTGGACGCGACGCAACTGAACGGGGGCAACGTCCGGCTCCTGGTCCAGAGCGAGACCTTACCCAAAGACACGCTGGCCCAATTGACCCTTTTCCCCCAATCGACGGTCGACCGCGCCGCCCGCACACTGATCGTGCTGGCCAAGGTAGTGCAGGTCATCCAGACACTCTCGCTGACGGAGCGCGAGTTGCGCTACCTCGTGGGCCACCCCGACGACTTCGGCATCATCGAGCTGGGCAAACTCCCCGCCGACGGCGCCGACGACACGCTGCCGGGAGCCCGAACGCTCTTCGCGCAATTCGAGCGATTGGCCCGCTACGCCCGTCTCAAGCGCGATCTCGCCGGCGGCACCGAGGCATTGATCGACGTCTTCGCGGCGGCGCCCGCCGCGGCGTACCCCCTGATCGCCGACCTGGCGCGGCGCGAGCCGGAGACGGTCTCGGCCGTCGCCGCCGCGCTCAACCTCAACCCCGCCAACAGGAGCGACCTCTCCCTGGAGCGGCTGTGGGAAGCGCTCCAGGTCGTCGAGCGCCTCGGCGTCCCGGTCGCCTCGCTCCTCCGGTGGACGCGCATCGTCGGCCCGGGCGCGACCCCCGGTCAGCGGTTCGCGATCGCCCGCGATCTCCGCGAGGCGATCAAGGCCCGCTTCGATGCCGAGGACTGGCAGCGCGTCGCCCGCCCGATCTACGACAAACTGCGCCAGCGGCAGCGCGATGCCCTGGTCGCCCACGTCATGCACCAGCGCGGTTTCGCCCGCCTGGAGCAGCTCTACGAGTACTTCCTGATCGATGCCGGGATGGAGCCCGTCGTCCAGACCTCGCGGATTCGCCTGGCGATCGGTTCGGTCCAGCTTTTCATCCAACGGTGCCTGCTCAATCTCGAACCGCACGTCCACCCGTCGGCGATCAACGCCAAGCAGTGGGAGTGGATGAAGCGCTACCGGGTCTGGGAGGCGAACCGCAAGATCTTCCTCTTCCCGGAGAACTGGTTGGAACCCGAGTTCCGCGACGACAAGACCTACCTCTTCACCGAGTTGGAGGGGAACCTGCTGCAGGGGGACGTTTCGAGCGATCTGGTCGAGGACGCGTTCCTGACCTACCTGCGGAAACTCGAGCAACTGGCGCGCCTCAACATCGTCGCCATGCACCTGGAGGACAACGCCGATCCGACGCTGCGCATCCTGCACGTCTTCGGGCGGACCTACGGCGATCCCGTCAGCTACTTCTACCGCCGCTACGCCCACCAGACCTGGACGCCGTGGGAACCGGTGACGGCCGAGATCGAAGGCGACCACCTGGCGCCGGTGATCTGGCGCGACCGCCTCTACCTGTTCTGGGTCACCTTCCTGGAGCAGATCGAACGGCCCCAGGCCACCGACGACGGACCGTTCGCCTACCACGCCATGGTCGCGGCGAAGTCGAGTCAGTCCTACCAGTACGCGAGCGATTCCATCGTCTTTCAACCGGAGGAGGAGGAGAACGTCGCGGACCTGACGATGTCGCAAGTGCGGAACAAGGCGCTCAGGACGCAGGAAACCCGAACCGTCGAGGCCCACCTCCACTGGAGTTCCTACCTCAACGGCGCGTGGAGCACGCGCGAATCGGCCGGCGTCAACACCCCGACGCCGATCAGGGTCACCGGACTCACGTCGTTCGCCCGCGACCAGGTGTTCGTCCACGTCGCCGCCGAATCGGGGCCAAATGCCGGGTCCGGTGTCTTCGTCTACCTTGGCGGCCCGATCAACCGGGCGTTCTACCTGGCCGGACGGAACAGCCTTCCCGAGTCGCAACCCTACGCCGACAAACCGAAGAACCCCTTCCAAGCCAAGGGCGAGCGCGCCAACGGTTACACCGGCAACGGCAGTCTTGCCGTCGCCTTCACCTCATTGACCACGACCGAAGACGGCAAGCAACCGGTCAAAACCCCCGCCACACCGAAGATCCTTGCCAAAGCCGGCGACTATCGGCTCCTGCCGTGCGACAACGACATCGTCGTCGGCGGCGCCGAGGGGGCGGACGAGACCTCCCTCAAGGAACTCGCCGCGCTGGTCAAACCGGTCTTCTTCCAGGACCGCCTCCACACCCTCTTCGTCGAACCCACCGTCGAGGAGCGGACGGTCGAGGAGTGGCAGGAGTGGGTTACCACGACGCCGAAACCGGACGGCGACATCGTCGTCGATCCGGACATCTGGGACAAATACAAGGTGCTGCCGCAGTTCCCGGACCGGCCATTCTCCAAACTGATCGACCCCGTCTGGGATCCGGCCGACTTCGGGATCAATCCCGCCGTCGATGGGGACGTAATCATCAACTCGTTCACACTCTTGCAATACGGGGAAGGCTTGATCGGCCCGCACGGAGTGACGGACATCGACGTCGTGACAACGAGCGACGCGGTCGACGTCATCGCGGCGGGCGGTCAGGCGCTGGCCGTGCATCCCGGCAGCGGTCTCACCGCCGGCAACGTCGCCGTTGCCCGGAACGGCGCCGCAGTCGCAACCGCCGGTCTGACGATGGCGGCGGGTGGCCTCAACGTCGTCAGCACCGCCGGCGTCAGCGCGGGGGCGGCCGATCACGTCGCGACCCTCGCGATCGCCGGTTTCGGCAACTGATACCCGCGCGGAGCGGCATTCGGGCGCGAGACGCCGGAGGAACGGTCATGGCGAACGTCGTCTACTACGAATCCAAATTCCACACTTACGGCGACGCCGAGCTGGTCTACAAACCGAAGAAGCGCGGCGGGGTCGACGTCACCAAGGAGAAGAAGCACTACGTCGTGCAGGAGCGCGACGTCAGCTACCGCCTCTATCCGCACTTCCATCCGTACGTCACCCCGCTGGTCCAGCGCCTCCTGCGCGCCTCCACCGCCGGTTTGCAGGCGGCCGACACCGAGTACGCCCCCGGCAGCGCGTCGTTGCCGGGCAGCGTCGAGGTCGCCCTCAAAGATCCGACCAGCCTCGCGATCGCCGCCGCCTCGCCGTTCACCCTGGATGCCGACGTCCAGGGAACGCACCCCGACGGCACGGCGGTGACCCTCAACGCCAAACTGCGCCTGCGCCTCAGCGGTGCCGCCAACGGGACCGCGCCCGGCGGGACGCGGGTGCTGCTGAACGACGGGCTGGAGCGGACACCGCTCGACGGCTCCGATCTGCCCTTGACGGCAGCGATGGACGGCGGGCTCCTTGGCGAGACTAAGGTCACGTTCGCCGCCGCGGTGACGATCACCGACCACCAGGGAGTCCAGGTGACGATCCCCGCCGGCACCGCGGTCTGGCTGCCCTACGCCGGCCAGGTCACCATCCCCAACGGGACCGCGGTCACCATCCTCGGCAGCGACCGACTCCCCAAGGAGCTGTACGACAACTTCTTCACGGGCGCCTACCTACCCACCGCGCTGGTCACACGCCCCTACCCCGTCAAGGATCTCGACTTCACTTACAGCGGCGCCTATTCCGTCTACAACTGGGAACTCTTCTTCCACGTGCCGCTGACCATCGCCATCCACCTCAGCAAGAACCAGCGCTTCGCCGAGGCGCAGCGGTGGTTCCACTTCCTGTTCGATCCCACCGACGACAGCGACGGCCCGACCCCGGAGCG
The DNA here is from genome assembly GCA_036558305.1 of Thermomicrobiales bacterium. Taxonomy (GTDB): domain Bacteria; phylum Chloroflexota; class Chloroflexia; order Thermomicrobiales; family UBA6265; genus DATBFX01. The sequence goes on along the minus strand of DATBFX010000536.1, from coordinate 3,081 downwards.
GTTCTGGAAGGTTCGCCCCTTTCAGACCACCGACGTCAAGTCGATCGAGGAGATCCTCGTCAACCTGGCCACCGGGGCCGATCCCCAATTGCGCGACGAAACCATCCGCAGTATCGAGGCCTGGAAAGACGCGCCCTTCCGCCCCCACGTCGTCGCCCGCTTCCGCCAGCAGGCCTACATGTTCAAGACGGTCATGGCCTACCTCGACAACCTGATCGCCTGGGGCGACTCCCTCTTCCGCCAGGACACCGGCGAAGCGATCGACGAGGCGCTCATGCTCTACGTCCTGGCCGCCAACATCCTCGGTCCGCGACCGCAACCGGTGCCGAAAAAGGGCACGGTCCGCCCGCAGACGTACGACAACCTTCGCAGCGACCTCAAGCAGTTCGGGGTCGTCGTTCGGGACATGGAGGCCGACATCCCGTTCGACCTGATGCCCTTCCCCGCCGACGGCGACGGGGCCAACGAGCGGCTCACCACCCTCCGTAGTCTCGGCAAGGCGCTCTACTTCTGCGTGCCTCAGAACGACAATCTGCTGACCTACTGGGACACCGTCGCCGATCGCCTCTTCAAGATCCGCAACAGCCTCAACATCCAGGGCATCTTCCGGCAACTCGCGCTGTTCGAACCGCCGATCGATCCGGCGATGCTGGCGCGGGCGACCGCGGCCGGTCTCGACGTCTCGGCGATCGTCAACGGGCTCCGGCAGCCCCTGCCCCTGGTCCGGTTCCAGGTGCTCCTGCAAAAGGCGGTCGAGCTCTGCCAGGAGGTGAAGACCCTCGGCGGCGGGCTGCTGGCGGCGATGGAGAAGGAAGACGGCGAAGCGCTCTCGATCCTCCGCGCCCGGCACGAGCGCGTCATCCTCGAGATGGGCGAGCACGTGCGCTACGCCCAGTACCAGGAAGCGATCAAGTCGCGGGAAGGGTTGTTGCAGTCGCTGGCGGTGGCGGTCCAGCGGTACGCCTACTACGAGCGGCAACTCGGGCGGTCGGCCGAGGAGATCGCGAAGTCGATCCCCGAACTGGTCGACCTCGACACCGACGGCCTGGCCAAGTTGAAGACGACGTTCAAAATGGAGGAGCCGGCGGTCACTCCGCGCGAGATCGCGATCGACATCGCCCAGGACCTCGGCGACTCCGGCGGCAAGATCGTCAGCAGCCACGAGGCGGAAGAACTCGCCAAATCCGAGGAAGCGCGGACGATCCAGGATGTGATCAAGGGTCTCAACCTGGCCGCCCAAGGGCTGGCCCTGATTCCGGATTTCGCCATCGATCTCCACTTCTGGGGTCTCGGCGGCAACAGCGAGATCATCGGCGGCAAGAAGCTGTCCGACTTCACCAAGTTCGGCGCGGACCTCGCCCTGGCCTGGGCCGACCGCCTGAGCTACGAAGCGGGCCGGGCGGCCAAGATCGCCACCTACGCCCGCCGCGAGCAGGATTGGGCGTTTCAGAGCAGTCTCGCCGCGGGCGAGATCACCCAGATCTTCAAGCAGTTGCGCGCATCCCAACTTCGCGAGGCGATCGCCCAGAAGGAATGGTCCAACCACCAGCAGCAGATCAGGCACGCCGAGGAGATCGAGTACTTCCTGTCCGGCGAGAAAAACCCCGATTGGCGCTACAAGATCGAACCGCGCGAGAAGAAGGCGACCAACAAGGGGCTCTACACCTGGCTGAAGCGCGAGGCCAAGGGTCTCTACGGGCAATGCTTCCAGTTCGCCTTCGACACCGCCCGGAAGGCCGAACGCGCCCTCCAGCACGAGCTGGGCGATTCCCAGTTGAGTTACCTCCAGTTCGGGTACCTCGACGGCAAGGAGGGGTTGCTGGCGGGCGAACGATTGTTCCTCGATCTCAAGCGGATGGAGATGGCCTACCTCGACCTGAACCGGCGGGAGTACGAGCTGACCAAGCACGTCAGCCTGCTTCAGGTCGATCCCCTGGCCCTCCTCCGGTTGCGCGCGACCGGGCGGTGCACGGTGAAACTCCCCGAGGCGCTCTTCGACCTCGACGGCCCCGGTCACTACTTCCGCCGCCTCAAATCGGTGGCCGTCAGCATCCCCTGCGTGACCGGTCCATATTCTGGGGTGAACTGCACCCTGACACTCTTGAAGAGCAGCATCCGCACGAGCCAGGTCCTCGACGGCGGCTACGCCCGCGACGAAGAGAACGACGACGAACGCTTCGACGACTACTTCGGCAGTCTGCAATCGATCGTCACCAGTTCCGGTCAAAACGACAGCGGTCTGTTCGAGACCAACCTGCGCGACGAGCGGTTCCTACCGTTCGAGCACTCCGGCGTGATCGGCGAGTGGCAGTTACAACTTCCGGCCGATCCCAGCAAGGGCGAACCGTGCCAGTTCGACTACGAGACGATCAGCGACGTCATCCTCCACCTCCGCTACACCGCCCGCGAAGGCGGCGAGCTGCTGCGCCAGGGTGCCAAAGCCAACCTCGTCGATTTGATCGAGTCGGCGAAGGCCGCCGGTTCGGTGCGGCTCTTCTCCGTGCGGCACGAGTTTCCGACCGAGTGGGCGAAATTCCTCGGGCAAGACGCTGGACCGGGTGGTCGTTTCGCGCTGTCGCTCAACCTTCGCCCGGAGCATTACCCCTTCTGGAGCCAGGGCCGCCTCGACTCCGTCGCTCGCGTCGAACTCTGGGCCCGCAGCGCGCAGGACCATCCGCCCGCGACCCTCGACGTCTTTACCGCGGCCGACGCCCTACCCGCCGCCGCGAACACCCTGACCAAAGCCCCCGAACTCGGCGGCGTCCTGGTTGGCAAGCTGTCGGACACGGATTTGCCGGCCTCGCCCGTCGGCGATCTCAAGCTCTACTTCGCCGACAAGACCCTTGGCGACCTCTGGGTCGCCGTCACCTGGGCTTAGAGCGCGTTGTAGAGGAGCGGCACCTCGCGGTTCCGTAGGGGCGGACCGGGTGCCCCTTGGGCGCTGTCCGCCCTCCTCGAATGCGCGTATGCACGAGGGCGGACAGCGCCCAAGGGGCACCCGGTCCGCCCCTACGGAACCGCGAGGTGCCGCTCCTCTACAACGCGCTCTAAGCCCAGGTGACGGCGACCCAGAGGTCGCCA
>DATBFX010000535.1:0-15177 GCA_036558305.1 Thermomicrobiales bacterium | reverse complement strand
TACGGGGCGATCCTCAACCTCTGGTCCTGGCCCTTCGCGGCCCCCGGCCTGACGGGCGACGTCGGGCTCTATTGGTCGCCCGATCTCTCCTTCGCCCAAACGCTGTCCCACTACGCCAGGTTCTACCTGGTCACCTCGCTTTGGTACGACCTCTTCCGCGCCGTCGGCAACGCTGCCCTGGTTCTGACCCTCGGCGGCCCGGCCCTGCGCGTCCTGGAACGCTTCCGCTCCCGCTTCGCCTGGGCACCGTGGGTGGAGGAACCGGTTCACAACGCGGTCGTCTGAGCGGGTCGCCAACGGAGACGGGGGACGATGGTGTAGGGGAGGGCCCTGTGCCCTCCCGCGTCGATGAGGACGTTTTTCCACGTTGGACACGGCGCCCACGAGCGCGGAGGGCACAGGGCCCTCCCCTACCCGGAGGCGGCGTGCGCGCCTCGGTCGCAGTCCAGATTGGCCCTCGCAAACGCGGCGCCGATCAAACACAACAAACCGACGCCGGTGAAGATCGTGTCGAGCGGCCCGACCTGTACGCCCAGGACCCGCCCCCCGAAGCCGCGGAACGACGTCCCGTAGAGGGCGCCGGCGAGGAGCATGCCGAGGATCGACGACGCGTTCTGGAGCGGCCGGATCGTCGCCGAAACCCGACCGACGAACTCCCGCGGCGTCACCCGCAGCATGAGCGGACCGATCGAAACGTTGACCGCCGGAATCACCAGGCCCAGGAGGAAGATCGCGAGCGCGCCGGACACGAGACTCGTCGTCCGCGCGTAGACGATGATGATTAGACCGCCCAACGCCAGCGATCCCCAGATCATCCGCTCCAGCCGAACCCGCTCGGCGACCATTCCTGCCAGGACCGAGCCGAGGAGCATCCCGCACCCCTCCGCGGCGCCGAGTACGCCGTAGTACGTCGCGGACGCGCCCAGGTTCCGGGTCACGAAAAAGACGTCGAGGGTGTTGAGGGCGCCGACGCCGAAGACGACGATCACGATCGAGACCGCCAGCACCACCAACGTCCGCGAGCGCCGGAAAAAGCGCAGACCCTCCATGAATGCGGACAAGAACTTCTGCTCCGCCGCCGCGGCGATTGGCTGCTCCGAACTCGCCGGCAGCCTCAGCGCGTGCGCCGTCAGCATCGCGACCAGGAAACTGCCGGCGTTGATCAGCAGGGCCCACTGCGCACCGAAGGCGAAGAGGAGAGGTGCGGCCAACGGCGGACCCACCAGCAGCGCAAGACTGGTCGAGGTTTGGTTGCGGCTGGTCGCCCTGGCGATGTCGGACTCCGGGACGACGTCGCGGAGGGTCACCGCCGCGGCCGGGCCGAAGAATTGACCGACGACGTTGACGGCGAACACGACGGCGAAGATGGCGCCGAGTTGCCAGGCCAGCGGCAGGGAACCGCCAATTCCCGGCATCCGCACCAGATCGGTGGCCGGAACCAGTGCCAACACCAGGAGTGCGCTCGCCAGATTCGCCCGGACCATGACCGCGCGCTTGTCCCGCCACCGGTCGACGAGGACCCCGGCGACCGGGCCGATCAGCAGGATCGGCGCGGTCGAGGCGACGAGGAGTCCGCTCACCGCCAGCGGAGTCCACGAACGATCGGGCGCGAGTTCGGACGCGATCCAGACAACGAGTGTCGTCTGGAAGACGAAGTCGCCCAAGACCGACAACGTCTGCCCGGCCCAGAGCAGGGCGAAATTGCGGTTGATGAGCAACCGCTCCGTCGCGGTCTCGGAGTCCCTTACCGCCGCGCCCATTCCCCGCTCCCGCCGCCGATCGGCGACAATCGGTCGCGTATGGTCGCACACGGCCGATCTGTGCCGCGGTGCGAAACGCACGCCGTCCCGACCGCAACGGCATGCATCATGCCCCAAGGGTGACCATGGAAGCTGTCCGTCAATTCGGACGTCAGACCTTCTCGTCGCTTCGCATCCGGAATTACCGGTTGTACTTCATCGGTCAGGGCATCTCGCAGTCCGGGACCTGGATGCAGACGATCGGGCAGGGACTGCTCGTCCTTCGCCTCACCGGGTCCGGCACCGCGCTCGGGCTGGTGACGGCGTTGCAGACGCTGCCGATCCTGTTTTTCGCCCCGTTGGGAGGGGTGATCGCCGATCGTTTTCCGAAGCGCCAGATCCTCTACGCCACCCAGACCGCGGCCGGAACCCAGGCGCTGATCCTCGGTCTCCTCGTCGCCACCGACGCCATCCGCATCTGGATGGTCTACATCCTCGCGATCGGGCTCGGTCTGATCAACACCGTCGATAACCCGACGCGGCAGACGTTCGTGCTGGAGATGGTCGGCAAGGACTCGTTGACCAACGCCGTCTCGCTCAATTCGACCGAGATCAACCTGGCGCGGGTGATCGGTCCGTCGATCGCCGGCGCGCTCGTCGCCCTGGTCGGACTCGCCGCCTGCTTCCTCGTCAACGGGGTCTCGTACTTCGCGGTGGTGGCGGTGCTCCACCGGATGCGGGCCGGCGAACTCCAACCCGCGCCGCGGATGGCGCGCGCCAAAGGGCAGTTCCTGGAGGGATTCCGCTACGTCCGTTCGATGCCGATGCTGCGCAACACCCTCCTGATGATGGCGATCATCGGCACCTTCACCTACGAGTTCACGGTCATTCTCCCGCTTTTCGCGGAATTTACGTTCGGCAAGGGCGCCAGCGGTTATGCGCTGCTGACCGCATCGATGGGCGCGGGCGCCGTCGTCGGCGGCATCGTCACGGCGAGCCGGAAGCGACAGACCACGACCTCGATGCTCCTGCTCGCCGCCTTCCTCTTCGGGCTGACCGACCTGATCGCCGCCCTGGCGCCGACGCTACCGTTTGCCATGGCCGCGTTCGTCTTGGTCGGCTTTTTCTCGATCACCTTCACCGCCCTCGGCAACGTCACCGTCCAACTGGCGAGCGCCCCCGAGATGCGCGGTCGCGTCATGGCCCTCTGGACGATGGCCTTCCTCGGTTCCACCCCGATCGGCGGCCCGATCATCGGCTGGATCGGCCAGCACGCCGGCCCGCGCTGGGGCCTCGCCGTCGGCGGCATGGCTGCGGTCCTGGCCTCCGGGTACGGGGCGTGGGCATTGCGGCGCACGCAAAAGGCAACGGTTCCGGTTGAAGGGACCCGTGCCGGAACGCTGTAGGGGCGGACCTCCGTGTCCGCCCGGCTCAAGAGGTCGCGATTGGCTTGGGGAGCCGGGCGGACACGGAGGTCCGCCCCTACGAAAAACGCCGCCTATCCCTGTGGAAGCGCCCCCGCCAAAAACCGCAACCAATTCCCGTGCATGATTCCCTGAATATCGTCTTCACCATACCCGCGCCCGCGCAGCAATTCCGCAATCTTCTGAACATCCGCGATGGTGTCGAGGTCGTTGGGTGTTTGCTCCGTCCCGTAGCCGCCGTCGAGGTCGGTGCCGATCGCGGCGTGGCGGGCGTTGCCGGCGAGTTGGCAAACGTGGTCGATCTGGTCGACGACGTTGGCGAGGGTGACCCGCTCGTTGGTCGTGACGTTCCGAACCCAGTTCGGTTCCAGCATCCAGGCATCCATCACCGCGCCGATCACCCCGTCCCGCTCGATCATCCGCCGAATCATCGCGTCGTCGAGTTGCCGGTCGCCGGGGACGAGGGCGCGGCAGTTGGAATGACTCGCCATCACCGGACCTCGGAACCGATCCAGCGACTCGTGGAAACTCTCGTCGGTCAGGTGCGAGACGTCGAGGATCAACCCGACCTCGTCCATCACCCGCAGCAGCTCGCGCCCCTTCGCCGTCAGCGGCCCGGCGCTCCCGGTGCCGAAGGCGTAGGAACTCGGCCCGTAGTGGGCGAGCCCGACCATCCGCAACCCGTCGTCCCACCACAACCGCGCCTGCTCCGGCTCGACGATCGGGTCCGCCCCTTCCATCAAGAGGACGAAACCGAACGGCGCACCGGCGGGGTCCGCTTCCCAGCCCGCTCGCCACGCGGCGAGATCGCCGCGGCTACGGATCAGCCGGATCAGCCCCTGCCGCGCCAACTCCCGGTAGAGCGCGAGTTGCCCCTGCGCCTGGGCGTAGGCGATCTCCTGCGTCCGAAAATCGATGTCGCTGTTCTGCCCGTGGTTCTTCCGCGCGATCACCGTCGCGAAGACCAACCCGATCTCGCCCGCCCGAAAATCGGGAAATCCCACCGTCCCGGCGCACCGCCCCTTCGCCGTCATCCCGGCCGCCCGCTCGATCTCCCGCGTCTCGTGCGCGCTGAGCGCCAAATCCCGATTCCACATCAACGCATTCATCGCCAAATCGAGGTGCGCATCGACGACGAGCATAGGTCCTCCTTTGAGGCGGCAAGGCGGCAAGGAGAAAGACGGTCCGTTATTCTCTTGCCGCCTTGCCGCCTTGCCGCCTTGCCGCCTATCGTCTGCGCGCTCGCGGGTCGAGCGCGTCCCGCAAACCATCCCCGAGTAGGTTCAGGGTTAACACCGTCAAGACCAACGCACAGCCAGGGAAGATCGACAACCACCAGGCGCGTTGGAGGACCCGTTGCCCGTCGCGCAGCATGTTGCCCCAGGTCGGGGTTTCCGGGTCGACCCCGGCGCCGAGGAACGAGAGCGATGCCTCCGAGATGATCGCAAAGGCGACGATGAAGGTGCATTGGACGATCAGCGGCGAGAGCCCGTTGGGAAAGACGTACCGCAACAGGATCGCGCGGTCGCGCATCCCGATCGAGCGCGCCGATTCGACGAACGGTTGCTGCTTGGTGACCAGCGTCGTCGAGCGGACCAGCCGCGCCACCGTCGGCGTGTAGACGACGACGAGCGAAATCCAGACGTTGAAGGCGGACGGACCCAGACTCGCCATGATCGCGATCGCGAGCAGGATGCTCGGGAAGGCCATCAACCCGTCGAGCGTCCGCATGATCGGCGTGTCCAGCCGCGGGTAATACCCGGAAACCAACCCGAGCACCGATCCGAACGCGGCGGCGGCAATCGCCACGCTCGCCCCGATCAGGAGCGAAACGCGCCCACCGTAGACGACCCGGCTGAAGACGTCGCGTCCCCGGTCGTCGGTCCCCAACAGGTGATCGCCGGACGGTCCCTGCAACCGGACACCCGGATCGAGAAACGTCGGATCGTACGACGTCAAGAGGGGAGCGAAGGCGGACGCCAGGATCGCCAGGCTCAGGATCACCGCGCTCACGACCGCCGCCGGATTGGAGAGCAGCGTCCGCACCCACGGCCAGCGCCGGGCGACCGGTTCGCCGCGCAGGCGCGTCGCGACGGTGCCGCCGATGGCGGCGCTGCTCGCCATCAGTCGCTCCCGAGGCGGATGCGCGGATCGGCGTAGACATAAAGGATATCGACCAGCAAGTTGACGAGCACGTAGGTCAGCGCGATCGTCATCACCGCACCCTGGATGATCGGGTAGTCGCGCCGGGCGATACTCTGGACCACGAGCCGCCCCATACCGGGAATGGTGAAGACCGTCTCCGTCACCACCGCCCCGCCGAGCAACGCCCCGACCGACGTCCCGATCACCGTCAGCGCCGGAATCAACGCATTGCGCAACGCATGGCGAACGACCACGAACCGCTCCGGCAACCCCTTGGCGAACGCGGTCCGCACGTAGTCCTCCCGCAACACGTCGAGCATCGACGAGCGGACCAACCGCGCCAGCAACCCGGCCGACGAGAACCCCAGCGCGAACGCGGGCAACACCATCGCCTTGACGTGGGCGACCGGGTCCTCCGTCAGCGGCACGTAGCCGCCCGACGGCAACCAGCGCAACCGGACGGCGAACAGGAGGATCAGCAGGATGCCGAGGAAAAACGTCGGCACCGTCGCCCCGGAGATCGCCACCACCGTCAGGAACCGATCGAGCAGCGAGTTGTGCCGGATCGCCGCCAGCACCCCGGCCGGCACCCCGATCACGACCTGAAAGCAGAGCGCGTAGACCGTCAGCAGGATCGTCGGTTGCGCCCGGTCGAGGAGGGCACGCGTCACCGGCTCGCCGAGGAAAATCGAGTTCCCAAAGTCGAACCGCAGCACCCCCCCGAACCACCGGACGAACTGCACCGGCAGCGGATCGTTCAATCCCAATTCGTCCCGCAAGTGCGCGATCTGCTCCGGCGTGGCCCGGTCACCCAGGATCACCGCCGCCGGATCCCCCGGCGTCAGGTGAACCAGCGCAAACACCACCACCCCGACGACCAAAATCACGGGCACCAGCAGCACGAGGCGGCGAAGGATGTACGCGGCCATAGTCGTCAGAACGAAGTGGCAAGTGGCAAGTGGCAAGTTTAGAGTCGTTACCACTTGCCACTTGCCACTTGTCACTCGTTCAGCCACAAATTCCAGTACTTGACGCCGCGTTCGAATTGCGGGTCCCAACCGCCGACTTTGTCGGAGCGGAAGGAGCAGTTGCTGGAATCGCCGATCTTGATCGCCGGGATTTCGGTGTAGGCGGCCAGTTGGATCTTGTCCCAGATCCCTTTGCGGGTGTCGAAGTCGGACTCGGCCAGCAGTTGCGCGGCCAGGGCGAGACTGCTCTCCGAACTCCACCAGCCGGGGTACTGGTTCATCTGGCCGACGTAGGAGATCTGGCTCGGGTCGGGAACGAAGCCGTGCCCGGTCGAGAACATGTCCCACTCTTCCGGTTTGGCCCGCCGCTCCAGCACCGTCGCCCAGTCGATCACCTGGAGGTCGACCGTGATCCCGACCGCTTCCAACTGCTGCTTGGCGACGATCGACTCGCCGTACATGTAGGAGTACTCCTGGGTCGTCATGAACCGCAGCGGCGTGCCGTCGTAGCCCGCCTCCTGCAGTTTCTGCTTGGCCAGGTCCGGTTTGTTCATGTTGTAGTACTCCTGCCCGGCCGTCGTGTACCACGGCGTCTGCTTCATCATCAGCCCCGGATCGAGCCGGATGAACTCGTCGCCGCCGCGTCCCGATTGCAGCATCGGTTTGTGGTCGAAGGCCGCCTGGACCGCCTGCCGCATCGCCAGGTTGCCCATCATCGGCGACTTCCAGTTGAGGAAGAAGACGTCCCAGTTGGTCGGCGTCAGGATCTCGGCGACGACACCCTGCGTGTCCTTGAGCACGTCGTACTGGTCGTTCCCGACGTCGAGCGCCAGGTGGTAGTCGCCGGCCTGGAGCCCGGCCACGCGCGCCGCCTCGTCCGGCACCGGGATGAATTCGATCTTGTCGGCGTAGGCGTACTTCTTGCCGCCGTAGCCGACCGGTTTGTCGCCCGGCGGCGACTGGTAGTCGGCGAACCGCTCGAACCGCATCGCCGCGTCGCGCTGCCACTCGGCCAGTTTGTAGGGACCGGTACCGATGTACTTGGTCGGGTCGGTGATCGGTTCGTCGCCGGCGGCGTCGAGCACCGACTTCGGGTGGATCGTGCAGGCCTGGGTGTTGTGGGCCAGACCGATCAGGATCGTGCCGTACGGCTCGGTCAGGCGGAACTCGATCGTGTGGTCGTCGACCTGGGCCAGTTCCTTCGTCTTCTCCATCAACCGCTTGCCGACGCCGCTGATCCGACCCCAGCGCTGGACGGAGGCGATCGCGTCGGCGGCGGTCAGCGGTTCGCCGTTGTGGAACTTCACACCCTGGCGCAGGGTCATCGTGTGGGTCAAACCGTCGGCGCTCGGCGTGTAGGTGTCGACCAACTCGGGGATCGGTTGGTACTGGTCGTCGTAGGTGAAGAGCCCCTCGTACATGCAGTAGCCGATGACGGCGATGATCTCGGCCGTCGACTGGTGCTCGTCCATGTGGGGTGCTTCGCCGATCGTGGCGACGGTCAGGGTGCCGCCCGGTTTCCCGGCCGACGGGTCCTCCTGGGCCGCCCGCAGCACCGAAGCGGCGGCTCGTCCCGGTCCGGCGCGGCCGACGAGCATCGCCAGTGCCGGCACGCTCACCCCGAGCGCCGCCGCCCGGCGCAGGACCGAACGGCGACTGAGTCGTCCCTGCGCCCACTCGGCCAGCAGCGCGTCTACTTCGCGGCCGATCGACGGTGTCCGGCTCGACTCTCGCGACATCGCTCATCCCTCCTTGGCTGCGGGCGAATCACACCGAAACGGGGGCGGCGCCGGTGCCGGTGGATGGGCGCCGTCCGCGAAGCGCCTCGCCCCGTGCGCCACATCCGTCATCCGTTGGCTTGCCCCCGCGCGTTGGCGGCATCCTCTCCGAAGAGCCCTACGGTGTCAAATCTGCACAAATCGAGGCCGTGGTTGATGCGATCCCCGCGCCGGCCCGTGGATTCGCGGTGCGGGCCGGCGCCCGGTGCGTGGTACGATCCGCACGCGACGCGATCGGCGGCCGCTCCCGATCGGGAGGGACGCGCATGGCGACGGCAAGCGACGAGACGAGGAGCGCGGAGCTGCCGCCCGAATTCGGCGTCCTCCTCAGGCGCCTTCGCACTTCGGCGGACCTGACGCAGGAAGAGCTTGCCGAGCGGGCCGGCGTCAGTTCGCGCCTGGTCAGCGACCTCGAGCGGGGGGCGATCCAGCGCCCGCGCCGCGACACCGTCCGGATGCTGGCGGACGCGCTGCACCTGTCGGGTGTCGACCGCGAGGCGTTCACCGCGCGGGCGCGCGGGCAAGCGGCGGTTTCGGGCCGAGACCCGTCGACCGCCTCACCCACGCGTACGGGCACACTCCCGCTGCCGCCGACGGCCCTCGTCGGTCGCGACCGCGAGGTGGCGGCCGTGACCTCGCTCCTCGTGCGACCGGATGTGCGCCTGTTGACCATGGTTGGACCCGGGGGCGTCGGCAAGACGCGCCTCGCCCTCGACGTCGCGTTTCGTGTGGTCAACGCTTTCCCCGACGGCGTCTCGTTCGTCGATCTCGCGCCGGTGACCGACCCGGCGCTCCTCCTTCCCGCGATTGCCCTGACGCTCGGCGTGCGGGAGAGCGGCCGGTTGCCACTCCGCGACAGCCTCGTCGGCTCGCTCCTGGAGCGATGCCTTCTGGTGGTCCTCGACAACGTCGAGCACCTGACCGCGGCCGTGCCCGTTGTCGGCGATCTGCTCGGCGCCTGCGCGGGCTTGACGATCCTGGCCACGAGCCGGCAACCGCTCCGTCTTCGCGCCGAGCGGGAATACCCGCTGGCGCCGCTGGCATTGCCGGACCTGGCACGACTACCGGCGGCCGACGACCTGGCGCGCGTGCCCGCCGTCGACCTCTTCGTTCGCCGGGCGGAAGCAGCGCGGCGGACGTTCGCCCTGACCGCGGAGAACGCGCAGGCGGTGGCGGAGATCGCGGTGCGACTCGACGGCCTGCCGCTGGCGATCGAACTGGCGGCCGCCTGGGTCAAAGTCCTGTCACCCGCCGCCTTGCGCGCGCGCCTGGAACACCGGTTACCCCTCCTGACCGGAGGCGCGCAAGACCTGCCGACCCGCCAGCAGACCATGCGCGCCACCCTCGATTGGAGTCACGCCCTGCTCGGCCCCGACGAGCAGGTGCTGTTCCGCCGCCTCGCCGTCTTCGTCGGCGGGTTCACGCTCGACGCCGCCGAAGCGATAGGGGGACAGGGGGGCAGGGGGACAGGGGGACAGATGACCGATCTCCTGCCCCCCTGTCCCCCTGCCCCCCTGTCCCCCTCCGTCCTCGACCTCCTCGCCTCCCTCGTCGACAAGCATCTGCTCCGTGCCCTCGACCAGGACGACGACTCCCGTTTCGGGATGCTGGAGACGATGCGCGAGTACGGACTCGAATGCCTCGCGACCGCGGGTGAGGCGGCGACGGTGCGGGACCGTCACGTCGCCTGGTGCCTGGCACTGGCGGAGCGGGCCGAACCCGAACTCACCGGACCCGACCAGCAGCGGTGGTACGGCCGGTTGGAAATCGAACTCGACAACCTCCGCGCCGCCCTCGGTTGGGCGATCGAGCGCCGCGACGCGGAGACCGCCATGCGCCTGGCAGCGTCGCTGGAACGGTTCTGGACGAGCCGCGGACTCGGCAGCGAGGGGCGCCGGTGGTTGAGCCAGGCGTTGGCGATGGACGTGGCGGTCCCCCCGGCCGTCCGTGCCAGCGCACTCTCCATTGCGGCGGTGGTCGCGTACTACCAGGGCGACTACGGGGCGGCGTCTGCGATCGGCGAGGAGGCACTGGCGCTCTGTCGCGCCCAGGGTGACCAGACCGGCACTGCCGTTGCACTCAGCGCGCTCGCCAACGTCTCCCAGGCCTCGGGTGACTTTGGGCGGGCAACCGTCCTGGCCATGGAAGCCCGGGAACTCTTCCGGCGCCTCGGCGACCGCGGCCGTGCCGCCCGCACGGTCAACGCGCTCGGCCTGATCGCGTGGCGGCAGGGCGACTACGAACGCGCGGAGGAACTGCACGAAGAGGCACTGGCGCTCCGGCGGGAGGTGAGGGACCGGATCGGCATGGCGCAGTCGCTCTCAAACCTCGGTCTCGTCGCCACCGACCGCGGCGACTACGCGCGGGCGGCGGCTTTGCAGAAGGAATCGCTGGTGCTGGAGGCCGCCCTCGGCAACATCCACGGTCTCGTCGACAGCTTCGAAAACGTCGCTCTGAACGACGTCGAATTGCGGAACGACGTGCACGCCGCTCACCTGTTCGGCGTGGCCGCTGCCCTGCGCGCCCGCATCGGCGTCCCGCTGGTACCCAGCGACCGCGACCACAACGAGCGCCGCATCGCCCAGATCCGGGTGCGCCTGGGCGACGCGGCGTTTGCCGCGGCGTGGGAAGCGGGCCGTGCCATGACCCTGGACGAGGCCATCGCCTACGCGCTCGAAAGCGATCCCTCTCCCCTCGCCGGCGATCCGTGGTTGGCACCAGACGACCGGGCAATCGACGCCGGGGCCCATTGAACGAACGGTGCGCTCCGTTCCGCCCTACGCGGGAGTGAGCAGCACCACCGCCAGGCAGGCGGCGGCGATGCCCAACGCGGTGCGGACGTCCACGGCATCGTCGAACGCGACGACGCCCACGACCGCGTTGGCGGCGTAGATCCCGACTGCCCAGACGCCCACGGTGGCGAGATAGGACGGACCGGATTTCATCGCGAGACCGAACAGGATGATCGAGGGCGCGAAGACCGCCACACCGACGACCGTTGCCCAGAGGAACGAGAGACCGTCGAGCCGGTCCCCGGCCAGCTTGAGGTACGCGGTCGCTCCGGCATCCGCCACGATCGACAGCAAGAGCAACCCCGCCCAGGCACCCGTGGCCGAAGCGATCGTCATGACGCCCTCCTGACAAGGCGCTTGCCCGGCACCGGCGCGACGTGATGCGGAGCGGAGTCCACGTGGCAACCGAACGAGCCCAGTCCTTTGCCGTACGCGAACTCGACGCGGAGTCCGAGCGTCTGTCCGGCGATGGTGCGCACGCTGCCGGGGAGATGCAGAATCTTGTCGCCGTTGAAGGCGTTGGTCGCACCGAGCGAGACCGTGGGCGACAGCCGGCAGGTGCCCGAGAGTCGGATGGCGTTGGCAAGTCCGTCGCCGGTGCAGGTGAGACCGACGTCGCGTGAGACCGCCGGCTCGACGGCGTTGCGGAAATCGACGTGTGCAACCGGCACGCGTTCGGTCAGCGGTCTGATCGCCGTCTTCTGCCAGGTTGGGTCCGCCGTGGCATAGAACGGCCACTCGTGTTTGGGCGCGACGATCCGGAAACCGTAGTAGGATTCGTCGACCGCGACCAACTCGGCGAACGTGGTGTACTGCGCGGGGATCAACCGTGTGGCGGGACCGATCACACCGCGCGCGCGGAGGGTATTGACGACCTCGACCTGCATCTCGTCCAGAAGACCGGTATCGACGAGTTCGCCGACGAACACGTCGACCCCGTGCGGCAGATCCGCCTGCGTCGCGTCGCCCGACACCACCGAAACCACGCCCTCCAACCCGTTGAGGGCGACGCTCGCGCGGAGGTTGGCGACCAGCAGCGGGTCGATCTCCACCGCGTAGACGCGGCCGGCGCCGTTGGCCGCGGCGAAAAAGGAGAGGATGCCGGTGCCGGCGCCGGCGTCGACCATCACGTCGCCGGGGCGGACCACCTCCGCGATCGCCCGCCGGAACGCCTCGGTGCGCACCCGGTCCTTCAGACACATGTACGGGAAGTCGGTCCCCGACCAAATTTCGGACATTTGCGTTGCTCCTTACCCACAGTGATTGGTCATGACCAGGCTTCGGCCCGGTAAACGGCAAGGACGAGCGCCGTCGTCGGCGTTCCGTCGACGTCGGCCGAGACCAGGCGCAGACCGACCCGGTTGGGCGCGAACGGGACATCGCGGAATTGGCAGAGATCCTCGAGCGATTCGTGGACGCGGCAGCGCAGTTCGGTGTCGACCCCGCTTCGCGAATACCCGACGACCTCGTGCTCGACGAAGACGCCGCGGTCGTCGCCCCAGCGGTACCAACCGATCGCGGCACCGACGGCACGCCCGGGTTCGTCCGCGCGGGCATCGGCTTTGACGACGTAGAGCCGGTCGCCGTGCCGGTCCTCGTCCGTGGACGGGACGAAGCGGTCGACCTCGACGAGCGTCGATCGCGGCGGCACGACCGAGGAGAGCGGGATCAGGTTGTAGTTGAGCACGCCGCAGATGCCGAGTGCGGCATCGAACGACGACAACAACGTGCGGGCACGGCCGACACCGGACACGAGCTGGATCTCCACGCCACACCTCCTGGTTCTCTCCGTCCCCGACTCGTTTCCGCCCGCCGTCGATCTTCCGGCCCTCGTGAGACCAGTCTGCCGTTGCCGAAGCGCGACCACCAGGAAACCGACCCACAGTTCCGCTCACAGCTTTTGGCGCGGGCTAACGCCTGGCGCGTGGTACGATCCTCACCCAATGCGATCAGCGCCCTCTCTGGCGAGGGGGGACGGGCAGATGGCGAAGGAGAGCGACCAGACAAGCACCGGGTTGCCACCCGAATTCGGCGTCCTCCTCAGGCGCCTCCGCTCCTCGGCGGACCTGACCCAGGAAGAGTTGGCCGAGCGGGCCGGGGTCAGTGCCCGCCTGGTCAGCGACCTCGAACGGGGCGCGATCCAGCGCCCGCGCCGCGACACCGTCCGGATGCTGGCGGACGGGCTGCACCTATCGGATGCCGACCGCGAGGCGTTCGCCGCGCGGGCGCGCGGCTACCCCACCGCCGGCCGCCCGGACGTGGCCGCTCCTCCCGCCGCGCGACGCGGCACCCTACCATTGCCACCGAATGCGCTCGTCGGCCGCGACCGCGAGGTGGCGGCGGTGACCTCGCTGCTGATGCAACCGGACGTCCGGTTGGTGACGCTGGTCGGGCCGGGCGGTGTCGGCAAAACGCGGCTTGCCCTCGACGTCGCGTTCCGTCTGGCCGGCGCGTTTCCCGACGGCGTCTGGTTCGTCGATCTCGCGCCGGTGACCGATCCCGCCCTCGTCCTGCCCTCGCTCGCGCGGACGCTGGGGGTGCAGGAAGGTGGCGTGCAGTCGCTGCGCGAGAGTCTGGTCGCGTCGCTGGTCGGACTCCGGTTGCTGGTGGTGCTGGACAACGTCGAGCACCTGATCGCCGCCGCGACGGTCGTCGGCGACCTGCTCGCCGCCTGCGCCGGTTTGACGATCCTTGCCACCAGCCGGCAACCGCTTCGCCTGCGGATCGAGCGGGAATACCTGCTGGCGCCGCTGGCACTGCCCGATCTGGAGCGATTGCCGCCCGCCGCCGACCTCGCCGGCATCCCCGCGGTCGCCCTCTTCGTCCGTCAGGCGGAAGCGGCGCGCCGCGCCTTCGCCGTCACCGAGGAGAACGCGCGTACCGTCGCCGAGATCGCCGTCCGCCTCGACGGCCTTCCCCTCGCGATCGAACTCGCCGCCGCGCGGACCAAGATCCTGACCCCGGCGGCCCTCCTGGTACGCCTCGAACACCGCTTGCCACTCCTCACCAGCGGCGCGCAGGACCTCCCGGCCCGCCAACAAACCCTGCGCGCAACCCTCGACTGGAGCCACGACCTCCTCGATCCCGACGAGCGGGCGCTCTTCCGCCGCCTCGCCGTCTTCGCCGGCGGTTTCGCGCTGGAGGCGGCCGAAGCGATTGGGGCGGAAGGCGGAGGGCGGAAGGCGGAAGAGAACGGTTCTCCTCCCGCCCTCCGCCCTCCGCCCTCCGCCCCCGTCCTCGACGGCATCGCCTCCCTCGTCGACAAGAACCTGCTCCGCCCGATCGACCACGACGAGGCGCGGTTCGGGTTGCTGGAAACGATGCGCGAGTACGGGCTCGAATGCCTCGTCGCGGCCGGCGAGGAGGAGGTCATCCGGCACCGGCATGCGGTCTGGTGCCTGGCGCTGGCGGAGGAGGCGGAACCCCACCTGCGGGGCCCCGACCAGGAAACGTGGTTGAGACGGCTGGATCGCGACGTCGACAATCTGCGGGCGGCCCTCGATTGGGTCTTCGCGCGGCGGGACGGGGCGATGGCCCTGCGTCTGTGCGCGGCGCTCTGGCGGTTTTGGACGACGCGCGGCGATTACGACGAGGGTCGCCGCTGGCTCGAACGGGCGCTGGTCTTTGAGGATGGCGTCCCGACCGCTGTGCGGGCGAAGACCCTGCGGGGCGCGAGCGTGATCGCCTACCGGCAAGGCGATTATCGACGGGCGGAAATGGTCGGCGAGGAAGCCCGCGCGCTCTACGCTGCCCTCGGCGACCGGGTCGGTGTCGCCACTTCGCTGATCACCCTGGGTCACGTTGCCCACGGCGCCGGCGACCGCGCCCGAGCCGAAGCGCTGAACGAGGAGGCGCTGGCGCTCTGCCGGGCCCTCGACGATCGGGCCGGCGCCGGCATGGCGCTCAACAGCCTCGGCATGCTGGCCTGGGAGCGGCGCGATTTCGCGCGGGCGGCGGTCTGGCACGAGGAAGCCCTGACGTTGCGCCGGGCGCTGGGCGACGACTACGGGGTCGCCTACTCGCTCGCCAACCTCGGCTTCGTCGCCTCGGCCCTCGGCGACTACGAGCGGGCGGAACTCTTGCATGCGGAAGCCCTTGAGTTGCGGCGACAGTTGAGCAACAAGAACGGTCTGGCGGAGAGTTTCGACGGCGTCGCCCTGCTCGCCGCCGCGACGGGGCAACCGGAGCGGGCCGCCCACCTCCTCGGCGCCGCCGAGGCCGTGCGCACGCGGATCGGTGCCGCGATCTGGTCGTACGACCGCGCCTCCACGGAACGCTGCGCCGCCGAACTGCGGGCGCGGCTCGGCGACGTCGCGTTCGCGGCGGCGCGG
>DATBFX010000534.1:0-3428 GCA_036558305.1 Thermomicrobiales bacterium | reverse complement strand
GTGGTCGCTTCCTGGGTGACGCGGGTGCGGACGGGTTGCTGGGCGACGGCGGGCTGGACCCGGAACATCGTGTGGACGACGTCGTGCTGGATGTTGTCCAGGAGCCGCTGGAACATACGGTAGCCCTCGGTCTTGTAGACGACGAGGGGATCGCGCTGGCCATATGCCTGGAGACCGACGCCTTCGCGGAGGTCGTCCATGGCGGTCAAGTGTTCGACCCAGAGGCGGTCGATCACGGCGAGCATGATGTGGCGTTCGACCTGTCGCATCGCCTCGGCGCCGAACCGGTTTTCGACCTCCGTATAGGCGCGGTCGGCGTCGGTTTCGAGTGCGTCGAGGATGCCTTCGCGGTCGAGCCCCTCGATGTCCTCGAGTTTGACGCGGCCGATGGGGATGAGTCCCGAGTAGGCCTCGACGATCCCGGCGTAGTCGATCTCGTCGCCACGCTGACCGAGGTGGCCATCGACGACGCCTTCGAGTTCGGCGCTGATCATGTCGGCGACCTGATCCGACATGTCTTCGCCGGCGACGATCTTCCGGCGGTCCTCGTAGATCCGCTCGCGGTGCTTGTTCATCACGTCGTCGTACTGGACGACGTGCCGGCGCATGTCGAAGTTGTGCCCCTCGACTTTCGTCTGGGCGCTCTCGATCGACTTGGAGATGATGCGGTGTTCGATCGGCACCGACTCTTCCATGCCGAGGCGTTCCATCAACCCGGCGATGCGCTCGGAGCCGAAACGACGCATCAACTCGTCTTCGAGCGAGACGTAGAAGCGGGACGATCCCGGATCGCCTTGCCGACCGGAACGACCGCGCAACTGGTTGTCGATCCGGCGTGACTCGTGCCGCTCGGTGCCGATGATGTGGAGACCGCCCGCTTCCGCGACGCCGGATCCGAGTTTGATATCGGTCCCTCGCCCCGCCATGTTGGTGGCGATCGTCACCGTCGCCGGTTGACCGGCGCCCTCGACGATCGCGGCTTCGCGCTCGTGTTGCTTGGCGTTGAGGACGTCGTGCTCGATGCCGCGCATATTGAGCATCTCGCTCAGGCGCTCCGACGTTTCGACCGAGGTGGTGCCGACCAGGACGGGACGGCCCTGTTCGGTCATCGCGACGATCTCGTCGATCACCGCGTTGAACTTGCCGCGTTCGTTCTTGAAGACGAGGTCGGGGTCGTCTTGCCGGATCATCGGGCGGTGCGTTGGGATGGCGACGACGTCGAGGTTGTAGATGCGAAGGAATTCCTCCGCCTCGGTCTTGGCCGTACCGGTCATGCCGGCCAGTTTCTCGTACATCCGGAAGTAGTTCTGGAAGGTGATCGTGGCCATCGTCACATTCTGGCGACGAACCTTGACGTTCTCCTTCGCCTCGACGGCCTGGTGCAACCCCTCGCTCCAGCGGCGGCCCGGCATCATCCGGCCGGTGAACTCGTCGACGATGATCACCTCGCCGTCGCGGACGATGTAGTCCTTGTCGCGGTGGAAGACGGCCTCGGCCTTGAGCGCGTTTTCGAGGTAGTGGGTGAGGTCGACGTAGCGGTCGTCGTAGATGCTCTCGCCCGCGGGAATCTGGGCGAGTTCTTCCACTTTGTCGACGCCGTCTTCGGTGAGGGTCACGCTCTTGTGCTTGAGGTCGACCTCGAAGTGCCGCCCCTCGCGCAGTTGCTTGACGATCTGGGCGAACTGGTAATAGCGATCGTTGGAGCGTTCTGCCTGACCGGAGATGATGAGCGGGGTCCGCGCCTCGTCGATCAGGATGTTGTCGACCTCGTCGACGATGCCGTAGACGAGGTCGCGCTGGACGCATTGCTCGATCGAGACGACCATGTTGTCGCGCAGGTAGTCGAATCCGAATTCGTTGTTGGTGCCGTGGGTGATATCCGCGGCGTAGGCCTCGCGGCGCGGTACCTCACGCAGTCGTTCGAGGTTGGGTTCGGGCGACTCCCAGGTCGGATCGTAGATGAAGGCGC
Source organism: Thermomicrobiales bacterium (assembly GCA_036558305.1). Lineage (GTDB taxonomy): Bacteria > Chloroflexota > Chloroflexia > Thermomicrobiales > UBA6265 > DATBFX01. Next base: position 1,459 of record DATBFX010000534.1, on the reverse strand, counting down.
GCTCGTGCTGGATGCACCCGATGCTGAGACCGAGGGCGTGGTAGACCTGGCCCATCCATTGGGTGTCGCGTTTCGCCAGGTAGTCGTTCACCGTCACCACGTGGACGCCGCGACCGGTGAGGGCGTTGAGGGCGACGGCGAGGGTCGCGGTGAGGGTTTTGCCCTCACCGGTCTTCATCTCGGCGATCTTGCCCTGGTGGAGGACGATGCCGCCCATCAATTGGACGTCGTAGTGGCGTTGACCGAGGGTGCGCTGGGCAGCCTCGCGGGTGGCGGCGAACGACTCCGGCAGGAGGTCGTCGAGGTCCTCTCCGTCTTCGTAGCGGGCACGGAGTTCTTCGCTGAGCGCCCGGAGTTCCTCGTCCGACTTGGCCTGCATTTCGGGTTCGAGGTCGTTAATCTCCCGAACGAGGGGCTGCATTTGCTTGATTGCTTTGTCGTTCGGATCGCCGAGTATCTTTGTCAAAAGGGTCCGCATGGATCGTTCCTCAGGCGGCGCGCCCTGGTGCGGTGCCGCCCGTGCGAAGGGGCGCAACGACAGACAAGGGCTGAGTATACCCCCTCAGAGGTACGACTCCGGTACGATGTCGGATGCAGAACACCGGGAGTTGGCTGGACATGGCGGCGGCGAGGGGCTTCACAGAGCGGGTCTACGAGGTCGTCGGGCGTATCCCGTACGGACGGGTCACCACCTACGGCGACATCGCGCGCTCGATCGGGTCGGTGCGCGGGGCACGGATGGTCGGCTGGGCGCTCCACGGCGTGCAGGAGCGGCTGGGCCTGCCGTGCCATCGGGTCGTCAACCGCTACGGCGAGCTGTCGGGCGGTTGGCATTTCGGCCACCCCGACGTCATGAAGGGGATGCTCGTCGCCGAAGGGGTGCCGTTTGCGGCCGAGTACCGGGTCGACCTCGATCGCTGCCTGTGGTTGCCGTGGGAAGACGACGACTTACCCGCCGCCGACGAAATGGACGATCTCGACGCGATCGCCGGCGGAGAGGACGGTTGAATCGTAGGCGGTCCGCGGGAGGATCGCCTCGTTGAGTTCGACGACCACGAGGCGATCCTCGAAGCCCTTGGATTGCAAGAACTGGCGAACCGTCGTGTCGTCGGCCAGCGACACCGGTTTGCCGTTGATCGTGACCTTTACGGTCGTTGCCGTCGCGTCCATGTTCTTCTCCGTCGTCGAGATGCATTGAGCGATTGCGCGCGCCGCTGCCGCGGGGTCGGGGGCACCGCTGATGGCCGAAATGATCGCAACACCGAACGCACCGACGGCCAAAACCGAAGGCACGTTTGCCGCGGAAATGCCGCCGATGGCGAGGACCGGACACGGCGCGGCGTCCGCGATTCGCCGCAGACCGTCGACACCGATCGGCGGGAGGTCCCGTTTGCTCGCCGTCGCAAAGACGTGACCGGCGATCAGGTAGTCGGCTCCTTCGCTGGATCGCGCCGATTCG
>DATBFX010000533.1:0-13919 GCA_036558305.1 Thermomicrobiales bacterium | reverse complement strand
TGGTTGCCGTTCATGAAGGGGCCGGGCAGGTCCTCCACGACCTCGAAGTGCTCGGCGGCGATCCGCGCGACGGCCCGCGCCACGTCGGTGCCGATCAGGTCGACGGTCCTGGTCGAGAGGAGTTCGACGCTTGGGAAGAGCCGGTTGCCGAAGAGCGCCTTGGCGATCGTCAGGTTGGCCTTGGCCTCGGGACCGAGCCGGCCGGCGACCACGTCCGGGTCGATGCGGGCGAAGACGTGGCAGAAGGTCAGGTAGTGGGTCCCCGCCGACATCCCCGGGTACCAGGGCGCGTTGCCGTAGACCGACAACTCGACCCCGCTCATCGCGTACGTCATCATCTTGGTCATGTACTGCGATCTCGCGAGGAAGCGATCGTAGTCGAAGTCGGGATCGACGACGCCGCAGCTCAGACTGAGGAAGGCGTACTCGGCGCACTTCCGGCATTGGTAGCACCAGCGTTCCTCCGGCCGGGCCGCGACGCACATCACGATCTGCTTGAGCGCGTGTGGATAGCGCTCGGCCAACAACCGGAAATCCATCAACGTCGTGAACAGAAAGATGATGTTGGTCAAGGCGATGTCCGCGCCCATGACCTCATGGTAGTGCCGGCTCTGCGTTGCCAGCATCTCCGGACGCGACTTCGCATACCGGAACACGTACCGACCGTCCGCTCCCTTCGTCACGTGGTAGGCCGTCCGCGGCAAACCCGGCGTGCAAACGGCAACACCCCAGTCGAGGAGCGCGGGCAGGAGCCCGGCCGTGTAGAGTTCCAGATTGGGCCGAACGCGTCGTCCCTCTCCCTCGAACCGCAGTTGGGCGAGGTAATCCGTCCAGGCAAGTTGCGTCGCCACCTTCAGCGTTTCCCGCGCGGGCCGCAGCATGAGCTCTTCCTGGCGCCTGGTGGTTTGGTCCATCTTGGCATCGCCGCGCCGGAACGGGTGAACGAATTGCAGCATCACCACCGAATCCGCACCGTAGAGCTCGGACAGGAGGCACGCGGCGAGCGTGCTGTCCTTGCCGCCGCCGAAGAACACCCCGTTTGGGCGCCGGTCGTGCCGAGGCGATCGAGACGACGCCCAGGGAGAGTAGGAGGCGGTTTCGGCAACGGGCGTCATCGTGACCCGATCGGCCTGGTGGTAGGCTTGCCAGAAGGCGAACACGGGATACGGCACCGGTTCCGGGAAGACGAGTTCGACGGCTCTGCCGTAGCCGGCGAAGACCCTGAGTTGCAGACCGAGAAACACTTCGTAGAAGAGCTGCACCGAGAACCGGGTCAGGTCGATTCCCTCGTAGCGGAGAAAGAACGAGTTTTCGTACTGGTACGGGTTCGGTTCCGACTGCGTCCAGCGGAAGACGACCGTGTCCCCCGCTATCGCCGGACGTTCGACCTCGACCCTCATCCTTGGTTGCCCTTTCCGGGTCCGGCCAGCCCTCGAGCAGCGACGAGCGCATCGACGACCCGCTCTGCGGCGCGGCCGTCCCACCCCTCCGGACAGCGGGCGCCGACCGCGACGCGCCCCTGATCGAGGGCGGCGCGGGTCGCAACGAGGATGCCGGCGGTCGTCAGCGGCCAGGGGGCGAGCCGGTTGGTGCCCTGCTCGACGGTGATCGGCCGCTCGGTCTGTTCGCGCAGGGTGACGCAGGGCACGCCGAGGACGGTCGTCTCCTCCTGCAATCCTCCCGAGTCGGTCAGGACCACGGCGGCGGCGTCGGAGAGGGAGAGCGTTTGCAGGTAGCCCTGAGGTTCGAGCAACCGGAGGCGTTCGGCCGCCGCACCCAGACCGAAGGCGGCAAGGTTCTTTCGCGTGCGCGGATGGATCGGGAAGACGACCGGTAGCTCGGCCGCGACCGCGTCCAACGCGGCGAGCACGGCGGCCAGGGCGGCCGGATCGTCCACGTTGGAGGGGCGGTGGAGGGTGACCAGGGCGTAACCGCCGCGCCGCAGCCCGAGGCTGCCGGGGACATCGAGGGCGCGGGCTTTGGGCAGACACCGGAACAGCGTGTCGATCATGACGTTGCCGACGAAGACGATCCGCTCTTCGGGGATCCCCTCGTGGCGGAGATTCGGTTCGGCGTCGTGGCTGGGGGTGAGGAGGAGATCGGCGAGGCGATCGGTGAGGACGCGGTTGACCTCCTCCGGCATCCGCCAGTCGCCGCTGCGGAGACCGGCTTCGACGTGGGCGATCCGGCCGCCGGTTTCCTCTTTCAGCTTGACGGCGACGAGGGCGCAGGCGATGGTGGAATTGACGTCGCCGACGACGACGACCCAATCGGGTTTCGTCTCCAGCAGGACCGGTTCGAAGGTTTCCATGACGCGGGCGGTCTGCTGGGCGTGGGAGCCGGAACCGACGCCGAGGTGGAAGGCGGGTTCCGGCAGATCGAGGTCGCGGAAGAAGGCGTCGGACATCCGCGCGTCGTAGTGCTGCCCGGTGTGGACGAGGATACCCTCGTGCCCCCGCGCGGCGAGGGCCGCCAGCACCGGGGCGACCTTCATGAAGTTGGGGCGCGCCCCGGCGACGACCAGCGCTCGCAACATCGTCATCCTGCGCCGTCCGGCCCGAGGCGTTGCAACAGGTGGAAGTCCCAGGTCTCGACCGTGCGCCGTTCGAGCGGGCGGAACCCGGCCGCGGCGGCCAGGTGCGGAATGTCCTCGCCGGTGGACTCCTGGTCGGGACGGGGGACGACGACGAGGGCGGTTCCGTTTGGCGCCAAAACGCGCGCCGCTTCGGCCAGGAGCCTGCCGGGATCGGGCGACTGCGCCAACGCTTCCGAGATCAGGACACGATCGAACGACGCCGCCGCGAACGGCAGGTTTTGGCCCGTGCCGGTGATGCCGGCGAAGCGCGCGACGCGGTTTGCCGCCGCGAGTTCGACCGCCTGGGCGAGGAAACGCTTGGAGGGTTCGACGACGACGAGTCGGTCCGGTTCGTACAGCGAGGCGATCAGGCAGGCGACGAACCCGCGGTCCGTCCCGAGGTCGAGCACGCGCCCCGTCCATGGGGAGCGCAGGATCGCCTCGTGGCGGGTCGCTTCGGTCTTGCCGTTGAGGCGCTTCCAGACGGTCGCCGGGAAACCGGGACCCGGTTCCAATGCCGGCAGCGTTTCGACCAGACCGACCGATCGGTAGACGTCGACGACCGTCGCCGCCGCCCGCTGCCAGGAGCGATTCGCCACCACCCATTCGCGCGCGTTCTCCCCGAGTCGCCGGCAGAGGTCGGGATCGCGCACCATCCGTTCGAGCGCGTCGGCCAGGCTGTCGATATCGCCCTTCTGGAAGACGAGGCCGGTTTCGCCGTCCTGGACGATCTCCGCCAGCGCGCCGACGCTGGAGACCAGGATCGCTTTCTTGGTCGCCATCGCCTCGAACGGTTTCATCGGCGAAACCATCTCGGTCACCGGCAGCGGTTTGCGGGGGAAGACCGCGACGTCGATCAGCGAGTAGTAGCGGTGGACCTCGGCGAAGGGGACGCGGCCGGGCATGACGACGTGGTCGCCCAGTTCCAACTCGGCGACCAGTTCCCGCAAGCGGGGCAACTCCGCGCCGTCGCCCACCAGCAACAGCCGCAAGTCGACGCCGCGGTCGATGACGACGGTCGTGGCGTGGAGGAGGTCGTCCAACCCTTCGTAACCGGTGAAGGAGCCGACGTAGCCGACGACGCGGCGACCTGCGAACCCGAGTTCGTGTTCGAGGTCGCGGTCGCGCGGCTCGGCGGTGAAGAGGTCGGGATCGACGGAGTTGGGGACGACGGTGATCCGCTCCGCCGGGACGCCGCGGCCGACCAGTTCCGCCTTCAGCGCTTCGGTCAGGGTGATGACGGCGTCGGCGCCGTTGGCCGCCTCCGTCTCCAGGCGGACGTACGCCTCGTACTGGTCGCTGGTTTTCCACGCCGGCTCGCGCGAGGCACGGGTAATCTCCCACAGACCGCGGACCTCGTAGACCACCGGCAGCCCGAGGCGGAGCGCCGCCACGACGCTGGGCAACCCGGTGATGTAGTTCGACGCGGCGTGGACGATGCTCGGCCGCTCGACCCGGATCGCCTGCTCGACCGCTTCGGCGGCGGACTGCATGTAGCAATCGAGCGGCACCTGACCCCAACCCGTGTCGAGGGTGCGGAGGCGGTGGTAGGTGATGCCGTCCGCCTCGTCCCGATCGGCGTACGCCGGTATCGGATCGAGCTTTTTTCGGCGGGCGGCGTCCCAGGGATAACCGAATCGCGTGTAAGGCAGCATGTTCATCCCGGCGTCGCGCAGACCCTGCAGGATGCCGTGCGAACGCGTCGCGTAACCGGCACTGTCGTGCGGCAACGAATTGTGCAGGCAATAGAGGACGGTGTTGGGAAGCGGTCGGAAAGCGGGTTCGGATCGCCTGGCGGGGAGGGGAAACCCGTCTTCGAGAAGACCGCGCCAGACGCGGAACCAGGAGAGCTGATACTGGACCGAGGCGGGCACCTCGCCGTCTGCGCCAAGATCCTCGGCGACCTCGAGGATGCGCTGGGGAAGACGGATCACCCCGAGCGCGTTCGCCAGGCGCAGATACCGGCTGAAGTACTGGGGACGGGGATCGAGCTCGATCGCCCGTTGCGCGTACCCCAACGCGCGCGCCCGATCGACCGGCTCGCCGACGCGAGCCAGATAGGCCCAGAGTTCCGCCTCCTGTTCCCGGATGACTTGCTCCGCCGCCTCGAAACCCTGACCGTCGAGGGCGGCGACGATGCGATTGCGGATGCTCGGCCGCGCCGTGGGCGGTGGTTCGGCCGCCTGACGGGACGGAACCGCCTGTTTGGCGCGGTTGGTTGCCGACGAGACGAGACCGGAGAGCCGGCGGCGAAAACGTAGCTCGGTCATCGGCGGGCAGCCTTCCCCGAGGCGTCCCGGCCCTTCATCCGGATGGCGGCGCGGCCCATGGTGCTCCCACGGCGAGGGGCGCGGCTCCCGGTCCGCACCCGTCGCGGCATGGCGAAACGTTCAAGTGCCCATAGTAGCGCAGGTGGCCGCCGCGTGGCACCCACCGGCCGTCGATAACGCGGCCGGTGGGTGCGCGGGACGATGAATTGGCCGGCGCTACCCTTCCTCGTCGGCGGGGGTACCGGCCGGTTCCCCGGCCGATTCCGCGGTCGGTTCCGCGGTCGGCGTCTCGGTGGCGGTCGGTTCGGGCGTCGGTGTCTCGGTCGGCTCCGGTGTGTCGGTCGGCGTCGGTTCGGGCGTCGGCGTCTCCGTCGGTTCCGGTTCCGGCGTCTCGGTCGGTTCCCTGGTCGGTCGCGGTTCGCGCGTGGGCGAGCTTTCCGGCGTCGGTTCCGGGGTCGAGGTAGCCCGCGGCGTCGACGTCTCCTCCTCGGCTGCGCTCGCCGCCGCCGTGACGACGAACGTCGTCCGCGCCGAGCCGCTGGGCGCCAGCGCGCGCACGGAGCGGTTGCCGGTCGGTACGGAGGGGACGGTGATCTGGGCGGTCGCGCTGCCGTTGGAGGCGCCCGTGACGGTCGTGGCGGTTCGCCAGACCGCGTTCACGTACCACTGGAGTTTGATCTGCTCGCCGTTGACGAAGCCGCGCAGCGTCGCCTTGACCGACGTCCCCTGCGGTCCGCTCCTCGGCGAGATGGAGAGACGCGACGTGACCTGGAAGGCGGCGGTGGCGGTGGCGGAGCCGGCGACGGCACTGAGGGTGTGACCGCCCTTGATCGCGCTGGGGATCGTGTAGTGGCCGGTCGCCCGGCCGTTGCCGTCGGTCGTCACGGACGACGGGTAGTACTTCGTCGAGTTGTCCCAGCGGATGGAGATCGTGCGGTTGGCCGGGAATCCGCTGATGTCGTAGGAGACGGTGGTGCCGGGAGGGCCGCTGTAGGTGGACAGGTGCAGCTTCGGCAGGTTGGCATCGGCCAGGTACGCCTGGTTGACCCAACCGCCGGTGGTGGAGGCGTTGTAGATGCCCCACCAGCGAATCCCGGTGGCGGCAACCGAGTCGACGGTGATCTGGACCAGCGTCCCCGCGGAGATCGCGCCGGTGATGCGTTGCGGGATGCCGGGGTCGCGCCGCAGCACGACGTCCTGGGTGAGCCGGACGCGGTCGCCGACCTTGAACTTCGGCGCGGGCGGGTTGCCGATGGGCGCCGGATCGAGGTAGTCGCCGTAGGCGTACCCCTCGTGCGCCGTGGTCAGGCAGTAGTACCACTTCTTCCCGCTGACGATCCGCGGGATGCCGTAGATCGCCAGGTAGGTACCGGTGGACAGTTTCTGCAGCGGGTGGGACGACGCGCTCGGGAGCTCGCGCAGGTAGGTCGTCCGGTCGGTCACGACGTTGTCGCCGGTTGTGTAGATACCCGCCGGGAAACCGGGGACCGGGTCGTCCGGCGGGCTGTCGGTGTCGGCGAGGAGGCCGGCGACGCTGTTCCGGATACCCGGTAAGTCGGCCCAGAGTTGGTCGCCGGGGCAGTCGCTCTGGCTGACGTCGCGGTGACCGCAGATCGTCGGGCAGTTGGTCACCTCGTACCAGGTCGCCTTGCCCTTCGGTTGGAGGTTGCGCCCAAGCCAGGCCGAGATGGCGACCAGCGCCGCCTGCGCCTCCTCGGTGGCGTCGACGAACGAGTAGGTGCCGATGGTGGCGATGCCGGAGGAGCCGTAGGCGTATTTGTAGGCGTGACCGCCGACGACGTGGGGACCGCCGACCCGTCCCAGGAAAATGGTGCCGTCGAAACCGACCAGGTAGTTGTAGCCGATGTCGCCCCACAACCGTTCGACCGCGTGGTAGTAGTAGATCGAGCGGACCTGGGTTGGGGCATCCACGTCGTTCGGCGTGTCGGTGTGGTGGATGACGATGTGCTCGACCTTGCGGTACTCCGGCGGCCAGATTTCGCCGTAGGCGTCGAACCGGTAGTCCTCGTCGGCGCCCCAGCCGGCACGCGAGACGACCGGCGGTTTTTGCAGGGTCGGCAGGGAGGCTGGCGAGAAGACGTCCGCCGCCTGGGGGCCGTTGGTGGCGTCGATGTAGACGATCTCGACGCCCGGCGCCGCGACCGGGGCTCCCCCGCCGTCGAGCACGCGGTAGCGGATGAAGCGGGCGCTGTTGGTGAAGACGAGCTCGACGAAGATCCGGTTGTCGCGGTCCGGCCGGCCGGCGTCGACGATGGCCGGGGCGGAGCGGACCGGCGAGCCGTAGGTCTTGCCGTCGGTGCTGAAGCGGAATTCGAGGACGGCGCCCGTGCCGAACGAGCCCGCCCAACTGCCGCCGACGGCGTAGAACGGGAACTCGGCGGCGATCGTCCGGTAACCGCCGGCCTCGGCGATGGTCACATTGTCGGCTTCGACCCACCGGCGGGCGCGGGTGCCGCCGGCGTTCTGGGCCCTGGCGCCGGTCAGCCCGAGACCGGAATGGGCGACCCCGCCGGTCGCGGCGAGCGCCGCGAAGGCCGCCGCCGCCTTCACCATCACCCGCCGACTGGGGCGCCAGCCTGCAAGCGGCAGCCCGTGGGTCGGCTCGTCTGGTTGGTGCGACATGAGTTTCCTTCCCCGAGAAGGCGCCCTGTCGGGCGGCCACCTCCCCCCTGTTGCGAACCCGCGCGAGGCGCGGCGCGGCGTACCCCCGCCGTCACCATGATACCGTACGTACAGGGTGAACGACGCGATACGTGTGGAGCCGCCGCTACGTCACCCAGGATACGCGACGCTCGGTGCATGGTCCAGAACGTAGTGGCCGATACCAACCATGCCGAGAACTGCCTGCCAGGGCAGAGTCGTCGCGAGCGCTGAGGAGGTTCAGATGGACGCCGTCATCCCACTCCATTCGCCGGAGGAATCTCGCGGAATTGGGAGCCGCTGAAGATCGGGACGCTCAGGACTTCGGGCCACATTTCGCGGATCAGCGCGAACATGGCCGCAGCGGCGACGCGTTCTTCAAGCGGACGGGCGATCAGCGCTTCGATGACGGTGCGGCAGTTGTAGAGGATGTAGGTCAGGTGGTCGGCGCGGGCGCCCCGCAGCACGCCCGCCAACCAGGTACCCATCCGGTGTTCCCAGTAGAAGAGATCGGTGTAGTGGTATCCCTTCAGCGCGTCCGGTGTGAACGCGGTGACCTCGACGAACTCCTCGAAGTAGGGTGTGAACTCCTGTGCAACCCGCCCGCGAAAGAGGCGGGCGAGTTTGTAGGCGTCAAACACGTTGTCCCGGTTGGCGGGGTTCTTGGTGTAGTACCCGCGCACCACTTCGAGGACGTTCGATCGGATGTGGACGTACCGCCCGCCGAGCCGTTCGCAATAGGCCTCGACAAGCGAGATGTTCCCCAGCGTGCGGTCGTGGGTGCGTCGCCAGACATCGACGAAGGGACCCGGTGTTGGCGCTACATTCGGGACCACGATCGGCAGGTGCCGCAAACCGAGCCGAGCGCACAGCTCGGTGGCGATCTCGAAATCCGTCTTGTGAACCTGATTGCCGCCGACCCGGTACGTGAAGAAGAGACACCCGGCCGCCTCGTCTCGCATGGCGGATAGGGTGACGCGCGTGTCGAGACCGCCGGAGACCGAGACGGCGAGCGACGCCTGACCGGCGATCCACCCGATTTGGCGGTGGAGCGCCGGGATGACCGTGGCGAGGATCTCGTCGAGCGGGCGCTCGCGGAGTTCGTGCCGCGGATAGAAGCGGGCGACGGCGCCCGTGGGCAGGCGAAGCGCCGTGTTGGGCGTCAGCAGGCGGACCTCGTCGAAGATGGTTTTCAGCCCCGGAAAGTAGCGTCCGCCCATGTCGACGGCGGGGTGGTTCAACCAGAAGTCGGCCAGGGCAGAGCGACGGAACCCGAACAACTCGGCGAGCAGGCAGGGGTGGGAGGCCGCGACGACCTCGCCGTCCGCTTCGGCGTAGCAGACGCCGATGGTGCCGGTGGCATCCAGGAAAACCTCGACCTCGTTCCCCCGGTAGGCGAAGACGACGTAGGTGCCGCCGCTGTCGATCAAGCGATCCAGGAAAGCGTCCCGCGACAGGGCCCATGCCGACGCCAAACGCGCGACCGTCCGTGCGGGGGGAGCGGGGTCGCCAACGTCGCACAGATACCCCAGACAGACGATCCCAACGTCGCCGGCAGCGGCGTGGTGGACAGGGAATATCGGATCGAAGTGGAGACGATAGCCGCCGATCGGGCATTCGCCCCAGTGGCCGAAGGCACGTTGGCCGTCCCGCAATGCGCGCAGCAGCGCGCGGTCTGTCCGGGCGAGGAGGAAGCCGCCCCGATAGGGAGGGAGCGGCAAGGGAGACGCCTTGGCGCCCGCCGCCGCCTGCGAGACCGTGCCGGGTTCGGTTGCGGACATGTGGTTTGCTGTCTACGATACCCGCGCGGGGGCGCCATCTGTCGCCGAGTTTGCAGAGGAGACGGTCCACGTCGTCGTAGGGGCGGACCGCCGTGTCCGCCCTGCCACGAATGCGCTTCTGTAGGAGGGCGGACACGGCGGTCCGCCCCTACAGAAGCACGATGACCAAGTCCTCCGCAATTCGCCCTAATCGTAACGTGCCGCGTTCTCCTCGAAGGCCGGTGCGTACCCGTCTGGCCCGACCAGGAGCATTACGGTCGCCGCCTTTTTCCGCACGCCGAAACTCTCCCGGCTCGCCCCGGCCTCCTCGCCCAATCGCCGGGCGATCGGTTTGTTGTACGGTTTTCCCCAGTGATACGGGCGCATCTCCCGCGACCGGCTCAGGGCGCGAATCGATTGCCAGCGGAGGCAGTGGATGTAGGGAACCGGGAGGTGGACGAAACCGGTCCGCAAGCGGAATTCGTTGAGCCCGGACCCCGAGGCGTCGCTCCGCCTCATCCAGGGGCCGCTGGGGCAGTTGGGAAACCACACCGGCGCGGCGTGGAATCCGGTCAGCACGATCGACCCCGGCAGGACCGGTTCGAACGGCTCGAAGACGAGGTCGCCGTAGCAGCCGAGGGGGGCGATGAACTCGGCGTAGCTCTTGCCGGTTGCCCGCCGCAGCATCGCGACGTCGACGTAGTAGTCCCGGTTCCGCTCGTTCTGGTGCTCCAACCCGTTGCCGGGACGCGGAAACAGGCGCACCGTCAGTCCCATCTCGGTGCCGGCAACCCGGCCGGAGTCGTCCGCGCCGCCACGGCCGGTATCGAGCGAGAGCACCTCGGTGAAGCCGAGTTCCTTTGCCAGGGCCGCGCAGGCCGTTCCATCGTATCCCGACGACATCGTGCTGTAGATCCGGTCGTAGCGGGTGTGCCGGTCCTCATGCGTGCCGTTGCTCAGGGTTTGCTGCAACACGGAGAGCAGGGCCTCTTTGTAGCCGGCGAAGGTAAAGGGGGTCGTGTCGCGCACGAACGGGACCGGTTCCTCGGCGAAGACCCCCGTCTTGGCGTCGACGACGAAGGGCGTGTACAAGATGCGCACCAGACTGGCGGAGGGGGTCACCAGCAACAACCGTTTGTACGCGAGCAACCCGGTGGTACTCGACCAGATCGCCTGGGAAAGCGCCGTTACCTCGTTCGGCTTCAATCCCCGTGCGCCCGCCTCGCGCATCGCCCAGACCAGCGAGTTGGAGACGGTGACGCAGGCCCCATCGTGGCGGATGACCAGGTGGAGCCCGTCCAGCGTGTGGGTGGGCGGGAAGCAGAGCACCGCCGACTTCGTCAGCCGGACCGCCGCCGAGCCGAAGAAGTTGACACCCGCCCGGCGTTCGGGGGACGCGAACGCGTGCAGATCGAGATCGTCGGACGACCAGGCGCCTTCCGAGCAACTTCCCCTGGCGACCTCGACCCCGGACCCCGCTTCCAGGGTGACGGTCCTGCCGCGCAGCCTCAACGCCCAGGCCAACGGCGGCAGGGTCGCTCGGCGTTCGACGTCGTCAAAGTCGATACCGGCCACGTAGCCCGTTCACTTTCATGACGCTCCTTCGGACACCACCCGGTTCTCGCTACGCGAGCCTGGCGGCGAAGAAGAACGCGCGGCGGATGGTTTTCACATTGCTTCGGGCACATGCCCGGTGTGCGCGGTGACCGCGCGCATTGTACCGGACCGTTCGGGAGGCGCGTCGGCGTGTTCGGATGGCGGGAAGGGCCGCACGCGGTTGGTGTAGGGGAGGGCCCCGTGCCCTCCCGTTGGTGCCGGCGCCCACGGGCGCGGGAGGGCACGGGGCCCTCCCCTACCCGCACCCGGCTGTTCCCGCCCAAGAGGATGGCGCGCACGTACCGTTCGGGTTCAATCGTAGCGTGCGACGATTTCTTCGTAGAATGGCGCGTATCGCTCAGAATCCAGCAGCACCATCAGGCTCGCGGCCCTTTTTTGGACGCCAAAACTCTCCCGGCTCGCTCCCGCTTCTTCGCCCAGCCGCCGGGCGATGGGTTTGTTGTACGGCTCTCCCCAGTGATAGGGGCGCATCTCGGGCGAGTTTGTCAGCGCCTGGACCGATTGCCAGCGGAGGCAGTGGATGTAGGCGACCGGGAGGTGGACGAAACCGGTCCGCAGGCGGAACTCGGTGAGGCCCGTCCCGGAGGAGTCGGCCCGCTTGATCCACGGACCGCTCTTGACCCTGGGGGCCCACATGGGAGCACCGTGCAGTCCGGTCAGCACGATCGACCCCGGCAAGACCGGTGCGAAGGCATCGAAGACGAGATCGCCGTGGTTGCCGAGGGGCGCGACGAACTCGGCGTACGTCTTGCCCGTTGCCCGACGAATCGTCGCGATCGTGACGTAGTAATCGGGGACCTTCTCGCTGCGGTACTCCAACCCGTTGCCCGGGCGGGGGAAGAGCCGCTGGGTGAGTCCCATCTCGGCCGCGGCGAGCCGGCCGGAATCGTCCGCGCCGCCACGTCCGGTATCCAGCGAAAGCACCTCGGTGAAACCGAGCTCCTTCGCGAGGGCCGCGCACGCCGTCGAGTCGTACCCCGACGACATCGTGCTGTGCAGCCGCGCGAAAGGATGCTGCCGCTCCGGCGAGGTGGCGTTGGCCCAGGCGCGCCGCAACACGGAGAGCAGCGCCCCTTTGTAGCCGGCGAACGTGAACGGCGTCGTGTCGCGCACGAACCCGACCGGTTCCTCGGCGAAGACGCCCGTCTTGGCATCGACGACGAAGGGGGTGTACATGATCCGGATCAGACTGGCGGAGGAAGTCACCAGCAGCAACCGCTTGTAGGCGAGCAGCCCGTACGTGGCGGACCGAATCGCCTCGGTCAGCGCGGAGACCTCGTTCTGGGCCAATCCGGTCGCGCCGGCTTCGCGCATCGCCCAGATCATGGAGTTCGTGATCGTGACGGGCGACCCGTTGTGCGGGATCACGAGGTAGAGCGGGTCGAGCATATGGGTCGGCGGGAAACAGAGCACCGCCGACTTGGTCAACCGCACCGCCGCGGAGCCGAAGAAGTAGACATCCGCTCGGCGCTCCAGCGCGGCGAACGACCGCAGATCGAGGTCCTCGGACGACCAGATGCCTTCGGAGCAGGTTCCTTTGCCGATCTCGACCCCGCAACCGGCTTGGAGCGTGGCGGTTCGCCCGCGCAACCTCACCGCCCACGCCAGTTGCGGCAGGCTCGACCGGCGTTCGATGTCGTCGAAGTCGATGGCTGCCGCGGTGTCCATTCCCCTCATCTCTGGTGCGATCTGAGACTCGTCAGTCGGCGGCGAGGAGGCGCTTGGCGGCCGGGCGTGCGAAGTGGAATTCGCGGGGACCGACGGTGTGGTGCTCGATCGTTTCGAAACCGGCCCGTTCGAGCAGTTGGCGCATGTCGGCCACGGTGAAGTCCTGGACGTGGCCTTCGACAGTGCCGGGGGGGTACTCGCCGTAACCCGGAACGGCGACCAGGAGACTGCCGTCGGGTTTGAGGACGCGGGCGACTTCGCGCAGGACCGCGTCCGGGCGCTCGATGTGTTCGAGGACCTGCGTCGCGATCACGCCGTCGAACGATTGCGACGGGAACGGCAACCGCTCGCCGCGGGCAACGACCATCGACACGCCGGCGAGGTCGTTTGCCGCCGCCAACCGCCGGGCGCGGTCCGGCCACGGTGTTTCGGGGTCGAGACCGACGATGAGATCGGGGCAATGGGCCCGCGCCACCTGGGCCGCGACGTAGCCGTGGCGCGTCCCGAGGTCGAGGACGCGACCGTGCCACGGATAGGCCAGAATGGCGGCCTGCCGGGCCTGTTCGCGCGGGCTGTGCAGGCGATCCCAGAGCGCGGGGTCGAACCCGGGCGAGGCGACGAGATCGGGCAGCGGGATCGGTTGCTGGACGGTCCGATAGACGTCGCGGATCGTCGCGGCCGCCTGCTCCCAGCGGCGGTTGGCGACGACCCAGGCGCGGGCGTTCGTGCCCAGCCGTCGGCAGAGCGCCGGATCGCGCACCATCCGTTCGAGCGCATCGGCGAGGCTATCGATGTCGCCCTTCGCGAAGACGACGCCGGTTTCGCCGTCGGCGACGATCTCGGTCAGGGCGTCGACGCTGGAGACGAGGAGGGCTTTCTCCATCGCCATCGCCTCGAACGGTTTCATCGGCGAGACCATCTCGGTCACCGGCCACGGTTTGCGCGGGAAGACGGCGACGTCGACCAGCGAGTAGTAGCGCTGGACGTCCTCGAACGGGACGCGGCCGGGCATGATGACGTGCTCGGTCAACTCAAGATCCGCGACCAACTCGCGCACGCGAGAGGATTCTGCCCCGTCGCCGACGAGCAGGAGGCGGAAATCCACACCCCGATCGAGGACGACGGCGGCGGCGTGCAGCAGGTCGTCGAGACCCTCGTAGTCGACGAACGAGCCGACGTAGCCGACGATCCGCTTCCCTTCCACGCCGAGGCGGCGCGCCAGTTCCCGGTCCGGCTCCAACGCGACGAAGCGGTCGGTGTCGACCGAGTTGGGGACGACGGTGATCTTGGGTTCGGGCACGCCGCGCCGGATGAGCTCCTGCCTGAGGCCGTCGGTCAGGGTGAGGACGGCGTCGGCGGCCTGCGCCG
>DATBFX010000532.1:0-12022 GCA_036558305.1 Thermomicrobiales bacterium | reverse complement strand
CTTCGCGGATGCGTCGCAGGCGATCTGCGAGGTCGGTCTGACGAGCAGTTTCGCGGAAAACACCGGACTCCAGCGGTTGGCCCTGACCGGTCTGCGCGGCAGCGCCTACTACAACGAGCGCGACGCCGACGTGATCGTGGGCGCAAGTGGTCTCCGGCCGCTGGTCGACGATCCGGTCGACGGGCTGACGGCGGCGTTCGCCGATTGGGTCGCCGGCGCGAATGGGGTGACCGCCGATGCGATCGAGGACGGACGCGACACGCTGCGGGTCGCACTCGCGGCGGCGGAGTCGTTGCGGACCGGGCAACCGGTGGAGGTAGGGAATGATGATGGGGACCACGACCACCGATGAGCAACCCCTCGGCGTTCTGCTGCTCAGCGCCGCCCGCCACCAATCGGCCTTCGCCGAAGTGCTCTCCCGCCAACCCGGCGTCCGCCTCGTCGCCGTGGCGGACGAGCCCGACCTCGTTCCCTGGGTGCGGGAAGCCAACGAGCAACTCGCGGCGACGTGGGGACTGCCGTACCTGGAGGACCTCGATGCCGCCCTGGCGCTGCCAGGCATCAACCTCGTGACGGTCGGTTCCGAATACTCCCGGCACGGACCGCTCGCGATCAAGGTGCTCAAGGCGGGTAAGCACCTGTTGCTCGACAAGCAGCCGATGGCGATGTCGTTCGCGGAGGCCGATGCCGTTCTCGCCGCGGCGCGCGAGGCAGCCACGAGGGGTATCAAGCTGGGGTACATCCAGCACGTCGTCAACCCGACCGTGCTGCGCGCGAAACGCGCGATCGACCGGGGCGAGATCGGCGATCCGAGGGCGGTCTTCGTCTCGGCGCTCGTCACCTACGGACCCGGCGACGACACCGACACCAGCCCGACCAGCCGTTGGGGCAAGGGGCTGCACCCCAAGTGGTGGAACGGCGGCGAAATGATCCACCACGGCGGCTACGCGATCGGCGTCGCCCGTTACCTGATGGGCAGCGAGATCACCTCGATCTACACCGTCACCGGCGCCCACTTCAATCGCATCCATCGCGAGAACGGTTCCGAGGATCTGGTGACCGTCTCGCTCGGCTTCGCCAACGGCGGGGTCGGTACGCTGGTGATCGGCCGCCCGCCGAACGCGTCGCATCCGAGCTACGCCGACGAGTTCGTCAACGTGATCGGCACCCGCGGCGCGATCACCGCCGATTGGGAAAAACCCTCCTTCCTGCTCTGCGATTCCGAACAAGGACTGAGCCGGCGGGAGATGTACGGGCGCGCCGACACGACCGAGCTGGCGATCCTCGACTTCCTCGCCGCCGTCCAGACCGATCGCGATCCCGTGCAGAACCATGAAGATGGATTGGCCGAAACGAGGGTGCTGCTGGCCGGCTACGAATCGGCCGGCAACGGACGGGTCGTGTCGCTGAACGGAGCGGCGGCATGAACGGCAAAGCGCGACTCTCCGCCGATCAACTCGAAGCGTTGCGCCGGATCGACAGCCCGACGATCGCGAACGCGATCGAGACCTTCGGGGTCCGCCCGCACTCGACCGGGTTCGTGGGTTTGGACGTGCAACCGCTGACGCCGGAACTCGGGGTCATGGTCGGCTACGCGGTCACGGCCACCCTCGACAGCCAGACCGATGGTGCGCCGTTCGATCCCCAAGTCTGGTGGGACGTCCTCAAGGCAATCGAGGCATCGCCGAAACCGGTCGTGCTCGTCTGCCAGGACGTCGGACCGCGACCGTCGCACGCCTGCCACTTCGGGGACGGCATGGCGACGATCGCCCACCGGTTGGGGGCGATCGGCTTGGTCACGAACGGCGGCGTCCGGGACCTGGCCGGTGTCCGGGCACTCGGCTTCCGCTTCTTCGCCGCCGGCGTCGTCGTCTCGCACGGCAACTTCCGCCTCGTTTCGAGCGGGCAACCGGTCGAAGTCTCCGGTGTTCGGGTCGAACCGGGCGACCTGATCCACGGCGACGAGAACGGCGTCGTCTTGATCCCGGCCGAGGTCGCCGACCGGGTGGCGGAAGCCGCCCACGCCGTCTGGGCCGAGGAAGCCGAGTTGATCGGCTACTACCGCAGCGAGGCGTTCTCGCTGGCCGAGGTCGGCCGGCGGATGGGGGTGGAACCGCCCTCACCCCCAGCCCCTCTCCCTTCCGAGGGAGAGGGGAGCATTCCTCAGCCGGACCACGCCGAAAATGAGGCAACCGCTTCCGTCGGCACGGTTCCCCCTCTCCCGGTGCGCGGGAGAGGGGGCAGGGGGTGAGGGCCGTGCTGGGAGCTCATCCCCGGTGATCGATCTGCGCAGCGACACGGTGACGCAACCTTCGGCGGCGATGCGGGCAGCGATGGCCGCGGCGGCGGTCGGCGACGACGACTACGGCGACGACCCGACGGTGAACCGCCTGGAGGAGCGCGCGGCGGCGCTGCTCGGCAAGGAAGCCGGTCTCTTCGTGCCGAGCGGCATCATGAGCAACCTCGTCGCGGTCCTCACGCACTGTCCGGCGAATCGACGCATCCTCGTCCTCGACGACTCGCACATCGCCTGGTCGCTCACCGAGCAAGCGCGGATCGGCGGGTTGGTGCGAATGACCACGCTGTCGGACGCGGGGCGCGGTCTCCCGGACCTCGATCTCCTCAACGCGGCGGTGACCGGCGATGACGACGTGCCGGTCGGTCTCGTCTGCTTCGAGAACACGCATAACCAGGCCGGCGGAACCGCCTTGGCGCCGGCGGAAACGGCCGGCTTGATCGCCGCCGCTCGGGACCGTGGTATCCCGCTCCATCTCGACGGAGCCCGCCTCTTCAACGCCGCCGTTGCGTTGGGTCTCCCTGCCCACGCGCTGACGGAGGGGTTCGATTCCGTCACGTTCTGCGTCTCGAAGGGGCTGGGCGCCCCGATCGGCTCCATCCTGTGCGGCAGCACATCATTCATCGAATGCGCCCGTGATTATCGGAAATACCTGGGCGGGACGATGCGCCAGGTCGGGATCGTCGCCGCGGCCGGTCTGTTCGCCCTGGACCGGAACGTCGACCGCCTCGCCGAAGACCACGCCAACGCCCGCTGGCTCGCCGGAGAACTCGCCCGCATCCCGAGTCTGCGCGTCACCCCCGAACGAATCGAAACGAACATCATCTTCGTCGAGCACGCCGATATCCCCGCTCCAGCATTGGCCGAAATGCTTCGCGCGCGGGGAGTCGCCACCAACGAGATCGAGGGCCGCGTCCGCCTTGTCACCCACCTCGACGTCGATCGCCCCGCCCTCGCCTACGCCGTCGAGATCTTCGCAACGTTAGGGGTCGGGGGACAGGGGTCAGGGGTCAGGACGGGAGACATCTCCTGACCCCTGTCCCCCAACCCCCTCCCACGCGAAGACGATGCCCATCCAGCCGTCGCCGCCGCGCGCCATCATCCGGAATATCGCCTCGGCTTCGGTTGGGGGAACGACGTGGGAGATGAGGTGGTCGAGTCGCAGTTGGCCCGAGGCGAGGAGGCGGAGGCAGGCACGGCGGTTGCGTGCCCGCGTCCAGGGCCAGTAACCGTGCGGTTGGTCGATCCCGATCTCGTAGACGCCGAGGATGGTCAATTCGTGACGCAGCAACTCGACCTGGAGACCGATCTGGGCGATCCCCGGCGCGCTGGCGGTCAGGATCACCTTACCCCGCTCCGCAGCCGCCTCCATCGCGGTCTGGAGGACGCCGGCGACGGGCGCGCAGTGGAACACCGACTCGCCGCCGCGGCCGCCGGTGGTCTCCTTGATCGCCGCGACGGCGTCGGTGTTCGCCGCGTTGACGACGTCGGTCGCACCGCTGAGCCTCGCCAGTTCGAGCCGGGAATCGAAGAGATCGACGGCGACGAGCGGGTGGGCGCCGGCGATGCGCGCGAGTTGGATCGTCAGTTGACCGACGATACCGCAGCCGAACACGACCACCGACTCGTCGATCTGGAGCGCCGCCCGTCGTACGCCGTGCAGCGCGACGTCGCCGAGCACGACGAACCCCGCCTCGTCGTCGGAGACGCCATCCGGCAGACGTTCGAGGTAGTTGCCGTTCGCCTGATCCGGTCCGTCGTCCGTCAGGTCGACCAGCCAGTGGCTCCCGTGGTAACCGCACGTGAGGACGCGGTCGCCCGGTACGAACTCGGTCACACCATCGCCGATGCGCTCGACGCGACCGACCGTCATGTAGCCGAGCGGCGTCCGCTGGAGCGGCCCGTCCACCGGGTTCAGCCGATAGAAGTTCATCTCGCTGCCGGCACTGACCTGGCTGCGGGAAATCCGAACCAAGACCTGACGCGGCCCCGGGTCGGGGACGGGGAACCGCTCTTCCTCGACCACGAAGTCGGAGCGAAAGATCAGACGGACACCTTCGGATTCCATACGTTGTCGCATCTCCGCCGCGAGTTCGAACGTCCTGGCGATGATGACGATCGCCTATCCCCCGCACAGGTTCTCGATCATCCGGCTGTAGGTTCCGACCGCGTCGTGCAATTGGGCGATCGAGATCCACTCGCCGTTGGTGTGCGCCTGGGCGATGTCGCCGGGGCCGAGAATGACCAGTTCGAGCGCGTTCTGGTAGTAGGTCGCTTCGGTTCCGTACGGCACCGTTTCGGCCTTGGTGGCGCCGGTCGCCGCCAGCGCGGCGCGGACGATGGCGGCGTCCGGCGAGACGGAGAAGGGCGGGAAGAGCTCGGTCGAGATCTCCAATTCGTGGCGGTGCGCCCGCTCCGTGATGAACGCCATGACGTCGGCGCTCCGGTCGTTGGGCATCGGGCGGAAGCTGAGGGTACAGACCGTTTTCGGCGCGGTCACGTTCTGCTTGCAACCGCCGTCGTCGAGGGTCATGTTGAACCCGTTGGTGGGCGGATCGAACTCCGGCCGGTGGTACGAGGAGTCGGTCTTGAGGATCGCGGCGAACTCGGCCATCTCGGCCAGGAACGGGGCGATCAGGAAATTCGCGGAGACGCCACGGTCGGTGCTGGTGTGGGCGGCGACGCCGTGGGCCGTTATGGAGACCATGGCGCCGCCCTTGTGGGCGTAGACCGGCGTCATTCGCGTCGGTTCGGCGACCACACCGTGGCGCAGCTCGGCCGCGCGGAACAGCTCGGATCGCGCGAGCACCTCCTTTGCACCCTGGAGCGAGATCTCCTCGTCCGCGGTCGCGGCGATCAGGATCGGATGCACCAGACGCGCGGTGTCGACGCTCGCTGCGGCGACGAGGGTTGCGGCCAGCGGTCCCTTCATGTCGCAACTGCCGAGACCGATCAGGTGGTCGCCCTCGACGACCGGTGCCCACGGGTCGCGATCCCAACCGGCACCCGGTACCGTGTCGACGTGGGAGAGGAACCCGAGTCCACCCGTACCGGGCCCCTTCAGACCGACCAGATCGATCTTGGGTTCGCCCTTCGCATCGCGATATTCCAGACGCTCGACCTCGAATCCGCTCCGGCGCATCACCGGTTCGAGGGCGTCGGCGATCGCCGCGTTGCTGTGCTTGCTGACCGAATCGATGGCGACGAGTTCCCGAGTCAAGCGAACCACATCGAGTGTTGCCACGATCCACCTTCTCATCCGCGTTCCCGCGTCCCGTCCCGGCCATTGCGGCGCGCCATTCTATCGTCCGTCTCTGATGTTGGGGGATAGTCATGAAACTTGCGGTTCTGGGGGATGCCGCCGGTGCCGTCGGTGCCGTGGCGAAACGGCATCCCGGCGTCTCCGAGGTCGTGACCATCGAGGCCGACGCCGCGCTGACCGGAGGTGAATGGCTCGGTATCGTGGTGAGCAGCGAAACCGACGGCTGCGCCCACCTGGCACGGCGCGCTTTGGCATCGGGCCTCCGAGTGTTACTTGTGGGTATCCCCTCAGGCGACGTTTGGCGCGATCTTGCCGTTGACGCCCCCGACGGGCTGACGTTGAGTCGTCCGCTACGCTTCGACCCGCACATCGCGCGGGCGAAGGAGGTCGTCGGTGCCGGGACGATCGGCACTCCCAGGACATTGGAGATCGGCTGGAGTTTCGGCGACCAAACCGATGCCACCGCCGCGGCGGGCGAACTCGTCGACGTCGCTTGCCACCTACTCGCGGATACGCCGGCATCGATCTACGCCGTCGTCAGCGACGTCGCCGGGCCACCTGTGGTGAAAGTCAACCTGCTCGGAACCAACGGCGCGCTTGCGGTGATCGAAGCCGCGGTCGAGTCGGCCGATCTCCCCACGCGCCGCGATCTCCATCTCCTCGCGACGGACGGCGAGATCGTCCACCGCATCGGGAACGACGATCTGCTCTGGAGCGATGGGCGGGTCGAGCCGCTTCCCGGCGCCACCGGAAACGCCGAACTCCTCGCGCGCGAAATCGACGCCTGGATCGACGGCGGGAGCGCGAGCGAGCGGCTGGCGCGGGGCACGGCCGCGGCGTGGAATCTGGCGGTGGCGCGGGCCCTGTCGCGCTCGCTGGCGACGGGAGAAATGGTCGCGATCGGGGAGGAGGTCGGCGGGTCATGAGCGAGCAGATGCCGTTCGCACCGGGGCGACCGCTGCGCCTCGGTTTCCTCAGCGCGGTCCGGCACGGCCAATATCTCTCCGAGGCGTTCGCTGCCCGCACCGATGTCGAGATCGTCGGTGTCGCCGATGAGCCGAACCTGCCCGCCCGATGGGCGAACGTCGGCCCGGATCTGGCGGCGACACTTGGCGTCCCGTTCACCGAGGACGTGGCGGGATTCCTGGCCCGCGACGACGTCGACGCGATCTGCGTCGCCTCCGAATACGCGCGGCATGGCCGGTTGGCACTACTGGCGCTGGCGACGGGAAAGCACCTCTACGTCGACAAACCGATGGCGATCACCCTCGACGAATGCCGCGCGATCGCCGCCGCCGCGGAGGAAGCCGAACGGCGAGGGGCGAAGGTCTTGACCTTCAGCCGCTTCGGTGCGCCGTCTGTCCAGCGGGCGCTGGCTGCCGTCCGGGACGGCAAGATCGGGCAGGTGCGCGCGCTCTCCGCCGAGTACACCGCCAGTTACGGACCGGGGGAGCAGTACGATCCCGAGAAGGACATCAACTGGCACCCGCGTTTCACCGGCGGCGGCGAAATTCTCAACTTCGCGCTCTACCCGCTGACCAACGTCCGCTTGCTCGCCGGGCAAGAATTCGTCTCCGTCCAGTGTTTCGGCGGCGCGCTCTTCAACCGGGCGCACCGCGAGCTCGGGATCGAGGACATGGCGACCATCGTCCTCCGCCTGAGCGGAGGAGCCGTCGCCAGTATCGTCGTCGGGCGCTGCCACACCCCGACCCACCCGACGCAAGGGGTGGTGCGCGCCTCGGTGACCGGCACGAAGGGGATGGTCGAGGCCGACGAACTTCGACCTGCACTGGGGGTCTTCGGTCCGTCCGGTGTCATCTATTCATCGCTCGACGACGAAAGCGCCCTGATCCGCGCCGCGACCGACCGCTTCGTCGATTGGGTGCGCAACGGGATCGAACCCGGCCAGACGTACCGCGATGCGTTGCGGGTCATGGAAGCCAGCTTCGCCGCCGAGGAGTCGCTGCGCCACGGTGGCAAGGTGGTGCGGCTGGCGGCAACGTAACGTCAACGCCGTAGGGGCGCACGCCGTGCGCCCCTACGGCCTTGGTGGAGGCAACGATGAGCTACGAACACACAGGCAATGGGCTGCTTCCAGATGCGCCGATCGCCGTCACCGGCACGGTCGTCGTCGCCGGCGGACCGCCCAGACGGCGGCGGTACGGCACCTCGCTGCGCCGGTTGGCGAACGGGGATTTGCTCGCCTGCTACCACGAGTCGGCCGGACCGGAGAACCTGAACGACGGTGCGGCCGTGATCGTCCGCTCGCGGGACGGCGGGCGGACCTGGGAGCACCCCGTCGCGATCTACGCCGAACCGGGGTGGAATTGCGGGCCGGTCGGCGGCGTCAAGGTGTCGCCCGACGGCACGGTGCTGGCGGTCGTCGGCAAGATGCAGCGGACGGTCTCGACCGAGACGACCTACGGGTTGGAGATGTCGCGGACCGCGACCTTCATCACCCGCTCGACCGACCACGGCCGGACCTGGGGCGAACTGGAATCGATCGACGGTTTCTGGCCGTACTTCACCGAGATGTACGGCACCTCCGATCCGCTCGTCCTCCCCGACGGCCGCCTCCTCTTCTGTATCCAGGGCACTCGCGAGATCAACGGCCACGGCTGGGAGGCGGCGGTCACGACGACGGACGGTGGCCGCATCTTCAGCCAGCCGGTCGTCATCGCGACCAGCCCGACGATCGATTTCAACGACACGGCCCTGACGCGGTTGGACGACGGTCGCATCCTTGCCGTGATCCGGACGGAGCAGCCGCCCTACCACGCCTTCCAGAGCTATTCGGCCGACGACGGGGCAACCTGGAGCGAACCGAAACCGGCCGGTTTCCTGGGCGGAACGCCGTGTCTCTACCGGCTCCGGAGCGGTGCCCTCGTCTGCTTCTACCGGGATCGCGAACCGGACCGGCCGGGGGTGAGTTGCGTTCTCAGCCGCGACGACGGAGCACATTGGACCTGGATCGGTCGGATCTACCGGTCGCCGGATTGGTTTTGCGGTTACCCGGCCGTGGCGCAACTTTCCGACGACACCTTCCTCTGCGTCTACTTCACCGCGATCGTCGACGGCAACTCCGAGGTTCGGGGCGTCTTTCTGCGCGACCGATCGTAGCCGTCTGTCGTCACCAACCGAGCGCGTAGGCGACGCGGCGCGGATCGGCGGCGCCGAGAAGGGTGCCGTGCACCCGGTCGACCACGACGGCCGAAAGGGAGCCGGAGATGGCGGACCACTCCGGCCAGAGTTGGACGTCGTGACCGCGTTGGCGCAGATCGTCGAGCACGGCCGCGGGAATGCGGGCTTCGGCCATGACGAGATCGGGCAGATAGGCGTGGGGATGGAACGAGTTGGGAAAGCTGAACGAGGTGACGCGCGGGGCCTCGATGGCCGCCTGCGGGTCCATCCCGAAGTCGATCAGGTTGACGACGAACTGGACCATCGCCTGCGGTTGCGCGTCGCCGCCGGGTGTGCCGTAGGGTGACACGACGCGGCCGTCGCGCATGATCAAACCGGGGTTGGGTGTCAGGCGGGGGCGCTTGCCGGGAGCGATCGAACTCGGGTGGGTGGGGTCGAGCCGGGATTGCACACCGCGGTCCGACACGATGATGCCGAGACCGGGGACGAGCGGCGCCTCGCTGACGACGTCGCTCGGGGTGGCCGAGAAGGCGTTGCCGGCTTCGTCGACGACGCAGAGATAGCTCGTATCGGCTTTGACCGGTGCGGTGAGCGGTTCCGGCGCGTGGTACGGCGCCGTCGCCGGTTGCTCGCGTCCCGCGAACGGCCAGGGATCGCCCGGCGTGGGCATCCCCGGTGCGGCGCGGGCGAGGTCGATCCGCGCTCGCCAGGTGGCGGCGTAGTCGGGATGGAGGAGCCCTTCGGTCGGGACGTCGACGAACTTGGGGTCACCGTAGAAGTGTTCGCGGTCGGCGAAACCGGCTTTGAGCGATTCGAGGATGAGGTGGAGCGCATCGGCCGAGTTGTGTCCGAGCGCGGCAAGGTCGTAGCCCTGGAGGATCGCCAGCGTCTGCAGCGCGACCGGTCCCTGACACCAGGGACCGCAGCCGAAGACGTCGTATCCGCGGTAGGTCGTGCGGACGGGAGATTCGACGTCGACCGAGAAACGGGCGAGATCGTCGGCCGTCAGGTACCCGCCCTCGGCCGCGACGAACGCCGCGATTCGCGCCGCGACGTCGCCACGGTAGAAGCGGTCGCGTGCCGCCTGGATCGCGGCTTCGCGTCCCAGGTGCCGGTGCGCCGCCTCGGCCTCGACCAGGAGCCGCAGCGTGCCGGCGAGCTCGCGCTGGACGAGGCGTTCGCCGATCGCGGGGACGCGGCCGCCGGGGAGGAAGACCGCCGCGCTCGACGGCCATTGCGCGAGCAAGGGTGCCGCCTTCGTCAGGTTGGTGTGCAGGACCGGGTAGACCGGGAAGCCGCCTTCGGCGAGCGCGATCGCGGGCGCGGCGACCTCGGCCAGCGAGCGCGTGCCGAAGAGCTTCAGCGCGGTCAGCCAGGCGTCGACGGCGGCGGGGACGACGCTGCGCCGCACACCGGGCGGCATGCCGCCGGCGCACTCGACCCGAAAGTAATCGGGATCGACGGCGCTCGGCCAGGTGCCGAGTCCGCTGATCGTCCGCACGACGTCGTCGCGGGCGCTGTAGAGGATGATCGGTGCGACGCCGCCGAGGTTGGTGAACTCGGGTTGGACGACGTTGATGCAGAGACCGGCGGCGACGCCCGCGTCGATCGCGTTCCCGCCGGCGTGGAGGTTTTGCAGGGCCCCGGCCGTGGCGAGGTAGTGCCCGGTCGAGACCATGAAATGGGTTCCCATGACGGTAGGCCGGTACGTTTGCGGGGAGGGGAGTTCGGTCATGATGCCCTCGGTTTCGAGTAGTCAGTAGTCAGTTGCAAAGAGGATCGATTCGTTCTGGCTACTGGCTACTGGCTACTGACTACTGGCTGCTCAGTCGGAAAACGGCGCCGTCACCGGGACGTTGCCACGGTGTTGAGACTGCAAGATCGCGAGGAGGATTGCCAGGGTCTTGCGGGCTTCGCGGCCGGAGGATTGGTTGTTGGTCGTGCGGCCCTCGATGGTCGCGACGAGTTCCTCGATCGCGGCGGTGCCGTCCGTCCAGCGGTATTGCGGGACCTCGATCTGGCAGCGAGGGCGACCGGCGATGCCGCCGGTGGCCATCGTCATCACCTCGACGCCGCCCGGTTCGGTGATCTGGATACTCCCGCCTTCGCAGTAGACGATCACCTCCCAGAGGAAGGTGTCCTTGTAGATCGGTTTGCTGCAAAAGACCGAGGCGATGACGCCGTTCTCGTAGCGGATCAAGGCCGAGCCGCCGGGATCGAGCGCAGGGTCGCGCCCGCCCTCACCGGCGTAGACCGGGCCATAGTTTTCCTGACCGGCGTCGAGCTGCCCGACGACCCAGACCGGTTCCGACTCCGCGAAAAAGGTGACGGCGTCGATCAGGTGTGTCCCGTTGCGGAAGAGCATGGAGCGGGGGCCGCCACAATTGGCGTGGAGATGGGTGACCCGGCCGAGGTGACCGGCGCGGATAAGGTCACGGGCGTATTGATAGGTCGCGTACCAGCGGCGCGTGTGGTTGACGACCATCGCCGCCCCCGCTTGCTCCGTCACCGCGATCATGCGGTCGGCATCGGCCAGCGTCGTCGCGATCGGTTTCTCGCAGTAGATCCCTCGGACACCGGCGGGGACCGCGGCGAAGACGACCTCGGCGTGCCGATGATCCGGCGTCACGACGCTGAGAAGATCGAGACGCTCCCGCTCGAGCATCTGGCGGTAATCCGTGTACCGGGCCACGTTCGGCCACCGGCTTCCCCATTGCCGATCGAAGTCGTCGAAGAGCGCCGGCACGAGATCGCAGACGGCAACGACGTCCGTTTGCGGGTGGTTCGCATAGCAAGCGGCATGCGAATGCGGGTGGACGCCGCCGAAAAACGACGGCTCCGAAGGCGCCGGAGCGGTTGCGATACCGGTCAAGCCGACGATACCGACGCGGTACGAAGTCACGCGAGATCCCTCCAAGTCTTCGTTGAGCCACCGCCGCGACGCGCCCAATTGTGAAGCGCATTATTGCAAGCATCGGCGCCGGGCGGTTGAGGGACACGCGTCAGGGATTTTTTGCTGATCGGCCCGACGATGGAGCAACCGAGCGGGTGCTACGATGATTCCGCTTCAGGAGACCCGACCGTGACCGGCTATCGGCGTCAATCTGTCGGTCCAGATCGTGTCGTCGTCAGCGCCACCCTGCGGTCGGGAAAGACGGCGTTGATTTCGAGTTTCCCGCCCAGGGCCTCGACGTAGGTGCGCAAGGTCGAGAGGTAGAGATCGTCGGCGCGCTCGACGCGGGAGACGTTGGACTGGCTGACGTCGAGGGCGCGTGCCAGGTCCTCTTGCGTAAGGTGGAGTTCGTGGCGGAGTTCGGCCAGTC
>DATBFX010000531.1:0-5003 GCA_036558305.1 Thermomicrobiales bacterium | reverse complement strand
GAGCGCAACGCGCGCCGACGCCTTCACGCTCTCTGAGACGGTGATCTCGTTCACGACCTCGCCGCGCACCAGCGCCTCCAAGACCCACGCGAGATAGGCCGGGTGGATTCGGTACATGGTCGAGCAGGGGCAAATGACGGGGTCGAGGCAGAAGATCCGCTTGTCCGGATGCGCGGCCGCCAGGCGGTTGACCATGTTGATCTCGGTGCCGACAGCCCACGCGCTGCCCGACGGCGACGTCGAGATCGCCTCGAGAATCCGCTCTGTCGAGCCGTCGAGATCGGCCGCGTCGACGACTTCGCGGCGGCACTCCGGAGGCACGATGATCGAGATGCCCGGATGGGCGCGACGCGCCGCTTCGATCTGTGCGACGGTGAAGCGCGCGTGTACCGAGCACCAACCGCGCCAGAGAACCAATTTCGTTCGGCGGAGGGCGTCCATCGAGGCGCCGCCGAGCGGACGGCGCGGATCCCACACGACCATCGCGTCATCGGGAATGCCGAGCTTCACCCCGCTGTTACGGCCGAGGTGCTCGTCGGGGAAGAAGAGCACGCGCTCGCCGCGCTCGAACGCCCATTCGAGGACGCGGCTGGCGTTGGAAGACGTGCACACGACGCCGCCGTGTTCCCCGCAGAAGGCCTTCAGCGCCGCCGACGAATTCATGTACGTCACCGGTACCGTCCCGCCGCCGACCGCGTCGCCGAGCTGCTGCCAACAGGAGCGCACCTGAGGCTCGTCGGCCATGTCGGCCATCGAGCACCCGGCGGCGAGATTGGGAAGGATCACCCGCTGACGATCGGCCGCGAGAATGTCGGCGCTCTCCGCCATGAAGTGGACGCCGCAGAACAGGATGGAGGAGGCGTCCTTGCGCCCGGCCGCCTGCTGGGACAACTTGAACGAATCGCCCCGGAAATCCGCGAACTGGACGACTTCGTCCCGCTGGTAGTGATGACCGAGGATGACGAGGCGCTCGCCGAGTTGATGCCGCAATGCCCAAATCCGCTCGTCCCGTTCCTCGCCCGGCATCTTGAAGTAGTGGCGCGGGATGCGCTCCTGGCGGAGTGCCTGCGCCCCGTAGCGCCGCAACGTCGCGTACGCCCCGGTCCCCTCTTCGGGAACGCAGTCGGCGACCGGGAGTTGCGGCCGATCGAACCATGTCGACTGGCTGGCGTCGAAGTCGAGCGTGGCGGCCGACCGGGTCGGGGCATCGGTCGGCGCAAGAACCGTGAGCATCGCCGGGATTCTCCTCTCGCCCGCCGCCGGCCTCCCCGGTGCGGACCCTTCGTCGAGCCCACCATCGCTCGTCGGTCCGGCCGGCGCTGTTGACCCCGGTCCGTCCGTGCCAACTCGCCTGCCTCGCAACCGAGAGCATAAACACCGGGCTAGTAATTGTCAAGATGACACTAAGTCCTGGTGCGGGGGCGGCAAGGACCCAGCGGCGGCACGGTTTAGCGCAAGCGAAGGGTAGTCAGGATATCATCGGGCGTCGCGACGGTGATGCCGAAGGCGTCGAGAATGGCCTGTCGATTGGAGAGCAGGTGCTTGCGGTCGTAAGTCGCGACGAGCTTCACGTGGGCGGAGCGGGCGGCGGCGATGATCGGCGCGTCCTTGGTGACGACGACTCGCTCGGTGTCGACGATCAACCGTTGGCTGGGGTTTCGCAATCGATACGTGAGGTTGCTCCGGATGTAGACGAAGGCCGGAACAGCCCAGGGGGCGCTCTTCTCAAGGTTTCGCTCGGTCTCAACGAGGACGAAATCGGACAACACGAGCCCAACACGACCTCGTTGTGCATACAGCAACAGGTCATTCGCAAAACCTCTGGACGAGTAGACCGCGGTGAACAAGACACTACTGTCGAGGAATACCTTACGTATCGTCCGCATCGGACTTGAGGCCATACATCTCTTCGATCAATTGGGCTCGGATTTCCCGTCCGCTTTCGATCATGTCCTCCAGCGTGAGCCCCTGTTCCCTCAAGGCTGCACCAATCTCATCGAGCGCTTCAAAGAGCGCCACCTCTTGCGGGGTGCGAGGTGCTTCGTGAGCGATTTCGGATGCCTGAATATTCGCCTTCGGGTCAGCCCTGCGGCCATCCCCGGCGGAGGAGGCGGTCTTGCCACTCTTTTGGACTCGGACGCGCTTGCGCTCAACTGCCATTGCTGTCACCAATCCGAAGACCCGTCCCGCCGAATCCTAGCACGATGCCATGGGAACGTCGCGCGGACGCCCACACGGCTTCTTGCCCTCGACACCCACTTCGTGTCAGTGATACACTAACTCCCATGAAGATTCCTGCCGTTCCCCAACCCCCGCTCGATCTCGCCCGATTCGCTCAGCCTCTCCTCGAACCGGGCCTCTCAGAAACACTCGTGCGTCGCCACTACGACCTCGTCGTCGTTGGCGCCGGTGTCGCCGGGCTCGCCTTCACGCTCAGACTGCCTCCCACCCGGCGCGTCGCCCTGCTCACGAAAGGCGCACTCGGCGAGAGCAACACCCGCTACGCCCAGGGCGGTCTCTCGGCCGCGATCGGCGCGGACGATTCGCCGGAACTGCACGAAACCGACACCCTGGCCGCCGGTGCCGGTCTCTGCGACCCGGAGGCGGTGCGGCGACTGGTCGACGGCGCACCCGAAGCCGTCCGCTGGCTCCTCGACACCGGCGCCAACTTCGATCGCGACCCGACGACCGGGGACATCCTGCTCGGCCGGGAGGCCGCCCACAGCCGCCGCCGAGTCCTCCACGCGGGCGGCGACGCCACGGGGGCCGAAATCGAGCGTGCGCTCGTTGCCGCCGTCCGCGCCCGCCCCACCGTCGACGTCTGGGAACGTGCGTTTGCGATCGATCTCACCATTGCCGCCGGTCGCTGCACCGGCTTGATCGCCCAGCTCTCGCCAAACGAACCGCCGATCGTGTTCGAAGCCGAGACCGTCGTCATCGCCGCCGGCGGTGCCGGCCAACTCTGGGCGACCACCTCCAATCCACCCGGCGCCACGGCGGACGGCCTCGCGATGGCCTTGCGGGCCGGCGTCGCCGTCGCCGACGTCGAGTTTGCCCAGTTCCATCCGACGGTGCTCGCGCTCCCGAATGGCGCCCCGTTTCTCGTCTCCGAGGCGGTCCGCGGGGAAGGCGCGTACCTGCGGAGCGAGAACGGCGAACGCTTCATGACCGCCCTCCATCCGCTCGCGGAGTTGGCCCCGCGCGACGTCGTCGCCCGCGGTATCCAACGCCAGATGGTGATCGACGGCGCCGACCACGTCTTCCTCGATCTTCGCCACCTCGACGCCGCCGCCATGCACCGCCGCTTCCCGACGATCTCGCGCGAGCTCACCGCCCGCGGTCTCGACCTCGCCGCCAATCTCATCCCCGTCGCCCCGGCCGCCCACTACTTCATGGGCGGCATCGTCGCCGGTACCGACGGCCGAACCAGCCTGCCCGGTTTGCTCGCCCTGGGCGAGGCGGCCTGCACCGGTGTCCACGGCGCCAACCGCCTCGCCAGCAATTCGCTCCTCGAAGGGCTCGTCTTCGGCATCGCGGCGGCCGACCGCCTCGCATCGGGTTCGACCGGATCACCATGCGCGGGATCGGAGGCTGTTCCGGCCGACCTTGGCTCCTCGCCGTCGCGAACCACCCGTCCAGTTGCCGACGGGGCCGCGCTCGTCACGCTCCGCGAGGCGATCCAGCAAGCGATGAGTCGCGATGTCGCCGTGGTCCGCGACGCCGTAGGTCTTGCACGCGCCGCCGAGGTGGTCGCAGAAGCGCGCTCGAGCCTGGCCGAAATGCCGGCCGACAATCGCGCGGTCTGGGAACTCCGCAACCTCGCCCTCGCTGCCGCCGCCGTCATCAGTGCGGCGACGCTCCGCGAAGAGAGTCGCGGCGCCCACTTCCGCGCCGACTTCCCGACGACGAATCCGTCGCTCGCCGGTTGCCACCTGGCATTCGGCGGTGCCGATGGTCGAGCCTGGCGCTATTCGGCCCTCCAGGCGGCACGGCAGATCGCTTGATGCGCACCTCATCGGCAACCAATCGCCTCGGTTGCGCGTTGAAGCGGTAGCGATCGTCCGAGGAACCGGAGCGAGCCCGTGCAGACAGACACCAACAACACCTGGGATTACCGAAGCGCCTTACGGGCGATCTGGGAACGCTCTGCTTACGACCGCGGTTTCATCAGCAACCCGTTCGCCGGCGACGCCGCGGCCGATCTCGGGCTGCGCCGCACGGCTGCCCTCCTCGATCGGCTCGGTCGTCCGCACGAGCGCTACGGCATCGTCCACGTCGCCGGCAGCAAGGGCAAAGGCTCGACCTGCGCCTTCATCGATGCGATCCTGCCTACCGCCGGCTACCGCGCCGGTCGCTACACCCAACCCCATCTGCACACGATGCGCGAGCGCATCGCCGTCGCCGGACGGCCGATCGATGAGTCCGCCTTCGCCGCCCTGACGCGCCGCGCTCTCGACGCCGCGCGAACCGTCGAACGCGAGCGGCCCGAACTCGGCGAGGTCACCGCCTTCGAGTTGACGACCGCGATGGCCCTCGACCACTTCGCCAGCGCCGGCTGCGACCTCGCCGTCGTCGAAGTCGGTCTCGGCGGTACCCTCGACGCGACCAACGTCGTCACTCCCCTCGTCTCGGTCATCACCGCGCTCGATTTGGAGCACACGGCCGTCCTCGGCGACACCCTTCCCAAGATCGCCGCCCAAAAGGCCGGCATCATCAAACCCGGCCGCCCGGTCGCCCTCTCCCCGCAACCGCCCGAAGCCCTCGCCGTCATCGAGCAGGTGGCGAAGGAACGGGAAAGCGCGCTCTACGTCGGTGGGCGCGATTGGGAGTGGACCGGGACCTGGCGCTCCTTCTCGGCAACCGGACCCTGGGGAACGTTCGAGAACCTGACATCCGGTCTCGTCGGTCGCCACCAGATCGACAATGCCTGCGTGGCGATTGCCGCAACGTGGTTGCTCTCCAGCCCCGACGTGGAGAGGTCCTTCGCTGCGCTCAGGATGTTC
>DATBFX010000530.1:0-12305 GCA_036558305.1 Thermomicrobiales bacterium | reverse complement strand
CGGCGCCCACCCGCGCCGAACCACCAATTCCTGACGCCTGACGACTGACGACTCGTCCTACCGGCTCATCAAGTACGCCACCAGCAGCCGCGCCGTCTCTTCCAACGACGTCTGGTGCAGACGCTCGTACGAGTGCGACGCATCGACCCCCGGACCGACCAGCGCGCCGCGGACGTCGTACCCGGCGCGCAGCGCCTGGCTCACGTCCGAACCGTAGTAGGTGTAGATGTCCGTGCGGCAGTCGATCCCGTTGGCCCGCGCCAGGTCGAGCAAGCGCCGGCTCACATTGCGGTCGTAGGGCCCGGTCCCATCTTTCACGCAGACGGTCGTCGCGAACTCGTCGGAGGTTTGCCCCTCGCCGACTGCCGCCATGTCGACCGCGATCACCTCCTCGACACCGTCCGGCAGACCGGCCGACGTGCCGTGCCCGACTTCTTCGTACGTGCTGACGTAGAGATGGCTGGGCACCGCCGGAGCGACACCGCCGGACACGATCGCCCTGGCGACGCCGAGAAGGATCGCCACGCACGCCTTGTCGTCGAGATGGCGCGACTTGATATAGCCGTTCGCCGTGATCGTCGTCCGCGGGTCGAGACTGACGAAGTCGCCGACTTCGATCCCCAGCGTGCGGACCTCATCGGGCGTGCACACCCGCTCGTCGAGCCGGACCTCGATCGACTGCTCGTCCCGTTTCTGCTCGACCTGCGCCTTGCCAAAGATGTGGTACGACGCTTTGGTCGTCAGGATCGTTCCGGTGATCGCGCCGCCCGCGGCCGTGTGCACGGTGCAATACTCACCCTCGATCGTCGACCAGTCGTAGCCACCGATCTGCGTCAGCCTGAGGCGACCGTTCTTCTTAATCTCCTTGACCATCGCCCCCAGCGTGTCGACGTGGGCGGACAGCACGCGGCCGCCCGCTCCCGAGTTGCCGCTTCCAGGGAACGTCGCCACCAGGGCGCCCTTCACCGTCCGTCGGACCTCCAGACCGAACCCGGCCAGCCGGTCCTGGACGAAGGCGACCGCCTCGGCGGTGTATCCCGTCGGACTCGGGATGCGGCAGAGCTTGGCCGTCGTCTCCAGTATGTGCGACCCATCGACCGTCGGCAGCGACGATCCCGTCATCGAGGTCCTCCCGTGATGTGCCCGTTCAAGGCACCTGCGGTCCGATCACCGCGACCAGGTACGACGTACAGCGATCGCTGTTCCGGAGCGATTTCAGCGTGACCGGCGGCGCCACCTCCAACGCCCGCCCGGCACCCACCTTCACCGGTTCGCCCTGGCGCGGCATCACCTGCAACTCGCCTTCGGTCACCACGACCAGCATCGGCGGGCCGTCGACATCCCCCGCGGTGCGGGTGATCGAGCGGCCCGAATCCCGCAGCGTGCAAAGCCCTTCCTCCGCGACCAGGGAGACGTCCCGTTTCCCCTCCGGCGCCGCGAAAGGCGCACCGGCGAGGACCATTTCGTCGCCGCCGTCGTCGCCGGCCTGCTCCGCCGGCACCAGGGCGATCCGAAAGAGATGGGTCGTTCCCGCTCCCATACTCTCGCGCTTCTCCGCCGACTGGGACGGGACGAACGACGCCTCGCCGCTCGCGAGCAACTCCTGCTGCCCCGTGCTCTGGTTCGAGACCAGGATCGCCTCCTCCGCGGCGACGGCGAACCCGAGGGCGCGCCCCTCGTACTCGGCCGCACCGGGAGGATCGGCGGTGTCGCGTACCACCCGCCAGGCGATCTGGGCGGCCGGCATCTCCGACACCCCCTGCGCGATCACCGCCTGCCCGACATGGGCCGGCGACGGCACGTTCGGTCCGTTCTCCTGGGCACGCACGCGGCTCATCGCCAACCCGACCGGCAACAAAAGCACGAGAACGATGAGGCGACCGCAGCCGGATCGCGACCGATCCCGTCGCCATCGTGGACGAATCGCCGGACGCATGGCGATCTCTCCGCCGAGAACGCCGTCCTGCGCGATCGTCGCCACGCGACGACCGGCACGACACCAACCGCGCTGCCCCATGCCCCCGCACCGCGGGCCCATTGTCTCGCATCGTCAAGAATCGTGCAGCGGGCCGTTCAGTCGTAGTCGCCGGTGATCTGCGTCAACTCGATCTTGTTGCCGAAGGGATCCTTGACGAAGAAGCGAGGCCGGTTGGCGATCGCGGTGGTCTCCTCGATGGCGATGCCGCGATCGCTGAGTTGGGCGCGCACCGAGGCGATGTCGTCGACCTGGAGGCAGAGGTGTTGTTCGGCCGACTTCGCCTGCATCTGCTCGTCGACGAAGACGTGGACCTCGTGTCCATCGGGTCCGGCGCGAAACCAGACGAGGCGATCGACCATCAGGCTGGACGGTGGCTTGACCTCGGTCATGCCGAGCGCGCCGCCGTAGAAACGGCGAGCCGCCTCGTGACCGTCCGCCGGCATCGGGACGCTGGTGTGTTGCAGACGCAAAACCGCGGGCATCGTCGCTTCCCCTTTCTTTTTGCGGTTGACAGCCGCGCCGATCGAGAACGGGAGGAATTGCCGCACACGCGGCGCCGAATGTCCAGCCCTTTCCGGTAGAATCATCCCAGCGAGGTCGAAGCGCGGTGGGGGGACGAAACGTGGTATCCGAGAGCGCGCCGCTGGCGGCGGCTGGTCGCTTTCCGAACCTGCACGTCAGCGCGCACCCCCTGGTGCGGCACAAGGTGCGCTTTCTCTCCGACGAGCGCACCGCGACGCCGCAGTTCCACGACCTCGTTCGCGAGTTGACGCACTTCCTGCTCTACGAGGCGACCTTCGACCTGCCGGTGAGGTCGGTTCCGTTCCGCACCCCGCTCGAAGAGACCGAGGGCAGCGAGATCGACGCCACCGTCGGACTCGTCCCCATCCTCCGCGCCGGACTCGGGATGACCGAAGGCGCCCGCGATCTCCTGCCCGGCGCGACCGTCTACCACGTCGGCATCTACCGCGACGAAACGACCCACCATCCGGTCAGCTACTACAACCGGCTACCGGAGCACATCTCGGCCGACCTGATGATCCTGCTCGACCCGATGCTGGCGACCGCCGGTTCGGCCGACGCGGCGACGCGGGAATTGAAGGCACGCGGGGCGCGCTGGATCAAATTCGTCGGCATCATCGCCGCGCCGGAGGGGGTCGCGCGGATGCTAGACGAGCACCCCGACGTCCCGCTCTACGTCGCCAAACTGGACCGCGAGCTCGACGCCAACAAGTTCATCCGTCCCGGTTTGGGCGACGCTGGCGACCGTCTGTTCGGCACGATGGGAAACTGACGGACGCGCGATCAGCCCATCACCTGACGGAGGAGCTCCTTGTCGGCCGCCGTCAGGCGTTGGGTGAGGAAGAGGTCGACGCCGGCCTCTTCGAGCGCGGCGCGGAAGCGGAGGACGAGGGCGAGTTCGCGCTCGTTGAGGTCGTAGCCGTAGCGGTCGAGCGCACCGAGCAGGTCGTGCCGGGCAACGGCGCGAAAGTCGGTGTCGCTCATCGCTTGCTCCGCCAGGCGCCGCAGCACCTCCATGCGAATTTCGTCGTCTGTGGCGTTCATAACCACCGGTTACCCCTTAACCAGTGACGGGGCGTGCCCTCGCGGCCCCCGGGGCGGACCTCCCCTCGTCGGATTGTACACGTCTCCCGCGCCGCCGGTGCTGGGAGAATGGTACGCTCGGTTACGCATCGGTGCGGCCATGATGCCGCAGACGCTCGCCAGCGGATCGGTCGATGAGACGCTTTTTCGGATTCCGCCAGTCGAGGCCCCACCCGATCCCGCACGAGGTCGCCGCGGACGGGGCACCGCCGATCTGCCCGCGCTGCGAGGTTTCGCTGGCGGGCGATGCCCGGTACGAACGCTACCGGGTCTGTAGCGCGTGCGGGGCGCACCTGGCGATCGGGAGCCGGCAACGGGTCGACGGGCTCGTCGACGAGGGGAGTTTTCGGGAGACCCTCGCCAGACTCTTCTCCGCCGATCCGCTGGCGTTTACCGACGATGCGCCGTACCGGCGGCGACTGGAGGAGCAACGCCGGGTGACGGGACAGGCCGATGCGCTGATCACCGGGACGGCCGCGGTGCACGGGCACAAGATCGTCGTCGCCGTGCTCGACTTCGCCTTCATGGGCGGCAGCATGGGGGTGGTGGTCGGCGAGAAGCTGGTGCGCGCGGCGGAGTTGGCCGGGGAGCGGCGGGTGCCGTTGCTGTCGATCGTCGCCAGCGGCGGGGCGCGAATGCAGGAGGGAATGTTCTCGCTCTTGCAGATGGCGAAGACGGCGACGGCGATCCAGCGACTCCACAACGCCGGAGTGCCGTACGTCTCGGTGTTGACGCATCCGACGACGGGCGGGGTGTTCGCGTCGTTCGCGAGTCTGGGCGACGTGATCCTGGCCGAACCAGGCGCCCTGATCGGGTTTGCCGGACCGCGGGTGGCCGAGCAGTTTCTCGGCCGGCCGCTGCCGCCGGGGTCGCACACGGCGGAGTTTCTGTTGGAGCACGGGTTGATCGACGACATCGTCGACCGGGTGGCGCTGCGCGGCTACCTCGGCGTGCTCTTCGGCCTGCTGCAACCGCGAGACAAGCCGCGCGCAGTCGGTGCGACGAAGCGGTCCGGCGGGGCGGCGGCGCCACCGGCGGACGTGTGGCCAACGGTGCAGGCGGCGCGGGACCCGGCGCGGCCGACGACGGTGGATTACCTGGGGCGGATGCTCGATCGCTTTGTCGAACTGCACGGCGACCGGGAGTCGGGCGACGATCCGGCGATCGTGGCCGGTTTCGGCGGTCTCGCGGGGCGGTCGCTCGCCGTGATCGGGATCGAGCGCGGGCACGGCGACGAGGCGGCAAGGCGCCGTCAGGGGCGACCGATGCCAGAAGGGTTTCGCAAGGCCCAGCGCGTGATGCGGTTGGCGGCGCGATTCCGCCTGCCGCTCCTGGCGCTCGTTGACACGCCGGGGGCGTATCCGGGGATCGAGGCGGAGGAGCGCGGGTTGGCCGGCGAGATCGCGGAGTCGATGGCGACGATGAGCGATCTGCCGGTGCCGATCGTGGCAGCGATCGTCGGCGAGGGCGGCAGCGGCGGGGCGCTGGCGCTCGCGGTCGCCGATCGGGTACTGATGCAGGAGACGGCGATCTACTCGGTGATCGCGCCGGAGGGGGCGGCGGCAATCCTCTACCGGGACGCCGGACGGGCGCCGGAACTGGCGGCGAAGCTGAAGATCACGGCGGCCGACCTGCTCGGTTTCGGGATCGTCGATGCCGTCGTGCCGGAACCGAGCGGAGGGGCGGCGTCCGATCCCGATCAGGCGGCGGCGTTGCTGAAGACGGCGATCGTGGCCGCGTTCGACGAATTGGGGGCGATCAAGCGCGACCGCCTGGTGCAGTCGCGGGGCGAGCGGTACCGGTCGGTCGGACGGCGGTTCGCGGTGAAGTCGCCGCTGCCGCCGGAGCGGTCCGAGTCGCGGGAGGCGGGGACGGCGCCGGCCGCGGCGGAAGCGCCGGCCGGTTGAACGGGAAAGGAGCCGAGTGGTGGCGGTGATCACCCTGGCCCGGCAGGTCGGGAGCGGCGGGCAGACGATCGCGCAATTGCTGGCGGAGCGGCTGGGTTACCGCGTGGTCGGGCGGCGCGAACTGTCGGCAGAAGCGATCAAGCGCAGTATGCGGCTGCCGCGGGTCTTTGCGGAGTTTGCCGACGAGCAACGGCTGGCGCGACTCGGTACCGACGACCTGCCGCCGCTGTACCTCGGGTTCGGCGAGTTGGAATACGGCGACGCGCTACGCGGGGCGGGACCTGAGCATGCGCGCGGACCGGTCTCGGTCCTGGAGGCGGTGGCGGACGAACGGCGGACGCTGCTGCTGACGCTGGCGAGTCTGATCTACGCGCTGGCGGCGGCGGACGGTCTGGTGTTGATCGGCGGCGGCGGGCAGTACCTGCTGGCGGGGTTGCCGGCAGTGCTGTGCGCCAAGATCGTCGCACCGGCCGAGGTGCGGACCGAGCGCCTGGCGACGGCGTACGGGCTCGACCACGGCGCGGCGCGGGAGGCGGTGCTGAGCGGCGATCGGGAGCAGCGCGAGTACAACCGGGCGCTGTTCGACGCGGATTGGGACGACCCGCTGCACTGGGACGTGATCGTCAACTCGGAGGAGATCGCACCGGAGACGGCCCGCGACGTCATCCTGGCCGCACTCGCAGCCGGTGGTGCGGTCGCGGCGATGCCGGTCGAGGTTGCGGAGGTGTTGTCGCTCGCCGCAACGGTCAACCGCGCGCTGTGCGACGAAGCATTCGCCAGTTCCTGGCTGCTGGCGACGCCGACGGCGAAGGGGATTGTCCTCCACGGCGACACGGCGGACGTGGAGCAGGCAAGGGCCGCGCTCGACGTGGCGCAGCGGATCAGCGGCGACCGGGCGGTGGTGGGCGAGTTGACGGTACAAGGGCGGCGATTTGTTGGGTGAGCCGGTGGCCGGCCACCGATTGTGCGACCGGGTCGCGCATGGTCACGAACTGTGCCAATCGAGCTTCTTGGCCGCGAGGTCGCCCGATTTGGTCGCTCGAACCTCAAACAGACCGAAGTCGGCATCGAGGGCGAAGTGTGCGTCGTGCCGATCTGCGATAAGGTGAGTCGCGCGCCGAACCTCTTTGAGGGATTCCCGGTCGATGAGGCGAACGAGTGTTCGCGCCGAGGTGACCTCGACCACCTCC
Organism: Thermomicrobiales bacterium; assembly: GCA_036558305.1. Lineage (GTDB taxonomy): Bacteria > Chloroflexota > Chloroflexia > Thermomicrobiales > UBA6265 > DATBFX01. The sequence goes on along the minus strand of DATBFX010000530.1, from coordinate 5,625 downwards.
TCGACGCGAAAGGCGAGCAGGTAGCGACCGTCCCGCGAGAAGATCAACTGCTCGCGCATCGTGCCTGGCAAAGAGACTCGATCGCCGGAGCGCCGCCACCCGGCAAGCCCGTCGGCGGTCGCGGCGAAGAGCCATTCGCCGTAGAGGGCGAGGGCACCGTGCGGAACCGGAGCCGGTTGCTCCGTCCAGAGCGAGCGCAGGGTGTCCCCGTCGCGCGCGTAAGCACCGCCGAAGGTCCGGTCGCCGAGGTTGCTCGACGACTCGACGGCGAGCAGGGAGCAATCGTCGTTGGCAAGGAGGAAACCCCGGTCGTAGACGGGAATCCCGGCGACGGTCGGGGCGTCATCATCGGGCCGGCCGGGGACGATGACGAGGCGAGCCCTTCCGCCGTCTGGGGCATCCTTTGACCCAGCGGCGATGAGGGCGGCGATGCAAGCGGCGGTGTCTGCAGGCGCGATGGCCCGGATGCGATCCCCGGTTGCCGGAAGGATGACGGTCTTCTTGCCCGCTTCCGTGAGGATCGAGACGTCCGCGTTTTCGCCAAGCCAGGCGACGGCATTGCCCGACGCGGAGAGGGAGAGGTGGGAGAGGTCTCCTTCGGCGCTCAAATCCCAGCGTACGGCGCCGCTCGGCAGATCGCAGACGCGGTAACCGCGTTCGACGGTGTCGAGGAGCGCGGCGGCGCCGTTGGCGGAGAGGCGCAGGCTCGGGTAGACGACTTGGGTCATCGGCGGCTCCGTGGCGAGTGCGGTATCAGACGACCTCCGTTGGCATGACCGGGCTCACGACCGCTGACCCTGGTGCCGGGCCGCGAAGAACCTCTCCCGTGGTCGCCACGGCCGAACACGTCGCCGGACCACCGACTAAGGGCCGCCGGCCCAGTGCGGCAGGGCGCCGCCGTTGGCGATCTTGGCGATCTGCTTGAGGGCTTTGGCGGCCAGCTTGTCCTTCATGAGTTGTTGGAATGCGGCGGCCGAGGCGGAGTTCACGTAGCTATGATCGTCGGCGTCGAGTGCTTGGGCGGCGGCGATGGCGTCCTTGAGCGGAGCCACGCGCACGTTCTTGTCGGTTTTGGTGCAGGCTTTGACCTTGCCGTAGAGGTCGTCGATCCGGGGGGAGTTGATCAGGTTGATGCCCTCGGGGCGTTGGTAGCCGTGGATCAGGTCCTGGAATTTCTGGCCGCCGACGGTGGTGTTGCCGTCGTAGTTGGGACGGAGCCATTCGGCGTAAACGTCGTTGGGACCGGTGCCGTACATGTGGAGGAAGATCGCTTCCTGTTTGGCGTTGTCGAACTTCGGATTGGTGGCGCTGCCGGAGGCTTCGCTGTAACGGGGAGGGTCGCGCTGACCGTCGAGCCAGTAGGCACGAAATTCGGTCCGGTAGCGGACCCAACTCTCCTCCGGCGTCTTGTAGTCCTTGGCCCAGTCGGGGTCCAGGTCGTGTTTGTCGGCGTCGTGCTGGACCTCGTGGACCAGGAAACTGCGGACCTTGGCTGCACCGTGCTTTTTCGGTTCCATCAGCCGGATACCGGCGCTGCCCTGGGAACCGGCAACGGTCGGTTCGGCGAAGTGAATGTTGCGGGTGGAGGTGATGGCGAGATCGTAGTCCGCGGTGTCGGCCGGGTACTTGGGGGTATCGCCGAAGTAGGCGACTTCGTTGTCGTTGCCGTGCTTCTTGGCCCGCGCGGCGGAGTCGTGGGTTTTCGTCAGGACGAGGAGACCGACCTTGCCGGCGCCGCCGCCGGTCGGTCCCATCCATTCGCCGGTGTTGCGGATGATGGCCGGGTTGCCGGGTTTTTTCATGTCGTCGAGGACGGTCTTGACGAAGGCGACGTTCTTCTTGTGGCGATCGAGGATGCCGGCGCCGCCGGTGGCGCGCTTCATCTCGCTGTCGTTGAGGTCGGCTTTCAGGATGCCGCGCAAGCCGGGGATTTCGAGGAGTTTGTCGAGTTGGCCGGCCGTGAGTTTGTCGATCGCTTTGTAGATGCGGTCTTCGTCGGTGCCCGGTCCCTTGGTGCCGCCCCAGATCTCCTTGACGGTGGGCGGGAAGGCCGCTTCGGTGCCGAATTCGAGAAGCAGTTGGGCCTTCCAGAGGTCGTGGCCCTTCATCTCGCTCTTCAGATAATGCTGCACCTCGGGGTCGGCTTTGAGGGCGGGGCGGTCGTTGCACTCGCGGATGGCCGCGTAGATGCCGCCCTCGTCCGTCCCCCAGCCCGCCGAGGCTTTCTTGATCCGCCGTTTGGCTTCGGCGACGTCGATCGTCCGTTGGACGACCGTGGGGGTGCGCTGTACGCCGGCTGCGGGCGCCGGGGAGACACGGGCGAGATCGAGGACGCGGGTGACGTGCGCGTTGCCGTGGGTGCGCTGGAGGGCGACGACGTCGGTGCCGCTCAATTGGCGGGCGTCGGGCGCGGGAGGCCGCGCGTCGGTGGGCGCCGAGTCGGCCGCGTCCGCGGCGGTGGCGCGCCGCACGCCCGTCTTCGCAACCTGGTGAACCGGCTGCCGACGTTGCCGGGCGGTCGCCATCCCCTGATTCTCCCCATCCCTTGAACCATCGTCGGCCGAAGCCGCCGCGCACGCGGTGCGGCCCGGACCGACGCGGTCGGTGGCCTGCCACCGAACCGTCGGACAACCCGACTATACGGGATTGGGCGAATCGAGACACCGGCAAGATTGCCTAAATTGGCGCACGACCGTGAGGCGGGGCGTGGCCCCGCCTCACGGTCGTTGGTTTAGCCCGGATTCTTCGCGAGCGCGGCCGTCACTCGTATCGTCATTCCGAGCTTGTCGAGGAATCCCTCTCCGCCAGAGGAATCCCGCCCCACAAAGTGACGCCTCCGCTCTCGCTCCGGGAGAGTCCTCGAGTGGTGTGGGAATCGCCCCGCGGGGCGGTGCCGGGGGCAATTTCCATCGCCGGTGGTGACCCCCGGATCATGACCACTGCGCTCGGAATGGCGATCGAGCGCGGACGGCAGCGCTCGCGAAGAATCCCGGTTAGCTCGCTTTAGTCACAAACGACGCCGATCCCCCCACCGTCATTCCGAGCGGAGCCGAGGACTCTCCCGGAGCGACAACGGAGGCGTCGGTACGACGTTGGTGCGGTGCCCCTGGCGGAGGGAGATTCCTCGACAAGCTCGGAATGACGATTGGCGTTGGCGGCGTTCGTGCAGGAACCAGGTCAGCTGGTCATCTGATCCATCTGGGACCGCATCGCCATGCCCTGGGCGATATCGAACCGCGAGCCCTTCTTGGCGGGCAAAATGGCGCCGATCAGCCAGAGGAAGGGGATGAAGATGCCCAGGATTCCGAGCACCACACGCCCCTTCTGGAATGTCAGCAGGCAGACTGTGAAGATGCACATGATGTAGAACCCGAAGAGCAGGGCCCAGAGCAGCCACTCCCACCAATCCATGTGCGAGTCCTCCCTTTGACGAATGGCGATTGTGTCGCCGGGCGACGACAGTTCAAGCAGTCGCGGTCTCGGTCGCGGCCTCCTGGCCCAACGCGATGAGCGTGCGAGGCGTGATCCAGCCGTGGGAGAGAATTGAGCCGCCCGCGTTCTGGAACGCCTCCTTGAGGCCGATTGCCCAGAGATGCTCCAGAAGCATGAAGAGGGCGGCGGTCCCCGTGGGGATCAGGTCGGCGATGGCGTTGATGTCGTCCTCGTCAAGCCCGAACTCGCCTTCTTCGGCGGCCAGGCCGCCGAGATCGGCGCCGATCTCAAGCCCGTCGTCGCCGGCGGCACCGTAACCGAACAGGGCTCCGGCGAGCGTGCCGAGGAGGACCACCTCGTCCTTGCTGAGGTCGGTCGCCTGGATCGCGGTCAGGTCGCCGTGCTCGTCCTTGGCGACGAAGACGGCGTCCACGAGGCGGACGATGCCGGCGTCCCGGACCTTGCGCAACTGGTTGACGACGTCCAGCGGGATCGCCGCCCGTTCAAACCCGACGACGACGAGTTGGATCGGACCGTACAGTGCGGTGGCTCCCACCATGACCTCCTCTTGATGGTCTGTCGTTTGAGCAGAGGTTGGGTTATCCGACGTCGTGCGACATCTGATCGATACAGACGGCCGTGGCCAGGATCAGGACGTCGTTCTGTCCCGGGGCGATCTCGATACCGTAGGAGTCGCGGACGCGGAACCACTTCTTCGAGACGGTGGCGACGTTGCCGATGCGGTATTCGTGGTCGAGGATGTTGCCCTGGACCTCGAGATCGGGGCCGTTGCCGACTTTGACGACGTAGCGATCGCGCAGCGGGTTGATGAGTGCTTTCTTCACCATCGCGACGGTGCGACCGTCCGGCCCCTGGACTTCCATCGAGTCCTTGATCCGCAGCATCTTTTCCTGGATCTGGCAGAGTTCCTGACCCTGCATGTTGCGAAACTTGAGGGTGTCGCGGACGCGCAGCGCTTTGCCGTCAACCTTAAAGACGCGCCGTCCCTGGTCGTCCTGGATCCAGAAGTCGTCGCCGAAGGAGGCGAGCTTCTCGACCATGCGATACCGGTTGCCGCGAGCGGCGGCCATCGCCGCCACGGGCGCCGCGGGCGCCGCGGCGCCGGCGCCCATTCGTCCTCTGCGAAACATCGTCCTTCTCCATGCCTGCGCGGCGGCGACCGCCGCAAATCGGCTGATACGCGGTCGTCGCCGCGCATCGCATCCGGCCCTGACTCGTGCCCGGCTGGCGAAACCGCAAGCCGCCACCACGGTGCCTCGGCAAGGACGAGGGGACATCCTTCTTTGAGGAGCAAAAGGATGCAGAGACGTCGCGTACCTAACCGCTCTTCTCGTTGGGCTGTGCGGTGACGGATGCTGTTGTGCCGGCACCGCCGTCGGAGTCATCGGCGGCACCGCCGGGCGTCGGGGCCGGCTCGTCCGCCGGGGTCGTCGCCAGCCAGGCTTGTCCGGCCTTGAACGCCGCCTCGGTCGAAGCGCCGATGAATTCCTCGGCAGTAAAGACGTTCTCTTCGCCGATTTGCTTGAGATGGCCGGTCTTGACCATCCGCTCCTTGACGACGGGGTTGAGTCCCGAGAGGAGGAGTTTGCCCTCGACCGTGCGCAGACGACCCGCGTATTTGCTGACGACGTCGAGGAAGGTACTGCCGACGTCGCCGTGTCCGCGCAGGCGCAGCACGACGACGGCGCGGCGAGCTTCGCCCGGTGAGGGCAGCAATTGACCGAGGGTGCGGGCGCCCGCGTAGAAGAGACTGCCGTAGATGTCGAGCACGGTGACGCGATTGCCGGTGAGGGTTTTCGGGGCATCGATCTCTCGATAGTGTCCATCGCTGCGTACGACTTCTTTGATACGGATGTCGGTGCTCGACCGGTACAAAAAGAGCACGGCCGCGAGGATGACGCCGAGAATGACGGCCTGTTGGAGCGGGACCAGGAGGGTCGCCACGAAGGTCACGATCATCGCGACTTGCCCCATCCGGGTGCTCGCGGCGACCGACCGGATCGCCGGGAGTTTGATCGCCAGGATGCCGACGTAGATCAGGAGGGCGGCCAAGGCCGACATCGGGATTTTGCCGAGCAGATCGCTGAAGACGAGGACCAGCGCCAGCGCGATCGCGCCCTGGAAGACGAGCGAGAGACGGGTCTTGGCACCGGTCTGGACGTTCAGCGCGGT
>DATBFX010000529.1:0-4969 GCA_036558305.1 Thermomicrobiales bacterium | reverse complement strand
GATCTGTTGGCCCGAGTGCGGTTCGGTCCGGTTTTTCCGTCGCCGCCCGAGGAGGACGACCTGTTCGCGGCGGTTCCGTTGCGGCGCACGAATCGACAGCCCTACGACGATCGGCCGGTGCCCACCGAGCTGTTCCCCGCTCTCGCCGCGGCGGTAGCTGCCGAAGGAGCCCATCTGCGCGCCGTCGAGGGGGAGACGCGGCGCGTGGTGTCCGACCTTGTCGCAGGGGCCGACCGGATCCAATGGGCAGACAGGCATTTCCGGCGCGAGTTGGCGTCGTGGTTGCACCCGTCGCGGCACGGTGAAGGGATGCAGGCGTTCTCCCGGTACGGTCTCGGCCCCCTGGTCGTGCGGAGTCTCGATCTGGGCAAGGACATGGGGCGGAAGGACCACGAACTCGCCGAGGAGGCGCCACTCCTGGTTGTCCTGGGGACCGACGGGGACACGCCCGGCGATTGGCTGATGGCGGGTCAGGCGCTGGCGCGGCTGCTGTTGCGGGCGCGCGTCGACGGCGTCGACGCGGCCTATTTGAACCAGCCGATCCAGGTGGCGGCGTTGCGACCGCGACTGGCAGAGGTGACCGGTGCAACCGGTATCCCACAGGTGATGCTGCGACTGGGTTACGGACCCGAGGTCGACCCGGCCCCGCGCCGGGCCGTGAGCGACGTTCTCATCGAATGAGACCCGGCTTGTGCCTTCAAACAAGGCGATTGGCGCTGCGGTGCTCCAGACACCGCGCCAATTGCGACGGTCTTGACACGTCGTCGCTGATCGTACGCACGCGGCTTAGACGCTTCCGGTCTTATGGTCTCGATCGATGGTCGCAGGACATTCCCTTAGTCCGTGACGCATACCGACCGCGCGGAACGGTTCGGGAGACCACCATGAGAATGCTGGGCAAGTTCGGGGCGGAGGCGTGGCCGATCGTGATGGCCGGGCAGGGCTCCCGGCGGGTATTGCTCAAGGTGATCGTCGGGTGTAACCATCCGCTCGGCCACGGCCGTCTCAATCCGTCTGCCGATCAGGCCCTCTACGTCCACAGCCGTTTGACCCAAGTCGCAGCCGAGTTGATCCACCCCGGTCATGCGGAAAGGCAGTCCATCGCGGAGTCGGATCCTGCTCGCCGACACGACGAGCCCGCCGCAAGGCTCGGACGGTATGGGGCGGAGGTGTGGGCGCTCACAAGCAGATGGGAACGCAGTCGCCCGGAGTTGGAAGTCGTGCTGATCGAAAGCGTCCACCCGGACGGCCACGGGGTTGTCAGGCTGACACCCGAGCAGACGCTCTACGTCCGAGACCGGCTGGAGCAGATCTCGATCGCACACCTGCACGAGAACGTCTGGGGTGGGGAGGATGCGCGCCGTCAATGATCGTTGCGCGCGTGCCGTTGCTGCCGCACCCTGCCGCGCCCGGACCGACGTGAGACGGTCGCCGCATCGGGATGCGCGCAGTGTCCTCCCATGCGAAAAAGGAGCATAGGATGAATCGCAAAGCAGCACCACGTTTCGCGCGGATCGTCGTTCCGCTCGACGGCTCGGCCCTGGCCGAGCAGGCCCTACCGTACGCACTGGCGGTGGGCGGCGATGAGGCGGAACTTCTCCTCGTGATGGTTGTCCCGTCCATCGCCGGGCAGAAGGAGCGGCTCGGTTTCGACGCCGGCTCGCTGCCGGTCGTCCGACCGGATGGCGAACGAGAAGCACAGGAGGAACTCTTACGCGCGGCAACGACGTTGCTCGGCGAACGACCCAATGTGCAGATCCAAGTCACCGCGGGGGATCCCGCGACCGAGATCCTCCGCATCGCCGACCAGCGCGGCGCCGACCTCATCGTTCTGGCAAGCCACGGCCGCGGGGCGATCGGTCGCGTCGCCTTTGGCAGCGTGGCGGACCGCGTGGCCCATGCTTCGCCCATCCCGGTCATGATCGTCCGGCCGCAGGACGCGGCTGCCGAGCCGGCACCGGTCGTCATCCACCGGTTGGTCGTCCCCCTCGACGGGTCGGAGCTTGCCGCGCAGGCGCTGCCGGTTGCGGAGGCGCTGGCACGGCAACTCGGCGTGCCGACGGTGCTCGTGCGGGCAGTCGATCTGATCGAAGCCCTGGGGCCGATTGCCGATGCGCTCGTGATCCCACCGGAGGTCGTCGCGGACGCGCAGACCGAAGCGCAGCGATCGCTTGAAGCGGCTGCCACGTCGCTGCGAGAAAAGGGGATCGAAGCCGAGACCCAGATCTGGACGGGCCCTGCCTTCAATGTTCTCGCCGAGGCGGCGCGGCCGGGCGATCTCGTCGTGCTGTGCAGCCACGGGCGGAGCGGGGTGATGCGCTGGCTGCTCGGCAGCGTCGCCGAGAAACTGGTGCGAGTAGGACCGGTCCCGGTTGTCGTCGTCCCCGTCCGTGGCCGCGGGTCGACCGAGATCGACCCGACGACGGAGGTTGGTCGAGCGCAGAGCTGATGTGAGGGGCGTGCCTCTCGCCGACGAGGGCGCCGCGCCGCCGACCGAAGAGACCCAACCGCCCTCCAACGTAGCACAGGAAATGGGGAAGACCGAAGCAGGGGGAGACGGCCGGTGCAGATGCTCCGGTCGCCTCGCGATCTTCGTCGCGACGCTCGTTGCGACGATCTTGTGACGGCGATCCTCCGGGAAGTGACGCGTTGGTGATGCCCCGACACGTACCGTGAGGATCGACGGAACAGGTCGTTTGAGCGATCGGACGCAGTGCCATGGGAACTCAAATCCAGGGAACACCTCCCGGATTCCCCGAACCGGAGCACCACGAGGACCGGCAGCGACGATTGGATCGCATCGGCCATGCCGCGCTCCTGGCGGGCGTGGTCCTGGTGTATTTGATCCTGTTCGCCGCGCCATGGTCCGACCGGGCCAGAGCGCAGGTGGCCTTGCTCATCCTCACGCTGGTGGCATGCGTCGTGGCGATGGCGCGGAAGACGCCTGACCAGGACTGAGCGCGGCGTTGGTGGCTCGCTCATCGGGTGCGCTCGTCGCGAATTTGTGACATCGCGGGTCCTGCCTGTAATGCGACCTTTGCGCCGGAACGTCTACCGTGTCGGCAGACGGGGTACAACCGTCGTCAGACGGCTCGGTTGACCGAAAGGAGGACGCAGATGAGCGAGAAGACGACCGCTCCGGCGACGACACAGGTGCCCAAGCCACGTCGCTGGGATCCGTTCGACCTGCTAACCCAGATGCAGACCGAATTCGACCGGTTCTGGGGCGGGCGCGGGCCGGCGTTCCGGCCGCTGCTCCGCCCGGCCGAACTCGCCGATACCTGGACACCGCGTGCCGACGTCTTCGAGCAGAACGGCAACATCGTCGTCAAGGCGGAATTGCCGGGGGTCAAGAAGGAGGACATCGACGTCGCGGTCGAGGACGGCGACCTCGTCGTCCGCGGCGAGCGCACGTCCGAGGAGACGGTCGAGGAGAAGGACTACTTGCGGATGGAGCGGTCCTCCGGCGGCTTCTACCGCCGCCTGCCGCTGCCCGAGGGGACGACCGCCGAGCAGATCGCGGCGACCTACAAGGACGGGGTGCTGGAGGTGACGGTGCCCAAGCCGGCCGCGAAGGCATCGACGCCGACGAAGATCGCCGTCACGTAGCAGGTCGAGGACGACCGGCATGGCGGGCCGCGTGCGCGGCCCGCCATTTTCGCGGCGGAGGTGCAGAGATGGCTATCCCCTATCGTGACCGGTGCGATGCCGGTCGCCAGCTTGCTTCCCGCCTCAGCAGCTACGCCGGGCGCTCCGACGTCGTCGTCCTCGGTCTGCCAAGGGGCGGTATCCCGGTCGCCTTCGAAGTCGCCGCTGCGCTCGATGCGCCGCTCGACGCCTTCCTCGTCCGTAAGCTGGGGGTGCCCGGGCACGAAGAGTTGGCGATGGGCGCGATCGCCTCGGGCGGATTGCGCGTGCTCAACGACGAGGTGGTCGCACAATACCGAATCCCGAAGGTCGTCATCGATGCGGTCGAAGTCGCCGAGCGCAGGGAACTCGCGCGGCGAGAGCGGCTCTACCGAGGCAGCCGCCCCATCCCCGACCTGCGCGGTCAGACCGTCGTCCTCGTCGACGATGGACTCGCCACGGGTTCGACGATGCGCGCCGCCGCGAAGGCGCTCCGGCAGCTTGGTCCGGCCTGGCTCGTCGGTGCCGTCCCGGTCGCCGCCGGCGAAGTTGTCGAGGCGATGGCCGGCGTGGTCGACGAGATGGTCTGTGCCGAGACGCCCGAGCCGTTCTATGCGGTCGGCCTCTGGTACGACAACTTCGCGCCGACCAGCGACGAGGAGGTCTGCAATCTGCTGCGCCGGTCCGAGGCGCGATCGGTCCCGCATCTCGCTCCGCGAGCAGGCACGAAAGCCGGGGCTCTGGTCGACCTGGTGAGTGCGGCCGCGCACCCGCTGGCCGGTGACCCGCACGACTACGATCCGCTGATCGATGTGATCGGCGATGCCCGCTTCGTCTTGCTCGGCGAAGCCTCGCACGGCACGCACGAGTTCTATCGGGAACGGGCGCGGATCACGCGGCGACTCATCGATGAGCAGGGTTTCTCGGCGGTCGTCGTGGAGGCCGATTGGCCCGACGCCTACCGGGTCAACCGCTTCGTCCGGGGCGCGAGCGACGACCCGGACGCCGCGGCGGCGCTGGGCGACTTTCACCGGTTCCCCCGCTGGATGTGGCGCAACACGGAGGTGAGGGATTTCGTGTCCTGGCTGCGGGAACACAACGACGGACTCCCACCCGGCGCCAGGAAGGTCGGCTTCTACGGGATGGACCTCTACAGTCTCGGTGCGTCGATCGAGGCCGTGATCGGTTACCTGGAGAAGGTCGATCCGGACGGTGCGCGGCGGGCACGCAGCCGCTACGCCTGCTTCGACCTGTTCGGCGACGACCCGCAGAGCTACGGGCTGGCGACCACACTTGGGACCGCCGAACCGTGCGAAAACGAGGCGGTCGGCCAATTGGTCGA
>DATBFX010000528.1:0-30269 GCA_036558305.1 Thermomicrobiales bacterium | reverse complement strand
CCGGCCTGCGTGCCGTCTGCCCAGAAATTGCGGCGGCTGTGGGTCAGCGTCGCCATGCGCAGACCGAGGGCGTAGAACACGTCGAGCAGCTTCAGATCGCTGCCGATCGGTTCGAACCCCTCGAAGGCGAGGATACCGCCCATCTTTCCGTCGCGTTTCAGTTGGCGGATCGTCGCGACACTCGTCACCGGCGCGAAGTCGTCGTTCTCCTCGTACTCCCGATTCAGCCAGTAGACCATCTGCAAGGCGCGGTGGAGGGCACGATCGAGGTTGGCCGCCTCGACGAAGATCGCCATCGCCTCGATGGTCAGACCGCCTTCCCGGAACCGCGGTAGGTCGTAGTGCCCCATCGTCTGGAAAAAGGACGTGTGCGGCGAGAAGCTATAGAGCGCCGCTTCGGCGTCCGCCCGCCAACCGGCCGGCGGTTGCCAGGTCGCCGGATCGGGCAACTCAAAGCGCTCGCCGAGCCGCATCTTGCCGTCCGCGATGGCCATCAGGATGTCGGTGTGGCCGTCGATCACGATCGCCTTGCGGTGCAGCGAGGCGGCATGCTCGGCCGGGGAGGAGGCGGTCACGTCGGAGCCTTTCCGAAACAGGCGTTGCGGCGGCGTGCCGCCGGGGCTACTCGCTCGAATCGATCTGAGCGAGGATCGCACGCGCGTCGGCGAAGCGCGGCCAGTCGGTCGGATCGCCGGTCTGATCGGCCGGATCGGGAGCGCTGCCGAGGACGACGACGACGACGTTCCGGCCGTCCGCCAGGTTCACCGAGGCGACGAGGCACGCCCCCGCCCCGGCCGTGGTTCCCGTCTTGACCCCGTCCACGCCCGGTTGGCCGAGCAGTTGGTTCGTGTTGAACAGTTCATACGATCGTTGCTCGGGACCGCCCGACGTCAGCGTCACCTGGGGAGTCGAAACGATACCGGCGAGCAACGCCGATCGCATCACCTGGCTGCCGATCACGGCCAGGTCGTGGGCGGTGCTGTAGTTGCTCGCGTCGTCCTCGCCGTCGGGATTGCCGAAACTCGTGTCGTGCAGACCGAGGTCGGCGACAACCCCGTTCATCGCGGCGACGAAGGCACCCCCCGGATCGTCCCCGCCGCCGGGGAGACGCGACCCGACGTACCGCGCCAGCGCCTTGGCGGCGTCGTTCCCCGACGGGATCAGCATCCCGTCGAGCAACTGCTCCACCGTCACCGTGTCGCCGGCGATCAAACCCATGTGCGAGAACACCTCGGCATCGACGACGTCGCTCTGTTCGATCAAGACCGGATCGTCCAGCGCGACGACCCCGTCGTCGATCGCGCGGGCAACGACGAGTGCGCTGACCATCTTGGTCAGACTCGCCATCGGCCGGCGTTCGTCCGCCCGCAACGCCACCAGCGCGGCGCCGGTTTGGCTGTCGAGGGCGTACGCGCTCTCGGCGGTGATACCCGCTGCGGGCGAGGGCGCCGTGGTCGGCGTCGGTGGCGGGGTCGGCACCGGGGTAGGTGTCTGGGTCGACTCGACCGTCGCTTCGATCGCGGGCAACGTCGGCGTCGGCTCCGCCGAGGCGCCGGCGTCCTTGTCGTCCTTCGACGCCGAGATGGCGACGGCGTAGGTGAGCACCAGCGTCCCGACGAGGGCAAGCAGCAGCCCGCCGGTTAGGATCAACCCGGTCGAATGCGTGCGGCGGGGTGGTGACTGGAATCGTCGATCTCGGGAGCTGCGCAAGGGTGCCCGTCGCTTCGTCCGACCGCCGGTGCCACGAGTCGTCTGTTCGCTCCCAATGGTACGTCACCGACGGCCACGTCTGCGAACGTACGGAGGCGAGGTGGGGTCTCCTTACGCCCGGCCGCCTTTGCCGGCGGCCAACCGCTGCCCGCGCAGACGGGGGTCGGTCGCCTCCCGCAAGCCGTCGCCCAGGAAGTTGAAGGCGAGGACGGCGAGGAAGATGGCGACACCGGGGAAGGTGATCAGCCAGGGGGCGAGGGTGATGAAATTCCGCGCCAGGCCGACCATCTGCCCCCAGGCCGGCGTCGGCGGTTGGACGCCGAGCCCGAGGAAACTCAACCCCGCTTCGACCAGCATCGCGTAACCGACCCCGAGCGAGAACTGGACGACGAGCGGCGAGAGACAGTTCGGCAGGACCGTCCGCGCCATCACCCGGCCGTCGCTGGCGCCCAGGCAGCGCTCGGCCTCCACGAACTCCTTTTCGCGCAGCGAGAGGACGTTGGCCCGCGTCACCCGCGCGAACGCCGGGATGTAGATGATGCCGACGGCGAGGATCGCGTTGGTGAGCGAGGGGCCGAGGACGGCGACGATGAAGATGGCGAGCAGCAGCGCCGGAAAGGCGAGCAGCGTGTCCATCGCCCGCATCGCCAGGCTGTCGAACCAACTACCGTAGTACCCGGCGACGAGTCCCAACGGGACACCGATCATCGCGGCCAACGCCATCGACGTCAACCCGACGAACAGCGACACGCGGGCGCCGAAGATGACCCGGCTCAGGCTGTCCCGCCCCAGGTTGTCGGTCCCGAAGGGATACCGGAGGGACGGCCCCTGCAAGGCATCGGTGGCGATCTGCCGGTTCGGGTCGCGCGGCGCCAACCACGGCGCGAAGAGGCTCATCACCACGAACAGGACGACGATGACCGCCCCGACGAGGGCGAGGCGATTGCGCGCCAAGCGCCCGACGAAGGCGGCGAGGCGGCGAGGCGGCGAGGCGGCAACGGAGAGCCGGAAGGCGGAGGGCGGAAGAAGGACGGACGCGACCTGTTCCCTGTTCCCTGTTCCCTGTTCCCTCACGCCTTGCCGCCTCGCCGCCTAGGTGCTTCGGATCCGCGGGTCGAGCAACCCGTAGGAGAGGTCGACCAGCAGATTGACGACGATGAAGATGACGCTGACGAAGAGGACCGTACCCTGGACCATCGCGTAGTCGCGCTGCTTGATCCCGGTCAGCAGCAGTGTGCCGATCCCCGGCCAGTTGAAGACCGATTCGGTGACGACGGCACCGCCGAGCAGCGCGCCGAACTCCAACCCGAACACGGTCACCACCGAGAGCAACCCGTTGCGCAGCGCGTGCCGAATCACGACCAGCCGCTCCGGTAGCCCCTTGGCGCGGGCGGTCCGGATGTAATCGGTCCCCAGGACGTCGAGCATCCCCGAGCGGACGAACCGCGCCAGCGGCGCCGCCAACCCGGTCCCGAGCGTAATCGCCGGCAGGATCAGGTGTTTCAGACTTTCGACCGGATCCTCGCTCAGCGGGGTGTACCCGGACGGCGGCAGCCAGTGGAGTCTAACGGCGAACAGAAGGAGCAGCATCAACCCGAGCCAGAAACCGGGGATGGCGACGCCCATCAAGGAAAACCCGGTGGCGACCGTGTCGAAGACCGAGTGCGGCCGCACACCGGAGACGATGCCGAGCGGCAGCGCGATCGTCACGCCGATCAGCGTCGCGCCAAAGGTCAGGAGCAACGTCGCCGGGAACCGGCGCCAGATCAGGTGCGTGACCGGTTGCTTCGACTTCCAGGAGGTGCCCAGGTCGCCCCGCACGACGTGGCGCAGCCAGATGCCGTATTGGACGGGGATCGGTTTGTCCAGCCCCATCTCGTGCCGGATCTGGGCGAGCGCCTCCGGCGTCGGTTCCAGACCCAGGATGACGTTCGCCGGGTCCCCCGGTACCAACCGCATCACGGTAAACACCGCGATCGAGAAGAGGAACAACACCGGCACCGTCTGCACGAGGCGGCGGAGGATGTAGTGGTACATAGCCCTCAATGAGTCGTTAGTCGTTAGTCGTTAGTCGTTAGTCGTTAGTCGCCGGTGGATAGAGAGGCGCGAAGACGGACAGGCGGACAGCACGGTGACGACCGGCCGCGTTCTAACGACTAACGACTAACGACTAACGACTATGCGTTCGGGTCGAACGTGTACTCGAGCCAGTTCGGGTAGCCTTTCGGCCAAAGTTGGAGACCCTGGACCTTCTTGTTGCCGCCCCAGACGATGTCGACCGTTTGCAGTTTGACCAGCGGCATGTCCTGTAGCATGATCTTGATGATCTGGCTGTAGATCGGTTTGCGCGCCTCCTGGTCGAGCGTCGCCTTGCCCTGGTCGAACAGGTCCTCGATCTGCTGGTTGAAATAGCCCATCACGTTGTTGCCGCCGTCCTTGCGGAGAACGCTCTGCATCAGGGCGTCGGGATCGGGTTCGCGGGTGTACTCGGCATCGGTGATCTCGTAGTTCTTGTCGGTCCAGACCTCCTGCAAGTAGAGCGCGTCCTCCATCGCTTGCAGTGTGACGTCGATCCCGATGTCGGCCAGGTTCTGCTTGAGGATTTCCCCGATGGGCTGACTCTCTGGGATGGCGCTGTCGAATTTGAACGTGACCTTCAGCCCCTGGTCGACCCCCGCCTCCTGCATCAGCGCCTTCGCCGCGTCGACGTCGCGCCCGTCGCATTGGATGGTCGGATCGTAGGCCCAATGTCCGGACGGGATGAGACCGCAGCCGACCTCGCCGCTGTTGTAGAAGACGTTCTTGTGGATCGCGTCCTTGTCGATGGCGCGGGCGACGGCGTGGCGCAGCTTGACGTTGTCGAAGGGCGGTTTGGTGACGTTGAAGGCGATCGTCCAGTAGGCCGCGGTGTACGGCTGGCGGAAGAGTTGGAGGTTGGAATCACCCTCGATCTGGGAGACGAACTGCGTGGGGATGTTCGCGGCAAGATCGATGTCGCCGGATTGGAGATTGGCGATCCGCGTCACGGCCTCGAGGATCGGCGTCGAGGTCACCTCATCCGGCCAGCCGGCCAGCTTGTCGGCGTTCCAGTAACCGTCGAATTTCTTGTAGGTGACGTGCTCGTCGGGGACCCACTCGACGAAGGTAAACGGACCGGTGCCGGCGGGGGCGGTGTCGATCTTGTCGACCACGTCCTTGTCGACGATGCAGAGCGCCCAGTGTCCGGTGCTGGGCAGGAAGACGGCGCTGGTCTGTTTCAGTTTGACCGTAAACTCCAGCGGTCCGGTTGCGGAAAACGAATCGACTTCCCGCAGCTCGCCGGCGCCCCTCCCCTTCGGGCCGATGTCGAGGGCGCGCTGGTAGCTGAAGACGACGTCGTCGGCGGTCAACTCGCGACCGGAGTGGAACTTGACGCCGGAGCGGAGTTTGAAGACGTAGGTCAGTCCGTCGTCGGAGACGGTCCACGACTCGGCGATGTCCGGTTGGGGATCGAGCATCGTCGCGTCCCACGACGTCAGCCGACCAAAGATCAGGGTCGACGGTAGGAGATCCTGTCCCGACTGCAATTTCTGCGGGTCGAGGAACTGGATCTCCGCGTCGTAGCCGATCTTGAGCGTTCCGCCGCCGGCGGCGAGCGCCCGACCCGGGTGCATCGCCAGGAGCGTCGTGATCGTCGGCACACTGAGACCGAGGGCAAGCCCACGCCCGATCAGTTGCCGGCGCGAGAGGCGACCGCGCGCCGCGTCGGCCATGAGCCGGTTGACGGCCGGAGAGACGTGACCCGTCATCGCTCAACCTCCTTCAGGGCTTCGCTCACGAAAGCGGGTGGCGAGCCCGTCGCGTGGCCGACCTTGCGCGGCAAGGCATCGGTCCGGGCGCGGCGGTGGTCCAAGTCAGGACGGCGTGATCTTAGGCAGCGCACGTAACCGCGTCAAGCGTCTGCTGTGAGCGGGTTTCGTTGTGCTTGCCGGGGATAGCTTGTGAGTCGCGTTGGCAACCGTGCGGTGGAGCAACGAACAACGACGGACCTCTCTCGTATTGCGCGGCGTTCGCCCTCAGTCCCCGTTCGCCAGGTACTGGTGGACGAAGGCGACGGCCATGCTCCCCTCGCCGACACCCGCCGCCACCCGCTTGACCGAGCCACAGCGGACGTCGCCCGCGGCGAAGACACCGGGAACGCTGGTTTCCAGGAAGGTCGGTTCGCGTCGCAAAGGCCAGGCGGCCGGATCGGAGCCGTCCCGCGGCACGTCGCGGCCGGTCAGCAGGTAGCCCTGATCATTGCGGGCGAGCGTTGCCGGTAGCCAATCGGTGCGGGCGTCGGCGCCGATGAAGACGAAGAGGGAATCGGTCGGTCGCTGCCGCTGCTCGCCCGTGCGGACGTCCGTGGTCACGATCGCGGTCAGGTGGTTCTCGCCGCGCGCCTCGACCACTTCGGTGTAAGGTTCGACGCGGACGTTCTTCTTGTTGGCCAGTTGGTCGATCAGGTATTGCGACATCGTCGCCGCCAGCGACTCCCGCCGGATCAGGATGGTGACGCACCGGGCGTAGTCGGCGAAGTACATCGCCGCCTGCCCGGCCGAGTTACCGCCGCCGATCAGGAAGATCTCCTTCCCCTGCGTCTCCATCGCCTCCGTCCGCGCCGCGCCGTAGTAGACGCCGCGCGAGGTCAGTCGCTCGAACCCTGGGGTGTCCAGCCGGCGCCAACTGACGCCGGTGGCGACGAGCATCGCCCGGCACCGCACCGCCTCGCCGCCGTCGAGGATGACGGCGCGGTCCTCGCGCTCGGTGCGGACTCCGGTCACCTCGCGGGCGACGACGATGTCGGCGCCGAACCGTTGCGCCTGGTGCAAGGCGCGGTGGCTCAGGTCGTCGCCGGAGATGCCGAACGGGAACCCGAGGTAGTTCTCGATCTTCGACGACGTACCCGCCTGCCCGCCGGGCGCCACCTGCTCGACGAGGAGCGTCCGCAACCCCTCCGACGCCCCGTAGACGGCTGCCGCCAGACCCGACGGACCGCCGCCGACGATGGCGAGGTCGTAGAGCTCGGTTCGGGGACCCGTGAGCCTGCCGAGATGATCGGCGACCTGCCGGGCCGTCGGTTCGATCATCGACGTCCCGTCCGGGTAGAGGACGATCGGACACCGGGGGGCATCGCGCCACCCCGTGGGAATCCGCGGAACCGCTGCCGCGTCCTCCATGTCGAGCCACTCGAACGCGATCTGGTTGCGGAAGAGGAAGTCGCGCAGCTCGTGGCAGGCCGGGACCGATTGGCGGCCGATCACCTGGGGCATCGACGGCGGGGTCTTGGTGCCGAGTTCCTGGAGACCCGTCAGCCGCCTGGACATCGTCCGCAAGATCTCCGCGCTGAGATCGGGTTGCCCGACGATCAGCGTGTGGAAGTCGACCGGGTCGAGCCGCATCGCCCGCGACGGCTCGGACGCGCGAAGACTGGCGACGGCGGCCGAACCGAGCAACAGCGGCACTTCCCCGAAAAACGCGCCGGGCAGGCTGTAGCTGATCACCTGCTCGACCCCGAAGTAGCGCTTGACGGTCTCCAACTCGCCCGCCAGCAAGGCGAAGAACGAGGCGGGCTCGCCCTCCTGGACCAGCCACTCGCCTTCGCGCAGCCGGATGTCGGCCGCCCGCGAGGCGATCAGAAGCCGGTCATCGTCCGACAACGGTTCGAACAGCGGAATGCTTGCCACGTCCTGCGGGGTAATCACGGATCGGCCCTCCCGATGAGAACGCAAGCCCTGGTGCCCGAGTGCCGCCGTCCTCTTCGCGTTCCGCGTACGCCCGACAGTATCGGTGCGGCGGGGGCGATCTGGCGACTGCTTCGAACAGCGCGCGACCTGCCCGCATGGGCAGGTCGCGTCTTGGTCGTTCGGGTACGGATCGGTCAGTCGCCGGCCGGAACGAAGGCCGGTTGCTGCTGCGCGCCCGTGCCGCTGATCTTGATCGCGAAGAGCGCGACCAGGAGCACGCAGATCGCGAAGATCGCCGAGAGGGTGAAGGCGCTGCTCATCGCCTCGGCCATGATGTGGTGCGCCTGCGCCTGGGGCGTCACGTTGGTGAGCGGGTGCTTCGCCGTTTCCCGGCTGACGATGCCGAAGCGGGTGACCAGGATGGAAACGCCGAGGGCCGCCCCGACCTGCTGCATCGCCTGCAGGAGACCCGAAGCGGCGCCGGCATCTTGCCGCTGGACACCGGACAGGATCATGACGCTGAGGGGGGTGAAGCTGAGACCACCGCCGATGCCGAACAACAGCATCGGGCCGAGCAGTCCGGGGAAATAGGTGGTGCCGGCCGAGATCTGGGTCAACCAGAGCATGCCGAGGGTGATCAGCGCGGCGCCGGTCACCATCAGCCGTTTGGGACCGAAGCGCGGTAGCAGGCGCGGAACCAACCGGGAGAAGGTGAAGATCGCGCCGGAGAGCGGCAAGAAGGCGAGTCCGGCCTTGACCGGGCTGAACCCGAGCACATCCTGCACGAACTGGGTGAGGAAGAAGAACATGCCGAACATCGTCGCCGGTAGGATGAACATGTTGAGGTAGGCGCTGGCGCGGTTGCGGTTGGCGAGCAGCCGTAACGGCACGATCGGCTGTGGCGCCCGCAACTCGACGATCACGAAGAGGATCAGCAACGCCGCGGCGGCAACGAAGGAGCTGACCGTGATCCGCTCGCCCCAGCCTTCCGTGGACGCGCGGATGAATCCGTAGACCAGCGTGGCGACGCCGAGGGTCGAGGTCAACGCGCCGAGCAGATCGAAGCGGCCGGGATTGCGCTCCGTCTCATCGAGGAACATCGGCGCGAGGACGATGATGGCGAGACCGATCGGCACGTTGACGAAGAGCACCCACCGCCAGGAGGCCCAGTCGGTGAGCATGCCGCCCAAGATCAGACCGATGGAAGCGCCGCCGGCGGAGACGGCCGAGAAGATGCTGAGGGCACGAGTGCGCGCCGGGCCTTCCTCGAAGGTCGTCATCAGCAGCGACAGCGCGCTCGGGGCGGCGATGGCCGCGCCGACACCCTGGGCGGCACGCGTTGCCAGCAACCAACCGGAAGTCGTGGCGAAACCGCCGAGGAGCGAGGCGACCGTGAAGACGCCGATGCCGACCATGAAGTTGCGCCGGCGGCCGAGGATGTCGCCGGCTCGCCCGCCGAGCAGAAGCAGACCGCCGAACGCCAGCGAGTAGGCGCTGACGACCCACGACAGACCGGTGGCGGAGAAGTGCAGACTGCGTTGGATGTTGGGCAGCGCGATATTGACGATCGTCGCGTCCAGAATCAGCATCAACTGGCAGGTGACGATGATGGCGAGGGCGATCGTCGGGTGGGCGGCGCGCCGCGCGGCGCGCCGTGATGTCGCATCAAGAGTCCCGAATGGGAGCGCACGTAGAGCCACGGAAGCCGCTCTCCTTTTGGTATAACTCGTCATAAGGCGAGCCGATGGACCTTACCGGTGGCGCCGAGATCCAAACGGAGCCATCCTCCGTTTATCATACGGAGACTGTCTCCGTTTGTCAAGCGCCTTCGAGATGGTGACGGTGTGACAATGAATACAACGGTGACAACGCCCGAATGTGAGATCGCCCCGCACCGTCTACGCGCCGACGCGCGTCGCAACCGCGACCGTTTGATCGCCGTCGCCAGGGAGGCGTTCGCCGAGCGCGGCGCCGATGCCTCGCTCGACGACATCGCCCGCCGCGCCGGGGTCGGACCGGGCACCCTCTACCGCCACTTCCCGACCCGCATGGCGCTGATGGAAGCCGTCTACCGCGACGGCGTCGAAGCCCTCTGCGCCGAAGCGTACGACCGGCTCGCGTCGCCGTCGCCCGGTGACGCGCTGGCCGAATGGCTGCGGTCGTTCCTTGCCTACGTGGCGACGAAGCGCGGGCTCGCCAAGGCGCTGACGGCGGTGGCGGGCGACGAGAAGCCTCCCTTCTTCGCCGCCTGCCACGACATGGTCGGGGAGGCCGGTGCCGCGCTGCTCGCCCGCGCGCAGGAGTCCGGTGCGATCCGCCCCGACGTCCAGGTTTGGGACTTGCTGAAACTCGTCAGCGGGATCGCGATGACCAGCGAGCAGGCGCCGGATTGCGCCCTGATGGGTGACCGGCTACTCGCGCTCGTGATGGACGGGGTGCGGTCGCAACGGCAACCAGTTCGCTAATGGCGCCCCGACGATGCTCTCCCGGCGGTCGCTAACTTCGCCGCCTCCGGCACGATCCGTTCGCCGAAGAGGTCGACCACCGATGCCGAGAGCGGTTCCGGCAGCATGACGATCGCCTGACCGAATCCGAGACCGGCGAGCCGACCGAGGTGGTCGATCGTCTCAGCGGGACTATGGGTGTTATGGCCGCCGTCGCGACTGACCGCGATCCGGACCGAGACCGTCTTCGTGATCTCCTCGTACGGGCGTCCCACGTCCTGGCAGTGCGCCTTCAAGACGTCGAGTTTGTGCGCCACTTCCGGCCCATCGAAGATGTTGCAGGCGTCGGCGTATTTCGCGACCAGTCGCAGCGTTTTCCGCTCGCCGCCGCCGCCGACCATGATCGGCGGGTGCGGTTGTTGGAGCGGCAGCGGCCGGCAGAGCGTCTCCGCCAATTGGTAGTGCCTGCCGGTGAACGGTTCGACCCCACCGTTCCACATCTGGTGGAAAATCTGCAGAGTCTCCTCCAGGCGCTCGAAGCGCTCGGCCAGCGGCGGGAACGGCACGCCGAGACCGCGGTGTTCCCGTTCGTTCCAGGCCGCGCCGATGCCGAGGTAGGCGCGACCACCCGAGAGGACGTCGAGGGTCGAGACGGTCTTCACCAGCATGCCGGGATGCCGGTAGGTGACGCCGGTCACCAGCAACCCGAGCTTGATCCGCGTCGTGAACCCCGCGGCGAAGGCGAGGAGGGTGTAGCCTTCCAGCATCGGTTCTTCCGGCGGCCCGTTGAGTCCGATCTGGTAGAGGTGGTCCATCGGCCAAAAGCCGTCGAATCCGGCGTCTTCGGCCCGCTTGACGAGCTCGACCACCCGCGACCCGATCGCCGCGTCGCCATCCGGCCAGTTGAATCGCGTCAGGTGCAACCCCAGGCGCATACGTCGTCTCCCTGGCCCGCCGGCTCGAAACCGCCGGCACGCCACAACTCGACCATGGTTCCGCTCTCTGACCAGTATGCGCGTGCCCTCGGGCGCTCGCATCGCCGGTACGGGCAGCGCCCGACCTGACCGACCGGGTGGCGGTTGCGCTGGCTCGGTAGACTTGGCGCACTCGGCCCCGCGGGGGCCACGACCGGAGAAGCGTAAGTGGAACGATCCACCTCGATTCCCGCCCTCACCGCCAGGCAGATGGCCGAAATCGACCGCATCATGCTGGACGACTTCGGCGTCGATACCCTCCAATTGATGGAGGTCGCCGGTCATGCCGTCGCCGTCTTTGCCCGCCGGCGATTTCTCGGCGGTGATGCACGCGGTAAACGGATCATCGTCCTCTGCGGCAGCGGTGGCAACGGCGGCGACGGGATGGTGGCCGCCCGCTTCCTGCTCGCGTGGGGCGCTTCCCCCGAGGTCTGGTTGAGCCGGCGACCCGTTCCCGGCAAGGGCATCGCCGACCACCAACTCGCCATCCTGGAACGGCTCGGCGTCCCGATCCACGACCCGACGACGACGCCGTCGGTACCAGCGGCAGACCTCGTGATCGACGCGCTCCTCGGGTTCAGCCTCGCCGGGGCGCCGGCGGGCGAGACCGCCGCCCTGATCGCCGCCGCCAATGCGCAGCCGGCCCCCGTGCTCGCCGTCGATCTCCCGTCCGGCCTGGAGGCGACAGACGGCATCGTGTACGACCCGTGCATCCGCGCCGAGGCGACCCTGACGTTGGCGCTGCCGAAAACCGGCTTGTTGGCGCCGGCCGCCCGCGCGGTGGTTGGGGAATTGGTCGTCGCCGACATCGGCGTGCCGGCGGCTGCCTACGCGCGACTCGGGGTGGAGGCGGGTCCGCTCTTCGCGACCGGGGATTTCCTCCTCGAGGGGACAGGGGGCATGAGGCAGGGGTCGGGAGTAGACGACCGGCCTGACCCCTGACCCCTGCCTCCTGTCCCCTTACTCGTGAACCCAGACGCGCGTTCCCAGCGGTGCCCAGTCGTAGAGCCACTTCGCGAAGGAGACCGGCATGTTCACGCAGCCGTGACTGCGGGGTGTCCCGAAGTCGTTGTACCAATAGACGCCGTGAAAGGCCACGCCGTCGTCGGTGAAGTACATCACCCAGGGCACGTCGGGGATGTTCCAGCACTCGTCGGATTGACAGGAGTTCATCGTTTCCTTGTCGAATTTGAGGTTGATGAAGAAGGTGCCCGGCGGTGTCATGAAACCGGGTTTGCCGGTGCTGACGATCTCCTCGGCGACGCGGAAATCGCCTTGCCAGGCCGTCACCCGCTGATGCTTCAGACTCACGTCGATCCATTTCTCGCCGGTCGGCGGTGCCACCTTTGGGCAGCGGACGACGATGGGACCGACCGACGTCAGGATCCTGGCTCCTTCGCGATCGCCGGCGGTGTTGCTGAAGATCTCGTCCCGCGCCAGGACGTGGCGACCGCTGGCGCCGACCCCCGCCTGCCAGAGCCGGGTGCCACCGGCCGGGATGCGGGCGCCGAGCGCGAACGGTTCGCCCGGCAGCGGATCGGCCAGCGTCCCGATCGATTGGACGACGAGTGGGCTGCCGCTCTCGTTGGTGATCCGAATCCGCTCCGTGCTCGACGTGCAGTTGAGGGAGACCTTGATCCCGGCGTCGGGCACGCCTTCCCCCGCGGAGGCGGCACGGGCGAAGGCACCGGACACCACCAGGATGGAGAGCATCGCAGCGGCGAGGGCCACGCGGACGAGCGGTCGACGAGGGGGTTTGCGAGGTACCACGACTGTCCCTTCCCAATCAGGCGTCCATCGCACACCAGGACGACGCACGATTATCCACATGTTGTGCCAATTCGTCACGCCCCGACGGCGGGGACGGACAGACGGACAGGCGGACAGTAGCGAGTCGTTGGTCGTGAGTCGTCGGTCGTGAAAAGACCGCGACCTTCGCCCGCTCATTCTGTCCGCCTGTCCGTCTCCGCCGTCAGGCCGCCGCCGCCAACTCGGGTTCGTCGCCGAAGGCGGCGCGAACGCGCTCCTCCAGGTAGGCCGCGCGCGACCCCAGGAAGCGGTCGACGATTTGCCCGTTGCGGTAAAGCACCGTAAACGGCAAATCCTTGACGTCGGCCAGCCACCGGTTGCCGCGCTTATAGTCCGTGGCCCCCGGCTCGTTCAGGACGAGTTTGCCGATGGCGAGATCCGCGAGCTCGCCGCGGGCGAGGGCCGCCTTGATTTCGGCCTGGTAGGCGGCGCAGTGACCGCAGTCGTTCTTGGCGAGGATCAGGACGCCCCGATCGGCGGCGGTCACCGTCTCGATCGTTTCGTCGGTGACCCGCGCGATCGCCGCCGAGGCGACCGGCACCGGCGCCGTAGGCTCCGCCACGACGTCGGTCAGTGTCGGCGTGCCGGGATGCCAGGCGGCCGGGCAGAGGTCGCCGGTCCGCAGGGCACGGAGCAGACGGAGGGTCTCCTCGACGTTGCGTCCGACGTCCAGGTCGTTGATACCGGCGTGGCGGACGATGCCCTCCGGGTCGATGATGAAGGTGCCGCGCAGGGCGGCCCCATCGTCCAGCAACACCCCGAATGCCTCGCTAACCGACTGCGCCGTGTCGGCGAGGATCGGGTACGCGACCTCGGTCAGGCGCGGGTCGGTCTCGTACCAGGCCTTGTGGGCGTAGTAGCTGTCGGTGCTGGCGCCGAGGACGACCGCGTTCTCCGCCGTAAACTCGCCGTGGAGGCGGGCAAACGCCTGGATTTCGGTGGGGCAGACGAAGGTGAAGTCGCGCGGGTAAAAGAAGAGGACGAGCCACTTCCCGCGGTAGTCGGACAAGCGCAACGGTTGCGGATCGGTTGCGCCCCGGACATAGGCTGGCGCCGTCACGTCCGGCGCCGGTTTCCCCACAAAGAATGCCATCTCAATTCATCCCTTTCGTGATCACCCCGCACGTTGCGCGGGGTATCGGATCGTGGCGATTAGGCGAGCAGGGCCGGGCGCGACCACCCGGCATCGAACGGCAGGATGTGCCTCCCGCGCGGGGAAGGCAGGTGGTGGCAGCCGAAGCGAGGCAGCCCGCCGGCCCGTCGCTCTTCTTCGGCCAGGTGCACCTCGCAGAGACCGATCAGGCACGATCGGCACAGGGCGACGGCCGGCTCCCGGCGGCCATCGCGGGCGCATTCGTGACACAACATCGTCGAGTTCATCGTCGTCTCCACCTCTTCGTTGCATCAATACGTCGTCCCATCAACGCTCCCGGCTGTCGTCGGCCATGCGGCAGCTCGGGCGCGGCGCCGGTACCATCTCCCGACGCCGCCCCATCCTGAAGACGAGCCGGGACAGGCGCATCCGGCTTTTATTGTATTTGCCGGGCAAAGCGCACCGGCCGGGGGATACGCCGATCTACGTAGGAGCGGAAGACGCGCGGCGACCGCCCGAGAGGGGTAGCCGGCGCGCCAATAGCGGACTTCCGTGCCAATACGGGGCAAACGCATCGCCCCAGAGGCTACCGTTTGGCCGCTTCCTCCGCTACTATGCCCCGCAAGCGAACGTCGAGGCCGCCGTCGCATCGTGGCTGACGGGCGCGTTGACGTTCAGGGGGAAGACACGGGGATGGCCGCAGTCGAAGCGTATTGCGTCAAGTGCCGGGAAAAACGGGAGATCAAAGACCCGAAAGAGGTCACGATGAAGAACGGACGGCCGGCAATGGAAGGAACCTGCCCCGTCTGTGGCACCAAGCTCTTCCGGATGCTCAGCACAAGCGGCGCGAGCGGGAGCAAGTCGAAGAAGTAGGCCATCGAGAACAGCGGTCAGATCGAGCCGGACGCGGCGCGAGACAACGCGCCGCGTCCGGTGATTCCCGAAGGTGCGACCCGGCCCGATCAACCAGGCCGGGTCAACGCTTGCGTGCCCGGTAACCCAAACCGACGGCGGCTTCCTCGGTCGCGAAGCAGAGTTCGGGGACCGTCGCCTCGTAGGTCGGCTCGCCCGGCAGGTGATAGATTCGCGATGTCGCGTTGCCCTTGATCGGGAACTCCGGCGGGCAACTCTTGGCGCCGTTGGCTTCGATCCAATCCTTGCCCTCGGTCGCGGTGATCTCGGTCGTTTCGGCCGCCGGTGTTGGGATCTCCTCGGTGCCGGTTTCGTCGGTCGAGTCACCTTCTGCCCGTGCGGTCGCCCCCGCCTCGTCGGTTGCGGTCGATTCCGACGTCGCCGGCGACGCGGTGGTCGTCTCGTCCGTCGGAGCGGCGGCGCTCGTATCGCTGGCCAGACCGCCGATCCAGGCGGCCATGTCCGGTCCCGCGGTCGCCAATCGCTCGGGCGAGGCCGTGCCGGGCGCGTCCGCTTCGGCGATCGGCGCCGGTTGACGGGCCACGTCGGGACCGGCCGGGGCCGTCGTGGCGCCCGCGACCGCGCCGGTGGTCGTTCCGGGTGTGGCGGTAGGGGTGGGCCGTGCCACAAGGGAGGCCGCCCGCGCCGCCGGATCGCGCTCGGGCATCGGCGGCGCGCCGGCGGGCGCGGTGCCGACGGGTTGACGCTCCTGCTCCTGGGCGCGTCGTTTGGCCCAGATCACGGCGAGGATGGTTATCCCGGTAACGACGAACACGAGTGTCCAGATCCCGCCGCTACCCCGCGGTCGATCTTTCGGCACGCGCAGAGATCGACTCATGGATCGCTCCTTTCCCGTCGGTCGGATCGATCGCTCTCCCAACCCGTTCCGCCTAGCCAGTTCCGTGCCAACAGGCGGTGCGATCGGGATCGCGGAATTCTTCCGCCGTCAACCCGAAGACCAGGCTATCGAAGTACTGCCCTCGCGTAAAAACCACGCGCCGCAACCGGCCTTCCTCCCGAAACCCGAGCCGCATGTGGAGCCGGATCGATGCCTCGTTGAACTCGTAGACGGAGACGGTCACCTTTTGGTAGCCGAGTTCCTGAAAGTAGTAGCGCAGCACCACCCCGATCGCATCGCTGGCGTAGCGCCGGCGCTGGTGCGGCGGCAGGACATTGAGCCCGTAGGAAAAGGTGCCGTTGCGCCGGTTGCATTCGTGCGTCGCGATCGATCCCACAACCGCCCCTTGGCGATCTTCGACCACCCAGTGGAAGGCGTCGTCGACGGGGCGTCGCAAAGACGCTTCCTCCGTCTGGCGGCGCATCGCCTCCCGCGATTGCGGGAACCAGACCCGGTCGATGCCCCGTGTCATCTCGTCGTCCTGGTTCCAGCGGAAAAAGACCTCCCAATCGCCCGGTTCGATGGCGCGGAGCCGGATGCGTTCGGTCTGCCAAATACTGGGATTCGTGGCATCGTCCATGGGTCTTCTCCCGGTTGAAAGATCGATGCTCGTCAGACGACTCGACGAAGGCATGCGGGGCACCGACGCATCGCGGTTGACACGCGCTGCTACCGGTCGTGACGACGCTTCAGCCTCAGCAATCGCCGGTCGATGTCGAGGTGGATATCCGTGAAATTGCCGAAAAGGAAGTCTTGGCCCAGATAGCCGTCCGCACGGAGGAACGAGGCGTGCTTGCGGATCCTGACCTCCAAGTCCGGCACCGGTTGTCCCTCGATGCTCAGATGACGGAGGATGCAACTCTTAGCGCGTGTGCGGATGTCGTGGATGCCTGCGGACACCACGCCCTGCTCGACCAGTCGAGCAAAGGTCGCAGGACTGATGACCGACCTCGACGCGAGCGGATTCGGCACCATGGCAAGGATCTGATCCGCACCGACTCCAAGGAGGATGACAAGCCAGCCTGCCCCTTCAAACTCCTTCAGATGACAGTCGATCTCATCGCTTTGATCGGGCATGGTAACGCGCCCTGCCCACCTCAAGATCGGCGGCGAACTGCCTTAACGCCGTGTCGAACGAGGGTCCCGTGGTGACCTGTGGGTAGGCGCGAAATGAGTAATACGGCAGTCGAGGCGTGTCCGACGGCAAATCGTGTTCGCGTCGTTCTCGCTTGATCGCCTCGACAAGGTCTTGCTCCTCGGAGGAGTGAACGATCACGTAGCCTTGGGACGGCCAGTGGTGCTCGTCCACCGCGGTCACTTTCATCAGCACCCATTCCCCTTGAAAGCGGGCAATCGCTTCGTCGATCGTCATCAATTGCCCAGATGGACGCTCCGGAGAGCGATCACTGGGCGTCGCACGTGATCGGGAACTCACCATCGGCGTGTCCTTCCCATCGCAACCGATCGCACCAACGGCGATTCTATCGCCTCCCAGGTTTACATCTCCTCCGGTGCCTCGATCCCGAGCAGGGCCAGGCTGTTGGCGAGGGCCACGCGGGTCGCATCGACCAGGGCGAGGCGGGCGGTCCGCACCGGTTCGGGCGACTGGATCACCGGACAGGCGTGGTAGAAGTCGTTGAAGCGTTTGGCGAGCTCGAAGGCGTAGTTGGCGATCAACAGCGGCCGGTATTGCTCTGCCGCTCGCTGGATCTCCTCCGGCAACGCCGCGATCTGCTGCAACAGCCCCAACTCCTCCGGCTTCAGCTCGCCGAAGTCGAGTTCGGGGTTCGGGGTTCGGGGTTCGAGGCGTTCGTTCTCCGAACCCCGAACCCCGAACCCCGAACCTGCGTTCTCCAGAATCCGGCACGCCCGCGCGTGGGCGTACTGGATGTAGGGGGCGGCGTGGCCGTCGAACGAGAGGGCTTCTTCGAGGTCGAAGACGACGACCTTGTTGTTGTCGCGCGCCAGCATCGCGTACTTGAGCGAGCCGATGCCGACCTGCCGCGCCACCCGCTCCTTGGTCTCCGGCGGGAGGTCCGGGTTCTTCTCGTCGATGATCTCTTTTGCCCGCGCCAGGACCAGGTCGCGGATGTCGTCGTAGACGGGGACGTTTCCCTTGCGGGAGGAGATGACGCCCTCGGGCAAGGCGACGATCTCGTAGCCGAGGTGATGGGCCTTCTTTGCTTGTTCGAATCCCAGCAGTTCCAGCACCTTGAACACTTGCTGGAAATAGAGCGACTGCCGGACGTCGACGACCCAGACCGCGCGGTCGACTCCGTACTCTTCGAATTTCCGCTTCGTCAGTGAGAGGTCCTTGGTCGCGTAGAGCGAGGTGCCGTCGGAGCGGAGGACGGGCATCGTCCGGTACGTCTCTTTCTCCAAACCCAACTTCTCGTCGATCTTGACGACCGGTAGACCGTCGCTGATCTCGGCGATCCCCTTGTCGAGGAGTTCCTGGACGACCTCCTTGCCGGATTGCTCGACTTCGCTCTCGTAGAACCAGACGTCGAAGTGGGCGCCGAGTTCGGCGAAGATCCGCCGAAAGTCGGCCAGACTCCACTCCCGCGTCTCTTCCCAGAGACGGACGAACTCCGGTTCCTGCCGTTCCCATCGCTGGAAGGTCTCCCGGACCTCCTCGCGCCAGCGCGGCACCTCCAGCCACCAATCGATGTGCTGGTCGAGGTCCTGCCAGCGGGCCAGCCGCTCCTCCGGGGTCGTCGTCGGTTCGGGGACGCCTTCGACGGGGACGTACGGTTTCTGGTTGACGACCTCGTCCCGCAGTTGGTCGCCGACGATCGGCCAGAACTTGACGATCACGTCCTCCTCGCGCAGCAGTTCGTCGTTGATCTCCTGGGCGTGGGTGAAGCGACCGAGGAGGTAGGCGATGTCCTCGCCGTGGGTGTTTTTGCGCCAGAGATACTTGAGGAGGCGATCGATCGCGGCGACGAAGACCTGATCCTCCTGCGCCAGCAGGTGGAGGAGGGCGACGACTTCCTTGCGGTATTCCAACCGCGCGTCCGACTCGGCATAGACCCGCGCCAGCCAGCGACCGCGGAGCAGCGGATCGGCCGGTTCCTGCCCCTTGTGGAAGCGCTCGTAGCACCACAGGCACTTGATCACGTGCATCCCGATGTCGCCGGGGTAGGTGGCCTGCATCACCGGGTAGCCGGCCGCGCTCAAGACGTTGCTGACGGCGATGCCGAGGCAGGAGTTGCGCAGGTGCCCGACGTGGAAGACCTTGTGGGTGTTCGGCTGCGAGTGCTCGACCATCACCCGCTCGGTCTTCGGTGCTCCCTTCCCGTACTCCGGCCCGAGCCGCAGCACTTCACCGATCAGGTGGGAGGCGACAACGTTGGCATCGAAGTAGATGTTGACGAACCCATTGGCGGCCTCGACCTGGGCGAAACCGTTGCTCTGGCGGACGCGCGTGGCAATTGACTCGGCCAGTTCCTGCGCCCGTGTCCGCGTCGCTTCGCTCGCCTTTTGCTTGGCTTCCTTTTTGGACAGCCCTGCCAGCGCCCCCGACGCCTCGAGTTCGGTGACCACCAGATCTCCCGCAATCGCGTGGCAGACGGATGTGGCGACCCCCCAGGTTCCGGCAAAGGGCACCGGACGCAGATCGATCCCCCGCGCCGGCGGCGCGACGCCGATCTCCGTCAACGCCGTCGCGATCGCCGAGCGCGCTACCTGCGCCTCCTGCGCGACGATGCCGTCCCCGCCCGGTCCGCTCGACTTGTCGCTCATACCCGTCGTTCCTTCTTCGGCGATTTTATGGCTATGCGGTAGGTCCACCGCGCGGATGTCCCAAGACGGAAAGGATGCGCGACGCGGGCAAGGGTCGGCAAGAGCCACGGAGCCGGGCAACCGCTCGCAAACGTCATTCGGTAATCCAGCGATGACTCGCTAGCCGGCGCTCATTGTGGAGGCGCGTGCGGAGGAATCGACAGTCGCGGGTTCACCCGTTTCGGCCACACGGCGGCGGGCGGCAACCGCCTCGATCGCGGTCCGGTCGCCGGCAACGTATCTGGCCGCCTCGTCCGGGGTGAACCCGTGTTGCTCGACCAGCAACGCTGCTCGCCGCTTCGCTTCGTCCTCGGGCAGAGGGAACGAGATCGCGCGGACGCAGCCGGTGGTGTCGCCGTCCGCAAGAGCGACCGCGAACTTCGCTTCTTTTTCGTCGAAGCCGAAGTCCTCGATCAGTCGTTGCACTCGCGCCTGGCGATCGATCACTCCGTCCATCCCAAACCTCGCAGCAGATCATCGATGGTATTGGCAATCGCCGCGAAGTCCGATTCGCCCCACTGGATGGGAATCGGTATCCCGCCAACGGTGCCGAGCCGTCGCTGTGCCACCTGCATGCGGAGCTTCTCGTCGCCGCTCCGAAGGGCAATGTATTGAGCGTAGCTCCGCGCCCACAGTTCAGCATAGCGCAACTCGTAACGCAACCGCGCGGAGAGGTCCGAATTCGAGGTCAGATTCGCGATGGTCGTGAGCGTCGCGAACCGTTCGCTCCGTTTGATGGCGTTGCGCCACGCCTCGAACAACAGATCCTCGGGATCGACAAGGGAACGCGTGAATCCGAGGCCAGCGTGGACCAGAAAGTGCCCGATCTCGTGGACCAGACTCAAGGCAAGCTGCTGCCCGTCTGGATTGACCGCAAACTGGTAGGGCTCGCCCGTCGCCCGAATGACCTCATAGGAAGCGTCCGCGCCAAGCGTTGGGTCCGGCATCACCGCGAGTCGAGGGAGCGGTCCCGCGCCGTGGACGCGATCGATCGCCTCAAGCGCGGGTTGTAGCTCCACCCCGAGCGGCCCGGGTGGCAGCAGGATCGCGCGGCTGACGGGGATGCCCAGCGGACGCCGCTCACTTACGCGAGCGCGGTTTCGGACGAGACCGAAGTGAACGCCGCGACCGGTCGTCCCGAGCACATCCGCTCGATCAATCCTCCGAGTCCTCGTACTCGCTCCCGGCCGGCGGCCGGAGGAGCCAGGCGAGCCCGATCAGGAGGACGACGAGACCGGCGATCGCCGCGATCAACTGCTTCCAGCCGAACCCCTTGCCGCCGCCGCTGAGACCGAGCGGATCGGCGAAGACGGCGCCGACCATGACGACGGCGCCGATGCCCATCAGCGCGAGGGCGGCGATGCGTGTGACCGGTGCGGTGGATTGGCTTGGAGTCACGGGAAACTCCTTCGCGCCCGGCGGCGTTGTTGGCCGCCGCGGCCGGTTCGTTGTCTGCATTTCCCGATCCCGCGTAGACGGAATTGTAACACTCGGGGGCGTTCGGAGACGGCCGTGGTCATTGCGGCGGGAAGGGTTCGTGCCCCGCCGTTCGGGTTTTCACCGTACGTGCGGAAGCCGACGAGGGCGGCACTCTTCGGCCCCGCACGCCCCGTGGTCGGACAGGCGCGGTCGTGCCGTCGTGCCAGACACCTCGGCGGGGGTCTTGACCGCGGCACGTCGTTTCGGCGTAAATTGTGGCGACATGGGCACGGCGATCCCCGAGTGCGGTTGGTGATCGTCGTGGCAGCGACGTCGATGCGTATCCACACCGGTCACTATCGTTCGGCATAGGAAATGCGGCAGGGGCCTGCCACGGTACGGCGCACGCCCGTCGTGCGCCTCGGTAAAGCCGCGACGATGGGTGAACGGGCGGCGGTCGATCCGACCGCCGGATGGCGAATCGGAGTGGTGGCGCGGACTCGACGAGGCGGTGGCGGGAGGAACGATGAAGCGGCGAGCTCGAACGGCTGGTGCGGCCGGTAGGGAGCGGCGGAAAACCCTGCTCCGACTCGGGACCATCCTGGCGCTGGTCCTGATGGCCGCCGCGGCACTCCTGCCGCACGCGGTCAGCGCGGACAGTCCGTACACCCACATCACCCCCCGCACGCCGGATGCCCGCGACATCCAGGGGATCTACAAACTGATCTTCTGGATGGCGCTCGTCGTCTTCGTCGGCGTCCAGGCCGGGATCGCCTACACCGCCCTCCGCTATCGCCGCCGCCGTGAGGACGACGAACGACCCGAGCAGGTCCACGGCAACAAGACGCTGGAGATCGCCTGGACGATCCTGCCGGCGATCGTCTTGCTGGTGATCTTCATCCCGACCGTCCGCACGATGTACGCCGAGGCCGACGCCACCAAGATCGAACCCGACGACGTCGTGATCGAGGTCTACGGCAAGCAGTGGTGGTGGGAAGTCCACTACAAGCAACCGACCGACACCGACGGCGTCATCACCGCCAACGAGATCCACGTGCCCCAGGGCAAAAAGGTCGTCGTCGAACTCTACACCGACAACGTGATCCACTCGTTCTGGGTTGCCCAACTCATCGGCAAGACGGACCTCATTCCCGGTCACGTCAACAAGCTCGCCTTTACCGCCGAGCAGAACGGTTTCTACTGGGGTCAGTGCGCCGAGTTCTGCGGCGACTCCCACACCAACATGAAGTTCAAGGTCATCATCCAACCGCAGAGCGATTTCGATGCCTGGATCGCGGCCTGGAAAGCCGGCCCGACCCAACGCTCGGCCGAGGTCGCCGGCACGGGAGACGTGACGAAGGCGCCGGCCGCGATGGGCGCCTGCATCGCCTGCCACCGCATCAACGGCGTCGCCAACATGAACGTCGGTCCGATCGGTCTCGACGAGACGCAGCCGAAGGGAGACCAACTCGGGACATCCCAGACCGCTGGTCCCAACCTCACGCTCTTCGGCTGCCGGACGACGATCGCCGGCGGCATCATGGAGAACACGCCGGAGAACCTCGCCAAGTGGTTGCGCGATCCGGCTTCGATCAAACCGGGCAACTACATGGCCTCGGTGATCAAGAAGAGCACGCTCAGCGAGAGCCAGATCACCGAGATCGTCGGCTACCTCCAGAGTCTCACCCCCGACGGTGGTTGCCCCCCGATCACCGGCGAAGTCCTGCCTGCCAACGTCGCCTCGCCGGCCGCCAACGAGACGGCCGTCGCCAGCGCGATCGCCGCCGCCGGCACCGCCCAGGCGGCCGATGCCGCCGGGACGGCCCAGGCGTCGGCCACCGCCGCGGCGGCGTCCGCGACCGCCGCCGCCCAGGCCGCGGCGCAACCGACCCCACCGCCGGCCCAGGGCGCGCAACCGCCCGCCCAGCAGACCACGTTCGAAATCGACCTGGAGGACATCAAGTTTTCGCCGAACGAACTGACGATCCCGGCCGACACCGACGTCACCATCACGCTCAAGAACACCGGCGCGTCGATGCACAACTTCTCGGTCACCGACCACAACAATCCGAATGTCAAGAACCTCGGCATCAGCGTCGACGTCAATCCCGGCGAAACCAAGACCGTGACCGTCAACGCCCCGGCGGGCGACTACTACTACTTCTGTGGCGTGCCGGGCCACGAGGCGGCTGGGATGCACGGGACCATGCACGTCGTGGCGGGCGGTGGTGGCGCTCCCTCCGGTCAGGCGCAGAACCCGCCGCCGGCCAGCGGCGGTCAGGCGCCGGCACCGACGGTCAACCTGGAGGACATCAAGTTCGACCCGCCCTCGCTCACCATCCCGGCCAACACCCCGGTCACCGTCACCCTCGTCAACAAGGGCGCCTCCGTCCACACCTTCGACATCGACGCCCTCAAGGTCAATTCCGGCGATGTCCAACCGGGCGCCACGACGACCGTCACCATCAACGCGCCGGCCGGCACCTACCAGTACTACTGCGCCATCCCCGGCCACAAGGAGGCCGGCATGGTCGGCACGCTGACGGTCCAGTAGGATCGAACGAAGCACGCGCGATCATCGACGAGGCGGGACCGAACGGGTAGAACGCGGGGACGACAGGAGTAGCGTATGGCAGCGATCGCGTATCCGGGGACGATGGCTCCGCCGGCCACCAAGCCGGCCTCCGGTCTCTGGAGTTGGATCACCACCATCGACCACAAGCGGATCGGCGTCCTCTACGGCGTCTCCGCCTTCGTCTTCCTGCTGATCGGCGGGATCGAGGCGCTGCTGATCCGTGCCCAATTGGCGCGGCCCGAACAGGACATCCTGAGCGCCCAGCGCTACAACGAGATGTTCACGATGCACGGCACGACGATGATCTTCCTGGCGATCATGCCGATGTCGTCGGCCTTCTTCAACTTCGTCGTTCCCTTGCAGATCGGCGCCCGCGACGTCGCCTTTCCCCGCCTCAACGCCTTCAGCTACTGGGTCTTCCTCGCCGGCGCGCTCATCCTCAACATCAGTTGGTTCTTCAACGAGGCGCCGAACCAGGGGTGGTACGGTTACGCCCCGCTCACCGAGTTCGGCTGGAATCCCGCCCGGAACGTCGACTTCTGGATGCTCGGCCTGCAGATCCTCGGCGTTGCCTCGATGGCCGCCTCCTTCAATTTCATCGTTACCATCTTCAACATGCGTGCTCCCGGCGTGACGATGATGCGGATGCCCGTCTTCTGCTGGGCGACCCTGATCGTCTCGGTCCTGATCGTGCTGGCCTTCCCCGCCATCACCGTCTCGCTGATCCTCCTCATGTTCGACCGCTACATCGGCACCGGCTTCTACGCCTTCGCCGCCGGCGGCGATCCCCTCCTCTGGCAGCACCTGTTCTGGGTCTTCGGCCACCCGGAGGTCTACATCCTGATCCTGCCCGCCTTCGGCATCGTCTCCGAGATCATCCCCGTCTTCTCCCGCAAGCCGCTCTTCGGCTACGCGGTGATGGTCTACGCGCTTGCCGCGATCGCCGTCCTCGGTTTCAGCGTCTGGGTCCACCACATGTTCACGACGGGTCTCGGCCCGACCGCGAACGCCATCTTCTCCGGCAGCACGATGCTGATCGCGATCCCCACCGGCGTGAAGATCTTCAATTGGATGGGGACGATGTTCCGCGGTTCGTTGAAGTTCACGACACCGATGCTGTTCGCGGTCGGGCTCGTCTCCCAGTTCACGATCGGCGGTCTCTCCGGCGTCATGCACGCCTCACCGCCGATCGACACCCAGCACAACGACTCCTACTTCGTGATCGCCCACTTCCACTACGTCCTCTTCGGCGGCAGCATCTTCGGTCTGCTCGGCGGTATCTACTTCTGGTTCCCCAAACTGACCGGCAAGATGCTCGACGAGAAGATCGGCAAGTGGCACTTCTGGGCCACCTTCATCGGTTTCAACGCCACGTTCTTCCCGATGCACTTCCTCGGTCTCCAGGGTATGCCGCGTCGCCAGTACACCTACACCGCGGACAGCGGGTTCGGGACCTGGAGCCTGGTCGTCACTATCGGCGCGTACTTCCTCGCCTTCTCGTTCCTGATCTTCATCTACAACCTCTGGCACAGCCTGCGCCACGGCGAACCAGCGGGCGACAACCCGTGGGACGCCCCCACCCTGGAGTGGTCGATA
Organism: Thermomicrobiales bacterium; assembly: GCA_036558305.1. Classification (GTDB taxonomy): domain Bacteria; phylum Chloroflexota; class Chloroflexia; order Thermomicrobiales; family UBA6265; genus DATBFX01. Next base: position 5,351 of record DATBFX010000528.1, on the reverse strand, counting down.
CCGTCGCCGCCGCCCGTCTACAACTTCGCGACCATCCCGACGATTAGTCACCGCGATCCGCTCTGGTGGGAAAAGTACGGCGGTCACGAACCGCACGACGTGGAAGAGACGGTCGAGGTCAAGATCGCCGGGATCAAGGTCGGCGAGACGCAGGTGCCCGACGAGGAACCGGTCGAACAGGCGCAACGCCGCACCGCCGTCGAGACGGCGACGAAAGAAGACGTCGCCCACATCCACATGCCGAATCCGTCCTACTACCCGCTGATCACCGCCCTCGGTCTCTTCGTCGCCGCGCTCGGTCTCCTGATCGGCGAACCGGTGCTCAACATCGGGTTGCTGCACCTCCCGTTCGGCGTCGCGTTGGGCGCGGCCATCCTCGCCCTCGGCGCCTACGGTTGGTCGTTCGAGCCGGCTGGCTGACGAAGGCGGCAAGGCGGCAAGGCGGCAAGGGACGATCGAACATGAAAAGCGTGAGAGGCCAACCAGGACGACAAGCGCAGAGTGGCAGTTCATCCTTGCCGCCTTGCCGCCTTGCCGCCTTGCCGCCTCGGTAGGAGGACACCGACTTGGCACAAGCGGTCGCCACGCTGGATCAGACACACGGGGCGGGACACGACGTCGGTCACGGCCACGCCGACCACCCGCCGACGAGCACGGGGATCGACCACCGGAAGATGCTGATGTGGTGCTTCCTGGCATCCGACTGCATGTTCTTCGGGTCCCTGATCGCGACCTACCTGATCTATCGCGGCCGGACCGAAAAACTGGTCGAAGCCGGGCAGGGCAAAGGGCCGGTGCCGCACGAGGTGCTCGACATCCCCTACACCTCGGTCAGCGCCTTCGTCCTCTTGATGAGCTCGTTGACGATGGTGCTGGCGCTGGCCGCGATCCAGAAGGGGAATTACCGCGGTCTGCGCATCTGGTTGCTGGCGACGGCGCTGCTGGGATCGATCTTCCTCGGCGGTCAGTGGTTCGAGTTCACCAGTTTTTACAAGGACGACGGACTCGGCCTGACGACCAACATGTTCGGCTCGACTTTCTTTACGCTGACCGGGTTCCACGGCACCCACGTCCTGATCGGCGTGATCATGCTGCTCTCCCTGCTCTTCGTCTCCCTGCGCGGCGGTTTGAAACAGGAGCAGTCGATCAACGTCGAGATCATCGGGCTCTACTGGCACTTCGTCGACATCGTCTGGATCATCATCTTCACCCTCGTCTACCTCATCCCGTACAAGGAGGTGAACGTCCCCGAAGGCACGGGGGGCTTCGTCCACCTCGCGCGACTGATCGGACTCGGGTAGGCGACGATCGTGCCGTCGTCGTGGCGGCCGAAGGCTGAACGCTCGGAGGGGGCCATGGCGCACGGAGCAGAGGGTCTGTCGGGTCACGGCGGCGGGCACGTGGGCGCCGCGGCGGGCGAGCACGAGCTGGGGCATCCGGGGGAGCGGACCTACGTCAAGGTCGCGGTTATCCTCGCCGTCATCACGGTCGTCGAGGTGGCGGTGTGGTACACCAGCATCGCGCACGACCTGCTGGTCGCCATCTTGCTGGCGCTCTCCGCGATCAAGTTCGCGACCGTTGTCGGCTACTTCATGCACCTCAAATTCGACGACCGGCGCCTGACCTACATCTTCTCAAGCGGTCTCATCGTCGCCTTCTCGATCATCATGGCGCTCTACGCGCTCTTCCACTACCACGTGATTGGCTACGCCACGAAGCTGTTTTAGGTTCGGGGTTCGAGGAACGATCTACGAACCCCGAACTTCGAACCCCGAACCCGTTTAGGACGTCTCGACCGTGATCCACTTCGCGCTCCCGGTCCTCCACGGCGCCGGGGGCTTTCCCACCGGTCCCCTCCACAGCGATTGGCGACCCGAACCGACGGTCGTCCTCGGCATCGTCGTCTTGATCGCCGCCTACGTCGCCTGGACCGGACCCCTCAACCGGCGCCGTCCCGACGCCGCGTCGCGGCCGGTTACCCCGGGGCAGCGGACCGCATTCCTCGCCGGCACCCTCGCCTGCTTCCTGGCCCTGGCGCCTCCGCTCGACGATTGGGCCGATCACTACCTGCTGACCGCCCACATGTTCCAGCACCTGGTGCTGATGTTCGTCGTCGCGCCGCTCTGGCTGATCGGGACCCCGGCGTGGGCGTTGGAACCGCTCGCGCGAAACCCAATCTCGGCGCGAATCGGCTACCTGCTGACGCGGCCGGTCGTCGCGTTCGTGCTTGCCAACCTGATCCTCACCGTCTGGCACCTGCCGGCGCCGTACGATGCGGCGTTGCGGCACGAGCCGCTCCACGCCTTCGAGCACCTGGCGTTCCTCGCCGCCGCGTTGCTGGCGTGGTGGCCGGTGCTCGGTCCGTTGCCGGCCTGGCCGCGGCTGTCGCAACCGTTGCGGTGTCTCTACCTCTTCCTGCAAACCATCCCCGGTGGGATCATCGGCGCCTTCGTCACCCTCGCCGCGCCCGGCGTCTACGGTTTCTACGACAACGTGCCTCGTCTCTGGGGTATCGATCTTGCGACCGATCAGCAGTTTGCCGGCTTGATGATGTGGGTCGGCGCTGGACTCGTCTATCTGCTCTGGATTACGATCATCTTCTTCCAGTGGGCGTCCCGCGAGGAAGCGAAAGACCTGCCGGTCGCCACCCACCCGCCGTCAGCGTCTGGCGGACTGGCAGCCCCGATCCGGACGACCACGACGAATGCAACGGGTCTTGCTGACGGTTGAAAGTTGGCGGCCGATGGCATCGGTTGACATCCATCGCTTCGCGACCGAAGCGAGTCGGGCCGCGGACGAACGGCAGAAGGCGGAGGAGCGGAGCACCGCCTGGGGATTCCTGTGGGTCCTCTTCGTCTTCAAGATGGTGACGGTCGGCATCATCTTCTGGGCGGCGGAGGGCTCGGGCGAGGCGGGTGCGTTGCTGACGGCGACGACCTTTCCCTGGCTGATTATCCCGGTGCTCGCGATCGCCGGTCCTCTGGCCTACTGGTACCGCCTGCGACGAGTCCGGGCGCGGCGCGCCCACCTGCTACGGGCGGAATGGATGGTCGGGGAGACGGACGGCGGGGAGTAGCTCTTGCCGAGGGGAAAGGTTGGCCGTAGGATGCGGCAAGCGAGTTTGGGCGAAAGGGAGATCGACCAGTGAGCGGACACTTCGAACGTCGGATCATTCGACCGTTGGTGGTGCCGCTCGGCATCTTCCTCGTCGCCGCGGCGGTCATCGTCACCATCGGCGAAACCCTCCTCGGTCTGTTCAATGAAGCGAATTCGGACCTGGAACGGCCCGAGCTCTACTTTGCCGTCCTCCTGGCGCTGGCGATTTTGGGTATCTGCGCCTTCGTGGCGACCCGCCCGGAAGGGACGCTCGGCCCGCTCGACCGCGAGCTCGCGATCGGTCACAAACCGATGTTCGCGCCGGTGCCGCCACCCGTCGATCTCGCCGCCCGCAACGGCCCGCCGGGAACCTCCGCCGACATCGCATCCGGCTACGTCCTCTACGCCCGCAACGGGGCACTGGCGCAGGTCGTCGACGTCCTGCGCGGGGTCGAAGAGCACGGGCGCGTCCGCAGCGGGCTCATCTACGCCAAGGGGATGCACGGGGCGAGCGACGAACTCTGGATCCCGATCGAAGCCGTCTCCGCCGTCTACCCCGAAACCCGGTCCGCTTTCCTCGCGATCAAAGGCGACGAGACCGAAGCCTTCGGCTGGAACCGCCCACCCTCCAGCTTCAGCCGGCAACCCCAGCCGGAGCCGCAGCGGCTGCACTAGACTCGTGTAACCGCGGGAAGTCCGGATGGCGGCCAACCCGTCGGGGCGCGCCCCGACGACGGTTGCGTCGCTTCCGACTTCGCCCACCAAACGTCGGAGCACCGACATGCCCGAGCGCTACGACATCGTGATCGTCGGTGGCGGCACCGCCGGCTGCGTGCTCGCCAACCGCCTCTCGGCCGACGCCCGGTACCGCGTCGCCCTCGTCGAGGCCGGACCGGACACGCCGCTCGACCGCACCGATCCCGTCCTCTGGGACAGTTACCCGATCGTCGCCTACTTCGATCCTCGTCACCACTGGACCGATCTCCGCGTCCGCCTCCAACCCGCGCCGGTCGAAGGGCCGGACACGCGTCCCCTCCGCCGCTTCGAGCAGGCCCGCGTCATGGGCGGCGGGTCGAGCATCAACGGGATGATGGCCAACCGCGGTCAGCCGTCCGACTACGACGAGTGGGCCACCCTGGGGGCAGATGGCTGGGATTGGTCCGGTGTGCTGCCCTTTTTCCGCCGGCTCGAACACGACGTCGACTGCGACGGCCCGGTGCACGGTCAGGACGGACCGCTGCCGATCCGCCGCGTCGCCCGCGACTCCTGGCCCGCCTTTTCCCGCGCCGCCGCCGCTGCCCTGTACGACGCCGGCTTCGCGTACGTCGAGGATCAGAACGAAGACTTCCGACCCGGCTACTTCCCGATCACCATCAATAACCTTTACGACCGGCGCGTCTCGACCGCCACGGCCTACCTCGATCCGAAGACGCGCCGCCGCCCGAACCTGACCATTCTTCCCGAGACCCGCGTCCGCCGCGTCGCGATCCAAGACGGGCGTGCGACCGGCGTCGAGGTTGCGGATCGCCGCGGCGCAACCCGGCAACTCGTGGCGGGCGAGGTGATCCTTGCCGCCGGCGCGCTGCACTCGCCCGCGCTCTTGCTCCGCGCCGGGATCGGTCCGGGCGCGCACCTGCAATCCCTCGGTATCCCCGTCGTCGCCGACCGCCCCGGCGTCGGCGCCAACCTCCAGGAGCATCCCCAGATCGCGGTCTCGTCCTATCTGCGACCGGCGGCGCGGGTGCCAGCGGGGATGGGACGGCACATCTTCGTCGGTTTCCGCTATTCGTCGGGACTCTCCGACTGCTGCGAAACCGACATGTACGCGGTCGTCGTCAACCGCGGCGGTTGGCACCCGCTCGGGCAGCGCCTGGGCGGGTTCCTGATCTGGGTCAACAAGGCCTACTCCACCGGCAAGGTCTCCCTCGCCACTGTCGACCCCGACCGCGAACCCGAGGTCGAATTCAACCTCCTCGCCGATCCGCGCGACGCCCGCCGTCTGACCGACGGGCTCAAGCTCCTGGCCAACCTCTACCGCCACCCTTCGATGCGCCGGGTCGCCTCGCTACCGTTTCCTTCCAGCTACACCGAGCGCGCCCGCGATCTCGCCGTCGTCAGCCACGCCAACTGGCTCCGCACCGCCCCGATCGGCCGCCTCCTCGACACCCCGGCACCCCTTCGCCGGTACGTCATGCGACGCCGCGTCACCGGCGGTCTCTCCCTCCACGAGCTCGTCGAGGACGATGAGCGCCTCG
>DATBFX010000527.1:0-1754 GCA_036558305.1 Thermomicrobiales bacterium | reverse complement strand
CCGCGCGCCTGTCGCCGCGCCTGGGCCGCCGTGTGGTAGCAGAGGCCGGACCAAAGGCGAGCAACGTCGCGGGTGGCGCTCTTGGGCAGCGGTCGACCTATGGCGAGGTTCGACGTGAAGTCGAGGAGGGATGGTGGGTCGGTCCGCACGATCCGATAGAAGCGCCGCGGCGGTGGCAACGGGTCCGTTCGGGCGCTCATCAGCAGCCCCGCTCGCCGATCGTCCCCTTGACGTCTGATACCTCGCGCCTCATCACCGCCCGATCGGCTCCATCGCCACGGGCAGCGAGGTCGGGATGGTCGCGGTCGAGACCCCAGCGGCGGTGAAGAGGCTGCCCGCGATGCCGTCGGGGGTGACCGCCGAGAGGGCGACGGCGTGGTCGAGGGCGAGTTCGGCGAGGTTGCGGACGAGCGGGAGATCGTCCCAATCCAGGACGTTCGGTTCGATCAGGACGACGATGGTGGCGTTGGTCATCTCCTGGAACTGGTGACCGAGGCGTTCCAGGTCGTCGCGTTGGGCGATCACCTCGACGTGGCGCGTTTCGCGGGCCATCACCTTGCCGTAGAAGTAGGTCGTGATGATCTTGATCACCGCGGCGATTGGCACCGCCAGGACCAGACCGAGGATGCCACCCAACGCCGTCCCGACGACGATGACGAAGATGACGAGCAGGGGGTGGAGGTGGATGATGCGGCCGATCACCAGCGGGATGACGAATGCGTCTTCCAACTGGCGTAGTGTGAAATAGAGGAGTCCCACGACGATCGCCAGCGTCGCGTGGGACCAGCCGAACGGCGTGGTGTCCTGGAAGAGGGCGACGGAAACGGCGATCGCGCCGGCCGTCCAGGGACCGACGATTGGGATCAGCTCCAGGAAACCGGTGGCGATCGCGACTGCGAGCGCGTAACTCACCCCGAAAACCGTCAACCCGACGTAGGACGCGACCGACATGATGACGACCAGCAACGCCTGACCGCGGATGTAGGCGCCGAGGGTGGAGTTGATGTCGAGCATCAGCCGGTCGAATTCGTTGTGGTACCGGCGGTTGAAGACCCCGCGGATCGACTGGACGAAACGGTCGCCGTAGACGATGAAGTAGAACGAGGCGACCAGATAGATGACAAAGTCGATCGCCACGGAGACGGTCCTGAGCGCGAGCGGCAGCGCGGCGTTGCCGATCAGGTCCGCCGCCTGCTTGCCGATCTCGTTCAGGCGCGTGTCGACATAATCGGCCTCGACACCGAGCCGTTGCAACCGGCTGAGCTGGTGGCGATTGATCCAGGTCTGAGCGTCGTCGACGGCGTTCGGGATTTCGTCCTGGAGTTGCTTGAGTTGATCGACCAGCGGCGGCAGGAAATTGATGAGGAGGATCGTGATCACCAAACCGAGCATCACGTAGAGCCAGGCGGTGATGAGGTGCTTGGGCAGGCGCGTCTTGCGGTGGATGAAGCTGACCAGCGGGTGGAAGATGTAGGCGGTGATGATCGCCCAGGCGAAGGGTTTGAGGGCGTGCGCCGCTTCCAGCAGGAGCAGGGCGCCGGCGATGAAACCGATCCAGACCACGATGGCGCGTGCGCGTGGCGAGAATGTTACTTCCATGCCGTGGGGGTCTCGGGGATAACGCGCCCGCGTCGCCGGGGAGGGGCCACCGGACGACTCGACGAATACCGGATCGCGCGATTCTAGCACGGGACCGTCAGTGGTCGGGGGTCGGGGGACAGGGGTCAGAAGAACGGTTCGTGTTCCTGACCCCT
>DATBFX010000526.1:0-10387 GCA_036558305.1 Thermomicrobiales bacterium | reverse complement strand
GATACGGGTTCGGGTGGCGACGACAATGGTGGCCAGGCCGGTGGCGGCAACAGCAACGGCGGCGATACCGGCAATGGCGATGATGGTGGCAGTAACGCCGGGGGCGGCGACGATGACGACACCGGCAATAGCACCGGCAGCGGCAACATCGGCGGCGGGAACCCGGAAGGCGACGGTTCCGGCGAAGGGAGCGACACCGGCAGCGGCACCGGCTCGCTCGCCGTCTACACCCTCTTCTGCCTGACCAGCTCCGAATACGTCGACATCGAGGTCTTCAGCCCCGGCGACGAAGTCGATCCCTATTCGCTCGGCGACGACACCTGCGTCCCGGACACCAACGAGTACCAGATCACCCTCTTCAGCCGCGACGACCAGGACCCCTTCTCGGTCGACTACACCGGTTTCGCCCAGATCGACGGTCTGCCCAGCACCGACGGTCAGGACCCCCACCTGATCACCGAGACCTTCAGCGGTGAATCCCAACCGTTCGACGTCGCGACCGGTTTCACGACGGAGGTCGTCGTCCTCGTTTGGGAATTGGACGACACCTACGACCCGTCTTCCGACCCCGGGTACGACCCGTATGCCGACGACCCCGGGGCAACCACCGACGACACCGGTGACCCGGCCGACGTAACGGACGGCAGCGATCTGCCCGACACCGGCGTTGGTCCCCTCTCACGGCCAGACGGCGGCATGGTCCTCTTGCTCGGCATGGCCGGGTTCCTCGTCCTCGGCGGCGCCTACCGACTCCGCCGATCCCCGAACCGCTAGCTCCAGCGGCCCGCCCGGCTGCTGGCTGCCGTTTCGGCAGGAGGATGGAGGCGATGGCGGGACCGATCGCGGACGTGTGGGCGGCCGTCAACGACCTCGACACCGCGGTGCAACAGCGCCTTGCGGCCGTGCTGGAGACCCGCGGCAACGATCCGCGGCAGCAGGCGATGCGCCAGGCGTTCCTGGCCGATGTCGTATTCCCGGCGAAGGCGCGGGTGCTGGAGGTGGGGTGCGGCACCGGGGTGCTGACCCGAACCCTGGCGCGCCGACCGGACGTTGGCAGCGTGGTGGGAGTCGATCCGGCGCCCTTCTTGCTCGACAAGGCGCGCGAGCTAGCCGCGGACCTGGGGAACGTCACCTTCGAGGAGGCCGACGGCCGCGCCCTGCCGTTTCCCGAGGCGGCGTTCGACGCCGTCGTCTTCGATTCGACCCTCTCGCACGTATCCGGTCCCGAGCGCGCCCTGGCCGAGGCGTTCCGGGTGCTCCGGCCCGACGGGTGGCTGGCGGTTTTCGACGGCGACTACGCGACGACGACGGTGGCGCTCGGCGACCACGACCCGCTGCAGGTCTGCGCCGACGCTATGGTTGCCAACTCCGTGACCGACCGCTGGCTGGTGCGGCGCCTGCCCGCCCTCGTCCGCGCCGGCGGCTTCGCGATCGCCGGGTTCCGCAGCCACGGCTACGTCGAGGCGGGCGAGGGCAGCTACATGCTGACGATCGTCGACCGCGGCGCGGACCTCTTGCACGGCTTCGGCCAAATCGGCGAGGAGACCGCGGCGGCGCTGAAGGCGGAGGCACGGCGTCGGTCCGCGACGGGTGCTTTTTTCGGCCACATCGCCTACGGCAGCCTGATCGCCCGCAAACCGGCATAGGCGGCAAGGCGGCAAGGACGAAGGGAACAGGGAACAGGTGACCGTCCGCCCCCCCCTTGCCGCCTTGCCGCCTTGCCGCCTTGCCGCCTTGCCGCCTACTCGTGCACCCAGACCTCTGTCCCCAACGGCGCCCAGCCGTACATGTAGTGCGCCACGTCGAGCGGCAGGTTGACGCAGCCGTGGCTCATCTCGTTGCCGAAGTTGTTGTGCCAGTATGCCCCGTGCAGCGCGTCGGCGTCCCGGTTGAAATACATCACGTCCGGCACGTTCGGCACGACGTAGCCGATCTCGTCGCCGCTCGCGTCCTCGGCCGCCTGCTGACCGAGCGCGACGACCGCGCCGCTGGAATCGACCGCCCCGGCCATGTCCGTCACCGGCAGCTTGTAGCGGACGTGGAACAGCCCCTGCAGCGTGTTGTTCGGGGGGATGCCGGTGCTCACCAGCGAGGTGAGGATCAGCGTGTCGCCCTGACGGGCCCACATTCGCTGCTGGCTGATGCTCACCTCGATCCACTTCCGGCCGGGGGCGTTGGTGCTCCCCTGCGGATACGGGTTGTCCATCGTCATGAACAGGGATTCCTTGAACGTCGGCAACCCGTTGCGGGGAACGCCTCGCGTGTCGATTCCCAACTCCGGCGCCAGCTCCTTCGCCAGCGGCGCCAGCGTGACGTTGCCGTCCTCGTCCCGCATCAAGAGCGCGCCGTCGAAGTACTGGACCACCATCCCCCGCTCCGCCACCGGTTGGCTGAGCGGGTTCCCCAGGTAGGCCCACCCCTCATGACCCTGATACCAGTCGTTGAAGGGGCCGTAGATGGTGTGCCCGGTCGCTTCGATGTACTGCCCACCGTTCGCAACCGCCCGCTTGGCCGCTCGGCTGTCCGCCGGCACGGAGTTCCAGGCCGCCTGCCGCGGATCGCCGCCGCCGAACCCGCGCCGCCCGTCCCGCCGGAACGTGCCGAGCCGGTCCGCCAGCGCCGTGCTGGCAATCGGCTGCAACAGCACCGACGGCGAGTCGGTCCACACCAGTTCCGGATAGAACTGGAAAACGCCGTTCTCGAACGCCTGGGTATAGTGACCGTCGGCCGAGGCGTAGGGTTCGGAGATCGGGTTGCCGTAGACCGACGCCGCCCCGTTGGCCCGCCAGTAGTCCAGGAAGTACCCGCGCAGCGTGTGCTTCGTCTTCGGCACGTAGACCTGGAAGTCGGCCTGCCCCAGATCCCCCGGCAACTCCACGGTCGAGAGATCGGAGCTATTCTGCGGTGTCTTTGCCAGCGCGGTCGTCGCCGCCGGTCTGCCGAAACCGCCGAGCACCACCGCCATCGCCAACCCGATCGCGGCACCGACCCGGCCAAGTCGAGCGATCCACATCTCACCCGCCTCCCGTCCCTACCCGCCGCGACCATCGGGGCGACGATCCCGCGGCGTGACCACCCGAACCGACCCACCCTTAGCCTAGCACGCACCGCCGGCCATGACTACCAAAATCGGTCGTCTCCGTTGCCTTCTTGCCGCATCTCGTGGTTGGCACCGCAACATTCCACCGGCAAACGGCCCGTCGGGCGATGCCTGCCTCGCTCGGTGCCCGCATCGTCCGGCCGAACGCCGCCGGTGCCTCCTCAAGCCGTGCATCTCCGCCCAATTGCGCGTCGCGCGCGAGATGTCCGCGCCGGACCCGCGATGCTACCCTCCCACCATGACGAACGACGCCGCCATCGCCACCCACGACCTGACCAAACGCTACGGCACCGTCTCCGCCCTCGAACACCTCAACCTCACCGTCCCCCGCGGCACCATCTACGGTTTCCTCGGTCCCAACGGCGCCGGCAAAACCACTACCATCCGCCTCCTGATGGGGTTCGTCAAACCGACCGCCGGGGCGGCGTTCATCTGTGGACACGAGACCTGGCGCGACGGCGTCGCCGCCCGCCGCGACCTCGGCTACCTCGTCCCGCCCGACGCCCTCTACCCCGAGATGAGCGGGGAAGCGCAGCTCGACTTCGCCACCCGCCTCTCCGGCCGCCCGCCCACCCTCCGCGATCACCTGCTCGACACCCTCGACCTCGACCGCGCCGCCCTGAAGCGCCGCCTCGGCTCCTACTCGAAAGGCATGCGCCAGAAACTCGCCCTCGTCGCCGCCATCCAGCACGACCCCTCGCTCCTCATCCTCGACGAACCGACCGACGGCCTCGACCCCCTGGTCCAGCGCCGCTTCGAAGACCTCCTGCGTACGCTGCGCGACCGCGGCCGCACCATCTTCATGTCCTCGCACGATCTCGCCGAGGTCGAGCGCACCTGCGAACTGGTCGCCGTCGTCCGCGGCGGCCGCCTCGTCGTCGAAGACACCGTCGCCGGTCTCAAACGCCTCCAACGCCGCCGCGCCGACGTCACCTTCCCCAACGGCATTCCGGACGGTCTCTCCCGCCTCCCCGGCGTCGCCGTCGCCGAACGCAACGGCCACCGCCTGACCCTCGTCCTCGACGGCGACGTCAATCCCCTGCTCGGTTTCCTCGCCGTCCACCACGTCGAGGACCTCGTCCTCGCCCCGCCCGACCTCGACGACATCTTCATGGGGTTCTACGGCGACGGTGCCCCCGAACCGGGCGACATCGACGTCTTCGCGACGGCAGGGACCGCCCGATGACTGCCCTCGTAACCCTCTGGTTCTGGCTCCTGCGGCGCGGCCGCTCCGGTCTGATCGCTCTCCTGCTCGGTACCGCCCTCTTCGAACTCATCCAACCCCTCGCCGTCGCATCCCTCGGCGATCTATCTCGTCTCCAGGCCCTCCTCGCCATCGTCCCCAAATCCTTCTACGCCCTGATGAACGTCACCCCCGACTTCCTGATGGCGGCCGGTCTCTCCGGGTACCTCGCCCTCGGTTTCACCCACCCGATCTACCTCCTCCTCTCCGCCGCCACCGTGATCTGGTTCGCCGGGCGCGGTCTGGCCGGCGAGATGGAGCGCGGCACCATCCAACTCGCCCTCGCCCGCCCCGTCTCCCGCCCCCGCCTCTACCTCGCCCGCGTCCTCGGTCTCCTCGTCGTCGCCCTCGCCGTCGCCGCCTGCGCCACGCTCGGCATGCTCGCCGGCATCGCCCTTTCCCACCCCGCCGGCACCCTGACGTACGCCCACTTCGTCCCGACCGCGCTCGCCGCCGCGCTCCTGGTCTGGTGCATCGGCGGTCTCGCCCTCCTCAGTTCCGCCACCGCCGACCGCATGGGGCAAGCGGTGGGGTGGGTCAGCGCCGCCATCGTCGTCTCCTACGTCGTCGACTACTTCGCCGCCATCTGGTCCGCCCTCGAACCCCTCGAACCCTTCAGCATCTTCGACTACTACAACCCCGGCCTCGCCCTCTCCGCCGGCACCCTCCCCCTGACAAACGTCCTCGTGCTGGCGACCGTCGGCCTCACCGGCGCGATTGCCGGTCTTCTGGTGTTCGCACGCCGCGACTTGCCGACGTGACGGGAAAACGGCGACGGGAAGCACATGTGCCAATCTGGCCGCGGCGTCCCGATCTCACACGAATCGCCCCCTCACGTCATAGCCAATGGCAGCCACGCGGCCCAAAATGTGCGTCGAAAACACACGAGCCGACTCGTCATGCCCAATAATCGAGAGGACCATCGATGTACCAGACGATCCACGACCCCGACTTCAAGGCGCCGATCAAAACCTGGCTGCCGCCCGAAGAGATCGAACCCGGCGCCCTCGACCAGCTCAAGAACGCCGCCCGGCACCCCGACGTCGGCCCCCACGTGGCCGTCATGCCCGACTGCCACGTCGGGTTCGGCGTTACCATCGGCTGCGTCTTCCCGACCGTCGACGCCGTCGTCCCCACCGCCGTCGGCGTCGACATCGCCTGCGGCATGTGCGCCGTGCCCACCGGCCGCGAGTACAAACCGAAGCGGATGGACGCCCGCTACTGGGGCAAATGGGCCAACGACGTCCGCGCCGCCGTCCCGACCGGGTTCGGCGTCCAGAAACGACGCCAGGAGTGGGACGGTCTCGCCGTCGAACTCGAAGCCCGCGAGTTGCAGCCCCTGATCCGCGACAAGGCCGCGGTCCAGCTCGGCACCCTCGGCGGCGGCAACCACTTCCTCGAAGCCCAGGTCGACGAGACCGGCCAGATCTGGCTGATGGTCCACTCCGGCAGCCGCCACACCGGTCTCCGCATCGCCGACCACTACACCGCCTGGGCCAAAGCGATCGAGAAGAAGCGCGGCCTCGACGTCCCCGCCGACCTCGCCGCCCTCCCGCTCGACGACGAGATCGCCCACGCCTACCTGCACGACATGGACTGGGCCACGGCCTTCGCCCTGGAGAGCCGCTACCGCATGCTGGAAGCGATGCTCGCCGCCCTCGGTCTGGAACCGGAGGAGGTCGGCGGCCGCGACGCCTTCATCAACATCCACCACAACTTCGCCCGGATCGAGGAGCACCTCGGCCAGACCCTCGTCGTCCACCGCAAGGGCGCCACCTCCGCCCGCGCCGGCGAGATCGGCATCATCCCCGGCAGCATGGGCGCCCCCAGCTACATCGTCCGCGGTCGCGGCAACCCCGACAGCTTCACGTCTTGCTCCCACGGCGCCGGTCGCCGCATGGGCCGCAAACAGGCGAAACGCTCCCTCGACGAAGCCGCTCTGAAGGAAGCTCTCGCCGGCACCTTCACCCGCCCGTCGTTGGGGTTCCTCGACGAAGCCCCCCAGGCTTACAAAGACGTCACCAAGGTCCTCGCCCAGCAGGACGACCTGGTCGAGATCGTCCACACCCTCAAGCCGCTCGTCACGGTCAAGGGCGACAGCAAGGCCAAGGACGACTGAGCGGGTCGTCGGGCGTTCTCGGAAGTCCCGCGCCGGTAGCCCGAACTACCTCCGCGTCGACCTTACTCTGGATGCCTTGACCGCTTGACAGGGCGGACGGCCGGTGTAGCCTACTGGCACCGTCGTCACCGATCTCGGCGCCGCTGCTGGGGAACGCCGCCGTGGATTCTGCCTCCTCGCTCGACCGGAGCGGGTCCCGTCTCGTCCCGTTGCCGCCGTTGCCCAGAACGGAGGGCAACGGACCGGCTCCCCTACCGCTGCCGCGCACGCCGCTGATCGGGCGGGAGGAGGCGCTGGCCGCCATCCGTGCTCTCCTCCTGCGCCCCGACGTTCCCCTCCTCACCCTGACCGGCCCCGGCGGCGTCGGCAAGACCCGCCTCGCCCTCCAGGTGGCGTGGGACGCCGTCGGCACCTTCGCCGACGGCGTCTACTTCGTCCGCCTGGCCGCTATCGACGACCCGGCCCTGGTGCCCAATGCCATCGCCCAGGGCCTTGGCGTGACGGAGGGGGGTGACTGCTCGCTCCCGGAACGCCTCCTCACCGTCCTGCATTCCCGGCAGACGCTCCTGGTGCTGGACAATTTCGAACAGGTCCTGCCCGGCGCGCCGGCGGTGGCTGACCTCCTGAACGCCTGCGCGCGGCTGAAAGTCCTCGTCACCAGCCGCGCCCCGCTCCACGTCCTCGGGGAACACGAATTCCCGGTGCCGCCGCTGGCCGTCCCCAGACTCGTACCCTCGGGTTTGCCGGGGGCCCGGCCACCGCGGCTCGCCGATCTGGCACGGACCGAGGCGGTGGCGCTCTTCGTCCAGCGGGCGAACAGCGTCGATCCCGCCTTCGCGTTGACCGAATCCAACGCGCACGCGGTCGGCGCGATCTGCACCGCCCTGGACGGTCTGCCGCTGGCGATCGAGCTGGCGGCGGCACGGACCAAGGTGCTCTCGCCCCAGGCCATCCTCGCCCGACTGGAGCAGCGGCGGCTGGCGCTGCTGACCGGCGGGGCGCGGGATCAACCGGCGCGCCTGCGGACGATGCGCGACGCGATCGCCTGGAGCCACGACCTCCTGACCGCCGAGGAGCAAGCGCTCTTTCGGCGGCTCGCGGTCTTCGCCGGCGGTTGCACGTATGACGGCATCGAGGTCATCTGCAACGCGGACCATGCACTCGGCGACGACGTGCTCGACCGGTTGACGGCCCTGGTCGACCAGAGCCTGGTACGACGAACCGATCAGTCTTCCGGGGAGCCGCGCTACGGGATGTTGGAGACGATCCGCGCCTACGCCGTCGAGCAGCGCGACGCGAGCGGGGAACGGGACGCCCTCCGTGCCCGGCATGCCGAATACTTCCTGGGGTTGGTCGAGGACGCGGAGCCGGCGTTCTACACGCCGGCCGAACCCGCCTGGTTCGCCCGGCTCGAAACGGAGCAGCCGAATCTCCGCGTCGCGCTGGCGTGGGCCGAGGAGCGCGGTGAGGCCGAGGTGCTGCTTCGCCTGGCGGCCGCGCTCTGGTGGTTCTGGCGGACCGGCGGCCACATCGCGGAGGGGCGCGCCTGGACCGAGCGGGCGCTCGCGAGCCCCGGTGCCGCCGTGTCGGCGGCCACGCGGGTCGCCGTCCTCCTCGGCGCCGGGGACCTCGCGCAGGCGCAGGGCGATTGGGCGCGGTCACAGGCGCTGGTGGAGGAGGGGCTGGCGGTCGCTCGGGCAAGCCAAGTCCTCAAGTTGATCGCCGAAGCGACCTACTTCCTCGCCTATGCGGCGTCGCGGCGGGACGACTTCGACCGGGCCGAAACGCTCATGGCCGAGGCGCTCGGGCTGTGGCGGGACCTCGGCGAGCGGACCTGGACGACGGGGGCACTCGTCGGTCTCGGGCGGTTCGCCTACGCGCGGGCCGAACCCGATCTGGCCCGGGCGCGCTTCGCCGAGGCATTGGAACTCGGCCAGCGGATCGGGTACGGAGCGGCCGTCAACTGGGCCTACGGCGGTCTCGGCATGATCGCCTGCGACGCGGGCGACCTTCCGGCAGCCGCGACGTACCTGTCCGAGGCGCTTCGGCTGGCGCGGGCGAAGGAAGACGCGGCCCTCATCGCGGGAAACCTCCACAGGTTCGGCAAATTGGCGTGGTTCGCCGGACATCCGGAACGCGCGGCGCGGCTCCTCGCGGCGGAAGCGGCGACGTACGAGGTCCTTGGCTTCGTGCATGGGCCGCGCGATCGCGCCGAGACGGATCGGCTCCTGGACACGCTCCGCACCGTACTGGGCGAGGATCGCTTCGCCGCGGCGTGGGCGGCCGGGAGTGCGCTTTTGCTGGAGCAGGCCGTCGCCGAAGCCGAGGCGGTGGCATCGCTTGTGAACGCGCCGGGAATCGCGCCATCGCCGGCGGTCGCGCCAGACCACGGGCTCTCCCCGCGCGAGGTGGAGGTACTGCGCCTCCTGAACCGGGGGGCGACCGATCGGGAAATCGCGGCGGCGCTCTCGATCAGTCCACGCACCGTGGGCAACCACGTCTCCAGCATTCTCCGCAAGTTGGGCGTCGAGACCAGACGCGGCGCGCGCGACTTTGCCCTGGAGCACGGTCTCGCCTCCGACGCCTAAAGTGGGTAATTCCCTATTCGTCCGCCAGACGGGCACTCCTGAAATCGCGTAGGTGCTACGGATGCGCGGGCTATCCGATCGGGATAGGCTGGTGCTCACCCTGGTGCCGGCGACGGAAAGGAGCATCGATGGACCCGACGCGATTCGGCCCGATCGTGGGGCGCCTTGCCCGGCGCCGGCTCACCCGACGCGCCGCCCTGGCCTCAGGCGGGGCCGGTCTCGCCGCCACCTTGCTCGGTGGGCGCGGCCCGACCGGGGCGGGGACTGCCGCCCAGGAGGCCACGCCCGCGGCGCCGGCGGCCGCCGGCGACGACCTGCCCCCAAACGTCCCGGCCTGGATGCGGACACCCGGCGCCCCGTCCTCCGCCTACGGCGAGCGGGCCCCCGCCGAGGAGGCCGTCGTCCGCCTGGCCGCCAACCCGGTCGTCAGCTTCTCGCCGCTGGCCGACCTCCACGGCACGCTGACGCCCAACGCGCTGTTCTACGAGATCCACTTCGGGGGCATCCCCGCCGTCGATCCCGCCCAGCACCGGCTGCTCGTCCACGGCCTGGTCGACCGCCCGACGCTGTTCACGGTCGACGACCTCAAGCGCTTCCCCTCGGTCTCGGTCGCCCACTTCCTGGAGTGCTCGGGCAACTCCTCCTCCGAGTGGACCGAGGCCTCGATGGGCCAGACGGTCCAGCAGACGCACGGCTGGACGAGTTGCGCCGAGTGGACGGGGGTGCCGCTCGCCACCGTCCTGCGCGAGGTCGGGATCAAACCCGGCGGCACCTGGCTGCTGGCCGAGGGGGCCGACGCGGTGGGGCTCAACCGCAGCGTGCCGGTCGCCAAGGCGATGGCCGACGGCCTCCTGGCCTACGCCGCCAACGGCGAGGCGCTGCGCCCCTCCCAGGGCTACCCGCTGCGCCTGCTCCTGCCCGGTTTCGAGGGCAACACCAACGTCAAGTGGCTGCGCCGGCTGGAGGTGGGCGATCGCCCCTGGCAAACCCGGTGGGAGACGGCCCACTACACCGACCTGATGTCCGACGGCACCGCCCGCCAGTTCACCTTCGTCATGGAGGCCAAGTCGGTGATCACCGCCCCCTCCGGCGGCCAGCGCCTGCCGGGCCCGGGGTTCGTCGAGATCACCGGCCTGGCCTGGTCGGGCCGGGGCAAGGTCGCCCGCGTCGAGGTCTCCACGGACGGCGGGGCCAGTTGGGCGCCGGCCGCGCTGCAGGAGCCGGTGCTGCCGATGGCCTGGACGCGCTTCCGCTTCCCCTGGCATTGGGACGGCGCCCCGGCCCGCCTGCAGAGCCGGGCGGTCGACGAGACCGGCTACGTCCAGCCGACGATCGGG